>CAZSDQ010000008.1:0-32225 GCA_964605725.1 uncultured Candidatus Saccharibacteria bacterium
GTTAGTATCAGATCGAAAAATACAATTGAAAAAGATGGAATAAAAGGCGGAGGTCCAAGAATTAATTTTAAAGTAACAAATCCAAAAACAAATGTTTCTACAAGGATTGGGTTCGATTTGAGTTACTACCACGTACTGATGGGGGAGAGTGATACACCTTCTGTTTCTTTGGATTTGGGTATTTTGGATCCACGTTTTGAGGCTGTAAATTATTCTACAGAATCGGTTGGAAGAATATTATCTTTGGTGCAAGATTCAGAAGGCGGTCATAATGAAAGTTCTTTTAATCCTGAAGCTTCTAAGCATTTTGAAAATATAGCAAATTCTTTTGTTGAATATATAAACAGGACATTTTAAAGTTAAAAGTTATTTTCAAAGAATTTTTTAAAGCAATTGCTTAAATTAGTTAGTTATTTTCTTGTTTCCAGTTTTTGGTAATTTCATTGTGTTGGGGTGTTGCTAAATCCCACATAAATGAAAAGAGTATTCTAAAGGTCTGTGTAATATCCGGGTTATCTATTATCGTTGTTATTATACTTTCTTTGATTGTGGTCATAGATGTTTTATTCCCGTATATCAATATCTGAGAGGGTAGTACCATTTTGGGTTCTGAAACAAACCTTTCTTCAACCAATCTCGCACTGTCATATTTTTCATATAATTTCTGGGCTTCTCGAACTTGACTTACACTTATTGGGTTTATTACCTTAGACCTAATACCTCTTTTTACTTGAGAAACAATTTGTGTAGCAGTCATTTTTTTCACTTCTGGTCTTGTTGCATCAAAATGAGATCTTATTAAAAGAATGTCTTTTCCTGTGTTATTTACATCGTCATAGAGGTACTTCAACCCATTTAAACCTTCTTTTATTGTAATAAGTGGTTTGTTTTCACTTAGGTAATAACGGGAGTTTAGATTATCGATTAATATTTCAAAGTTTAATTTTGCGTGTGATATTAGTTGTTCTTTGTATTCGAATAGTTTGTTTATCTCTTCTGGGGGATTGGGTATATATCTGATTTTAGAAGCAGGGTCCTTTTTAACTAAGTTTTTGTTTTCAAGTTCGTTAAGTATGTTATATAGATTAGTTCTTTTAAGATTTCCCTTTTTTGATAATTCTAAGATTGTGAGAGGGCCGTTATCTAGAAGAGTCATATAGGTCTTAGATTCAACTTCGTCTAAACCTGCTTCAGTTAGTATATCGTTTATTAGAGACATTGCCTCAATTTAACATTATTTTATATAATATGTCAAAGTACTTGACAAATAATTAACTATGAGATACAATATGTTTGTTAAGTTAATTAATAGATAGCGCAAATTAACTTAATTAAATGTCAAAGTGCTTGACAAATAATAAACTATAAGATACAATATGTTTGTTCAAGATTAAGAAAGATAAAAAAAGAAAGAAAGAGAGTACTTTTAAAACTACACAGAAAGAAAGCAAAAGATCCTACCAAATCTTAAAGGCCTACCAAAAAAAGATTTTCTTTTAAAAAAACAAAGCCGAGATTTGGGGATTATTCGTAAAAAAACGAATGTCATCAGGTCTTGGCTTTTTTTAATTCAATATAAATCCTAAACAAAAACTTGCCTAAGATATACGGAACAACAGTTTGTATCCCATGTTTAAAGGTACATAAACCTTTTTAATATATTAAATGGGGAGAGTACTAACCGGACCCACCGGTATCTTAGACAGATTTTTGTTTAGAAAGATTTAAAATTTTAGATTTTTCTAAACATTAAATTATATAGTCGCCTACATCTTTTCCTACCAAATTGGTTATTACCGGGTATATCCCTTTAATACAAAAGATTAGGAAGACTCTCTGAACAACAAATAATTGTTCAGCGGTTAAGGCTAACGCCTTAACAGAAAATCGGGAATCTGTCCGGCTACGCTAACGCTTCGCCGAGGAGAGTGGCCCAAATAACATTGATTGCTTTAAAAACATTGCTCTTAGAAATTTGAAATTAAAAAATCTAAGAAGAATTTTGAAAAGTTCAAAATTTAAAGAACTTTAAAAGGTAGTGAATATTAATCTGTTTACTCCTACCAAAGTATCCTACCAAATAGGTTTATGGATACTACCTAAAAGAGAGAGTACATCATCAGCTTTTGGTTGATGGTCTTCTAACTCAGCCCTGTATTTTTTACAAGATCTGCCAAGTTTAACCAGGGTTGAGATTAGGAGTTTAAAAAAATATTTTTTAGATTTCTAAAAAAACGCGAATTTCGTCTAAAGGTAGGATGGGTCGCTTTCAACGATCAGATAAGAGTTCGATTCTCTTAATTCGCAAAGCCTCGCGGGTGTGTTCTAATGGTAAGAAAGGTCGCTTCCAACGATCAAATACGAGTTCGATTCTCGTCATCCGCTTGGGTTTTACATCGGTAGTTCAATTGGTAAAACAGCGGTCTCCAAAACCGAAGGTTGTAGGTTCAAATCCTGCCCGATGTGTATTTTAAAAAAGCAAAGTGTCGGGTAAACCCGCCGTTACAAGTGTCATTTTGACAGCTTTGCTTTTAGTTTGGAAAGAAGAGAGTACTTTTTTTATTCTTTCCAATTGTCACAATTAAATACATTTTGTCAGGTAGTTTGTGCGGGTTTTAGCCCTCACTAGCTGCCGGATGAAAATTCTTTAGCAGAGCTCTTTGAAAATTTAGAAAATAACTTAAGGATTTGGACATTTAACCGTAAGGAAGAGGTCTTTGTATTTTAAATGCTTAGATCTCTTCCCCAAGGGATTCGAGATGGGGAAGAGGGATTAATTATTTTAGTTTCTATTCCTCATTTTGAGGCGGTTTAAAAGACACACCGATAGAAAGCTGTCTTAATAAAAAGGGCAGTCCATGCCCATACCAAATAAGGAGGTAAAAAAATGGATGAGTTCACAAAATTTTGGTTAAAAAAAACCAACGAGTTAATCTCGTTGGTTGAGGTGATTATCGCGCGAAAGCGCGATGCCTGGATTTTCATCGGGGACGTCAAGTTCCCCGTTGCAAAAATCCTCCCCACTTGTGTGGGGATGCGGTTCGATTCGAATCGAAGGTCGTTTATCCACTCCTGCCTGCCGCAGTTGCGGAGGCTGGAGAAAATGTTGTTCCCCGGTCCAACGGGGGAATCAATCGGCGACAGGACCGGTCTAAAGGCCGTGCCCGACCGCCGGTTTAGGAAAGGTATAAGGGTCGAAGTCAGACCCTAAAACCTTTTATCCGGAACCGTAGCTCAAATGGTTAGAGCACTGCACTGTCGATGCAGATGTTGCGGGTTCGAGTCCCGTCGGTTCCGCCAAAATTTTGAAAACGGCTAGCCAAGATCCAGGTCGTTATCCGCATCTGCGGAATTGGATCACATTCCTGGGGATTTCCCCGAAAAGGAGGAACGATGAAGATCGTTCTTTGCGGACCTCCCCATAGTGGGAAGTCCTGCCTGCGAGAAGGGTTAAAGCAGGCAATCAAGAGGATTCCGGGTGCCCCGTACCCATACGTTATAACGGGATGCCCGGACGGCGAGGGGGCGTGGTTTCAGGAAGCCGCGCAAAATGATCCTGAGCTAGCAAAGGAGTTGAAGGACGCTTACAAGGCAAAGTTCACTCCAGAGTTTGCCCAGAGGATCGCGGAGAGTGTGCAAAACTGCACTCTTCCGTTTACCCTAGTCGATGTCGGTGGCCGTATCTCCGATGAGAATCGGATGATTATGGCTCCCGCCACTCACGCTATCATCCTAGCAGGAAACTGGAAGGATGAAACATGGGACCAGCGAATGGAACCATGGCGTGAATTTTGTGCAGAGTTGGGACTTGAGGTCGTCGCCGAAGTGTTTTCGGACTACTTCGGTAAGGAAGATGAAGTTGTGGGTTTAAGCCCTGATGGAATCTTTCGTGGGAGTATCCACCATCTCGAAAGAGGTGAGGATAATTCCGAACGACCTACTGTCATGTCTCTGGCACAACACCTAGTTAACTTGGCCACCTCAAGTTGACTGTTCCTGATCAGATTGAAATCAATCAAATAAGACTGATGGTGGAGTCTTCGCTGGGATGGCATAGCCATGACCACTCAGCGTATTACCTAAAAATAAGGAGGTAAAAATGGCTAGTTTTTATAATATCACCCTTTCGGGTGATATCTTAAAAGTCGGGTTCGGCGACCCGGCGCAGAACGATCAGATAGTCGCCGAAGTATTTTCTACCCTGGAGACTATGAAAGAATCCGGGGATTTGACTGGGGGGTCAGTCGTAAAGGTAAATGGGCCTGCCTCATTGCCGGTAGCTATGGCAATATGCCACGCTATCGCACACCTCTACGAGGTGGTGGCGTGCTTCGATCCGAAGCTCGCTAAGTATGTGGTGGCTGTATCACACAGTCCTGCCTACCGCCCCGGCGACCTGATCGACTAACGTCTTTCAGGAAAAAACTAAATAAGGACTAGGGAAGTACCTGAAAATGGTCTAGTTGCAAAAAATAACTTTCAAAAACAAATCCAATTAAAATCAAATTGGTTGTCGGTTAGTATCACGGGTAGATTTCCGACAAAAAAGAGCAAACGCTCCTTCAAATTATATTTTGAAGAAAAAAATCACACACGTGAGCCACGTGGAAGCAGATCCGCCTCTGTGTATCCATACGCACAGTTCATTTTTTTGAACAAATGGAAAAAGCAATCATTTGGCTGACACTTAAGAACCCCGCTTTTTAGCGAATCTTACTTGTCAGCCATCTCATCAAGTCTTTCAAAATTTGGAGGATTTGAAGAGGATAGTTTTTGCCTCTTGAAAACATAAATCCCCGCTAAGGGGAATGACAATCGGGCTATCCGCCCATACCATAAGGAGGTTAAATATGGCTAAAAGAATTTCTGCCCCAAATCTCTAAATTTCTGGTTTTCCCGTAGATTATTATTAACTGTTAATATAGGTAATATATATTAAAAGAGTAATATTATTAATCAATAATAGTATAATTTTAGAAATTACTTTTTATTTGGTCAAAACACAGAAGTTTGAATATTATTAAAAATTCTTAAGACTTTATTCTCCATAAAACTTTCTTATTAGGGGAAGTTTTTTGGAGGCGAAAGTCTCAAATTATCCAAATCCAAAAAAAGAAAAAAAGGAGGTCTAAATGGACGCTCAAACAGGTGTCCGATTCCTGCTGCTTCTAAAGCAAGCGGGAAAAGCTGACCAACAGGACTTAGAGAAAGCGGTAAAAATCGCTGAATCGAAGTCACCTTCCCGAGCCATCAAGGATGCACAGATGCACCACTATTTAAGATATGGTGATCAGGTGAGTGCCTTGGGTTTTGGTAAAGGGACCCGTTGGTTGGCTATTATTCGTCGGGACGATGGTGATGCAGCTTTCCACGAGAAAGTTGCAGAACTTGAAGAGAGCTTCAAATGAAGAAGATTCTTTGGCTCTCGCGTCACGAGCCGCTTCCTTTTCAGGCTGCTGAACTTGAGCGTCTCTTTGGAGAGGTTGAAATCCGTCAGGATGTAAACCCTTTCAAGAACGCTGAGGAAATCAAGCAACGCTTTGAGCGGGGCGGTTACGACGATCTTGTTGTTGTAGCCCCATTGTGGGTGATTTTCTATCTTACGGAACTTGGTGTCTATCCTTTATGGGCTGACATGCAAGAAGTTTCGTTTGGAGAGAAATTTCACCTCACATTTAACGGGCGGTTCTATCTCTTCAATCGCTTCAAAAGGATTGTTGGAATAGAGATTAAATTCCAAGATATTGAAACGAAAAACGAAATAAAAGGAGAAAAAAATGGATGCAAATGAATTGCTCCAAAAGGCTGTCTCCTTGGCCCCAAAGGTCAAGGCAATCAGCCAGGATGTCTCCCGCCGTCACATTCAGCGGGATGACATTATAAAGGCCACCTGGTTGGCCATTGTGTCCGGTCGACCCGCTTTCTTCCTCGGTACCCCCGGGGTGGATAAGACGGGCACGATCAAGGCCATGATTCGCAAGATTCATGGTGCCGTTTTCTACGAAGCCCTAATGCCCATGTTGTCTTCAGGTTCGGAGTTAATCGTGGAGAGTACATCTCTGCGTGAAAAACAGGAACCTGATGGTGGAAAAACAATCTCCACAGTTGACAAGTTGGGTCGAGCAGCAAGTGCCCACATTTTTTTCGGAGATGAAATCTGGAAAACTCCGGATGTTGCTCTAAAGATGTTATTTGACCTGTTCAACATGGACGATATTCGTCATGACGGGCAGGTTGTGCACAATCCGCTGCTCACTTTCCTTGCAGCTTCGAATGAACTGCCGGAGCCTGAGAGTCAGTTAGAAGCGCTCTGGAGCCGGATGTCAATTCGTGTTCAGGTGAACAGCTTGAACCGTTTTGGCAAAAAGCAGCTCGTTGAGGCTCGGTTGAATCGCTACCGCGAAACAGCCGAAGGCGAAAAAGCTGAATCAAAAGTTGAAACATTGACTTTGGAAGAAGCTAAAATGCTCAAAAAAGCTCGTCCGTTTGTTGAGATCTCAGAGGAAATCATTGAGACAGTCCTCTCTTTTCTTGAGGAATTGTTGGATGATGACTCTTCGGATTTTCAATGGGCATGGGACGATGACCGTCGTTTTGGCCGGCTGTTCGACGTGATGCAAGCAAATGCTTTGCTGAATGGTCGAACGAAAGTCACAAAGACCGACATGTCCGTCCTTGAATGGATGTTGTGGGATGAGCCGGGGCAAATTGCCGTATTAAAGGCAAAGCTTGCTCCTTATACCCGTACTGTCCTGGACGAGGCGCAGGAAGTCATCGATGCTCTGCTGGCTCCCGGTGGTACGGTTGACACCGTATTAGGCGGGAATCGCTCCAAGGCTGTTGAAGCCTTAACTCAAGCTGAAGAAGCTGAAAAAGAGTTGAAACGCCTAAAGGGTGAAGCAGATGCGCAGGATGCTGTTGATATCGAAGCTTTGTTAACACAGCTGTCCGATACCAAAAAGGACATAATTGCTGTTGTTACAGGGCAAAAAAAATAAGGAGGTGAAATGGCTGAAAAGCCAAAGCCGGTCACCCGGCAAGAATTATTGAATCTTGCGGTGACCAATGCCGATGCTTTCACAGCATTACGGCACCTCCGTCACCGAGAAGTAGTTCCTGCGATTCCCGATCTGGAGAATAAAGGACGTGAGTCCTTTCCGGGAATTGAAGGGAGTTTATTAGATCTCTACCATACACTTTGGGCTCCGGAACCGGGTGTGAAGGAAGAGGTATCTCCTGACCGTAGGTATTGGCAAGAGCTGTTGAGTCAAACAATAGCCTCATCGGCTTATCAAGAGCTTCACGCCAAGACTCAGCTCAAGGAGCTTTTATCCGTCATGGGAACTATATCCATGGGGGAGTCCGTTCTGGTTCATATATCGGAAGAGGACAAGGAAAAGCTTCAAGAGCTAAACCAAGCCCAGCAAGATGCTAACCAACTAGAGCAGAAAGCGCACCAGGCGCAGGCCCAAGCGCAGGTAGCTCAAATGTTGGCACAAGCCGCTATGCAGGGCGATGGGAATGGTCAGGAAGGGCAGTCTGGTCAAGCGCAACCCGGCGAGGGAAGTGCTGAAGGTTCGCAAGAATCTTCTGATCATTCTGCAAACGGAGAACCTTCTTCTCAAGTAGGACAAGGACAAACTCAGGCATCAGATGATCAACCACAGGGGCAACCTTCGGGGAGTTCTGGTGATATGACACAAGATGCAGCTAAGGAAATAGCAAATCAGTTAGCTAAGCAAGCACAGCAGGCTCAAGCCAATGCAGATGCACTGCAAAAGCAAGCTGAAGATGCTAAATCCAAGGTTGAGGAATTGTCCGAATCTCTTATGGGAGCAGAAGGAAGTCAGGAAGCGTTTGAAAAACAACGTGAACTGGCTCGCATCGGAATAGCTGCGACCAACCAAGCTAAAGACGAAATGCAAGATATTCTTGATACCGTTCAGGCTTGGGGGTTAGAAGCAGGTGAGCTAACTCGCGAGAGTTTCGAGGAAGTTAAAAATATTCTCGAACGCGTGAAAAAGAATCCCGCTTTGAAACAGTTTTACAAGATGCTGGGAAATCTCCGCAAAATAGCTGCCCGAAAAGCCAAGTCTAGCGCTCGTGGAGAAAGTGTCACTGTTGCCAATTTGGAAACAGGCGACGACATCAAACGAGCTACTAGACGAGAGTTAGTTGCTTTAACCCATCCCGCGCTACAGGTTTCGGCTAGAAAGCGTTGGGCACGCGGGGAATTGCAACTAAAAGGGCAGAAGAGCCGTCAAAAACTCGGACATGGTCCTGTTGTTGTCTGTGAAGACGCATCGGGTTCCATGGATGGATTTAAGCAACAATGGGCTAAGGCTTTAATTTTAGCTATGGCTACATTTGCAAAGATTCAAAAGCGTACCTTCGGTTGGGTGATGTTTGATTATTCTGTTCACCAAGCAAAATCCTATAAGAAGGGTGTTCTTTCAGCAAGAGAGATGTTAGAGATTGCTGAAAGCCGGGCTGGTGGCGGAACTGACTTTGAGAGTCCTCTGCATAAAGCCATCGAGATGATTAAGCAAGAGGGTCTTAAAAAAGCCGACATTGTTCTAATCACAGATGGTATGTGTGCGGTAAGCGACTCGTTTCTGAAAGAACTTTTGGCCGTTAAAAAGGCACTGGAGGTGAAAATCTATACAGTGCTGGTGAATGTGGGTGAGACCACAGACAAAACAGTCCAAGAGTTCTCGGACAAAGTCATAAGAATATCGGAATTAACAGCTGAGGAAGCGGATCGTAAGGTTATCACGCTTTTGTGAGATTCCAATCTGTTTTTAAAGCTGTACCAAGACCTTAGGAAATTACCATAAAGGTAAGGGGTAGAAATGTTTCCAAAGCAATCGGATCTTACGCCTGAGGCAAGTAGCGGTTAATCGAAAGAAAAACCCAACTATTTGTCTCAGGGATCCAAAGTAAGTTTGGTTGTGGTAACTGGGTTGTTTTTACGCACTACGCTTGGAAGTAATAATCCGTCTCTGAGATGTGCAAAAAATCTCATTAATGTGGGAAGGCTGGATGAGGTTAGGGTAGGTAGGACCCAATCGAAAATTCCAGTCTGACATTTTGGAGACGGATTGTTGCTACCAAGCAACTAATGTCCAAAATATTGAAACGAAAATAAAGGAGGTAAAAATGGCAGACCCGCCTGTTGTGGTTCTGGAAGCCAAGGAAGGAAGTAGATATGAAGAAAGTGGCGAATGTATTGCCACCTATAATTCGTATCATATCGTTTTCCTTCCGAAAGGAGTTCAACCCGGTCAAAATGTACGGGTAAAGCTCCAAGAAATCCGCGAAGACCGTCGCGGGAATATGATGTACACCGGTTCCCCCGCTGATGACGAGTACATCGAAAGATGGAAAGACAACAGTGAGGGGTCGGCAAGTAAGGTTACAATTGCTGTTGACTGGCTTTTGCAAGAAAGCGAAGTCGGAGTAGTTGAAACCCGAAATCTCGGGACCAAGGAAGAGCATTATACCACCAGAACCGAGCGCGAGCCTGTTATTGGCCAAACTTTGAAAGATTCCTATGTGGAAGAAATCAAGGTTGAGGTCTACCATACCAAGACTGAAGTTGTACGCGATGGAATTTTGGTTTGGGAAAAGATAGGGGAACGTGAGGAACTTGGGGGGTCTGATGTTTTTCCGGCCACTGAGGTAACCGCCGAGGGAGGTAATTGGGATAAGTTTAAAACCAATATTACCCACAATCCCTCTCTCACCATTAAGGTTCGTGTTTCCTTTAACCCTAATTCAAACTCGATGACTTGGGAATATAAGGATACAACTTGGGGAGAATTGCCCAAATGGGTTCAGGATATAGCATTGCAAAAATATCCTGTCTGCTCATGCGGGCGTTGGCGGATTGATCCTTCTGAGGCTGAAAAGCACGGTGGCTATCCGCGTTGCAAGGAGTGTTTGAAAGAAGCTCATTGCGTAAAATGCGGAGAAACTACCGAAAGCTTCACTTACGGATATTCCAAGTATTTCCCTTACCATATTGGTGGGGGACAGGTTATCTGTGAGGAATGTTGGCCTTCCTTTGAGCAGGAGCAGCTAATAGATAAAATGCTTTCTCAAAAGCATCTAGATGCTATTGCTCAAGAAGCAAAGGGTCTAATTTCGGCTAATGTTGAACCTATTGAATCAGAACTTGCAGAGATGGTTCTAAAAGCCGGGTTGGATTCCATTACTTTCTCTTGGGAACGAAGCACAAGACTAGAGAAGGAAAAAGGATACCGTTGGTATTACTTTACCCCTAGCGGTGTGTTTGCAACCAAGCTGGAGAAATCTGCGCTGGAAATCCTTCAGTATTTAGCATCTGCCACCGACAACCCGCTGGTGGAAATGGTGTCATGGTTCTCTGAAGGGATTAAACCTTCCGATTATGAAAAAAATTCGGATTACTATCTTCGGACCCAGGTTAAAGGTGAAAAAGGAGTTTCTCCTAAAGTAACTGAATCCGGTCTCCAGAAAGTAATTAAAAAGCTGGAAGCAGGGGAACCTGTCTTAGCAGATTTACTTCGTGAATCGGAAGAGGGTAGGATAAAGCTTGAAGAATGGTTAACCAAAATTTCTTCGGAAGAGGATTGTCATAATTTTGATGAATACTCCGAAAAAAAGAATGAGATTATGGAATCCGTTCGGACGGCTTTAAATAACTTTAGGGGCTATAAGACAGCTTTGAAAAAAATCAACTCTTTTGAAAAGTGGCTTTTAAATCAAAAAGAGGTTGAAGAAGTTGTCGAAATGACTCCTATGGAGTACGCCTTCCGTGAAGCTATGCGGAAAGCGCAAAAAAAATAAGCAATCGACTACGGGAGGTATTTGGATTTAGCTTTAAAGCTATTTTTCACCACTTACCTCCCAAGTTCTTCCGATTTTTTAAAAGAAATATTTAAAGAATTAGAAGAATTTAACTAACCAAGTTGAATTCAGAAAAGCCCGGATATCAAATGCAAAATTAAAGAGTAGGTAGGACTCTTCTAGTTTAGCATAAAATGTCCGGGCTTTTTTGTTTTTCATAAACTACTTCTTTTTAAGCCAAATAACTCTTGACTATGTATATATACCTTATATACATTAAATAAAAAGGAGTACCCTCTATATGAAAAAAGAACTAAAAATACCAAAATTTAAAAACGAAGACGAAGAATTTGAATTTTGGAGCAAGATAGATCTAAACGAATATTATGAACCTGATGATTTTGTTCCGGTTACATTTCCAAATCTAAAACCTTCTACTACATCTATATCCATAAGACTTCCAAATCACTTACTTTCAAGAATAAAAGAAAAAGCAAATGCACAGGATGTTCCTTACCAATCCTTGATTAAGATGTATTTATCGGATAGATTAAGAGATGAGTATAGGAGTGACTATGAAGTGAGTAAAAAAGGTGTTTCAGGGAAAAAGAACAAAAATTAAACCTTATAATTTCATTGACATTTAATTTACAGCATATATACTGTATTTATGTTAAACCCATTACCAAAAAAAATAATTTCAGTTAGTGATTTTCAAAGAAAAACCAAACCAACCTTTGATGAAATATCAGATAGTAAGGAGCCTGTGTTAGTTATGAACAGGGATAAAAAAGTAGGTGTATTTCTAAGTCCCAAATCATACGATGAGTTTGCAAAATCATACGAAGATTATATAGATTCCATAGACTTAGAGAAAGCAATGAGTCTAAAAGACAACTCCTTTATTACTTTAGATAATCTTCTTGAGGATATGGATGAATGAAATACTTCTTATTTGTAGAAAAGAAGGTAAGTGAGAAGCTAAAGTCATTACCATCTAATATAAGAAAAAACATTATAAACAAGATTAAGAAACTAGAAAGTTTCGATCAATCAACCACAAATATAAAAAAATTAAAAAAACCTCTCCATGGGTATAGATTAAGAATAGGTGATTACAGAGTACTTTTTACTTTTGACCCGGACAAAAAAGAGATAAAAATCTACACGCTCGATCATAGAAAGGATGTTTACAAGTAACTCTCTACTTTTCTCCTTTGACAATCGTCTAATTACCGTCTAATATAAGTCTATGGATTTTAATCCAAAATTCACTATAACCCCAAAATTACTCAATAACATCAAGGAAATAACAAGATTAACAACATTATTAAATAATAAAAGATCTTCTACTCCCGTTAAGATGCGATTGGAGAAAAACGCAGTGTCTTTGTCTGTACATTCGTCGACGAGTATCGAGGGAAACCCCCTTCCTCTAACAGAAGTAAAACTAATTCTAAAAAATAAACCTGAAAATTTAAGAAATAGTGAAAAAGAAGTAATCAACTACAACGATGCATTGATTTACCTTCAGAATATTATTGGAAAATCAGCAAGACTAAATAAAAAACTAGTCTTAGATATCCACAAGAAAGTAATGAAAGGTCTATTAAAAAGTGAGGATTTTGAAAACTACAGAAGAGTTCCTGTTGTTGTAAATAACCCAAGTAACGGAGAGGTTATATATTTACCACCAGATGCGAAAGATGTCACTGGTTTAATGCAATCCTTGATTGAGTATGTAAGTAAAAATATAGAAGAAATTGACCCAATAATAATAGCAGGTTTATTTCATAAACAATTTGTCGTAATTCACCCCTTTGTTGATGGTAACGGCAGGACAGTCAGACTATTGACCAAATTTTTACTGGCTAATATGGGATTAGATACCTTTAACTTGTTCAGTTTTGAGAATTACTACAATGAAAATGTTACTAAATATTTTCAAAATGTTGGAGTGTCAGGAAACTATTACGAGATTAAAGATAATATAGATTTTACTAATTGGTTAGAATACTTTACTGATGGGATAATTGATGAGTTGGTTAGAGTGTCAATAGAACTTGAGAAATTCGGTACTGATCCAGGTAATTCTCTAAAAGATCACGACTGTAAAGTTTTAAAACATATAGAAGAGTATGGTTATATCACAGACAGTAGTTACTCAAAACTAACAGATAGGGCAAAAGCGACCCGTGCCTTGGATTTTGAGAGATTAAGAAAATTAGGATTAATAAAAAGAAAAGGGAAGGGGAGGGCTACTTACTATACTTTTACTGAGTGATTTTTCTTCAATTTTTATATAGATCAGTTCGATATCTGAAATAAAATGTACACTTGACTATACACTTAATTGTACATATAATAATCATATGAATTACATATCTACCACGGATTTGCGTACAAAATCAGCAAAATTAAGGGATTCTCTAAAAAAAGGAGAAAGTATCTTTCTATTACATCGGTCTAAGGTTATTGGTGTTTTCGAGCCTTATACCGAGGATATAAAGATTGCTACTCCTGAAAAGCTTAAAAAAATATCTTCTTTATTTTCAACAGGCAAAAAATATTCTTACAAGAAAAGAAAAGACTTGTATTTAAAACATATTGAGGAAAAATATGGAAAAAATCTTTCTTGATACTAATATTTTCATTGATCTTGTTGAAAATAGAAATAATGAACTTCGTGAATTTACAATGAGCAGCACATTGTATATTTCCGTAGTAACGTTAAATATCTGGGTTTACGCCTATAAACACATTGTTCCTAATTCGAAGTTCGACTCTATTTTCGAGACTTATAATATCGTTAGTTCTAACGGAAATATAGCACGGAAAGCATCTTTGGGACCCACCGATGATTTTGAAGATAATGTCCAACTTCATTCTGCTACTGAAGAAAATTGCGACTTATTTGTGACAAAAGACAAGGAACTCCTTAAACTCGGCTATTTTGGAAAAATGAGGATTTCCAATCATATTTAGTACTTCAACCCCTTTATGTCTATATCAATAGGAGCAGGCGCTATCTCACGTTGTTCGACATCGTTATTCCAATAAAGTACAATAACTTCATTATGTCATCTTTAAGTATCGGGATCGTTGGCTTACCAAACGTGGGAAAATCCACCCTTTTTAACGCATTATTAAAACGTCAGGCTGCTTTAGCGGCAAATTATCCCTTTGCTACGATAGAACCAAATGTTGGTGTTGTTGATGTTCCAGACCCTAGATTAGACGAGCTGTGCAAAATAGTAGTAACTGACTACGGAAGAGGTTCTGAAGGAAGGGAAATACCTGAAAAAATCACTCCAGCAGTGGTTAAATTTTACGATATTGCAGGGCTTGTAAAAGGAGCGTCAAAAGGTGAGGGACTCGGAAATGCTTTTTTAGGACATATTAGAGAAGTAAACGCTATTGCCCACGTAGTTAGAAGTTTTGAAGATGAAAACGTTGTCAGAGCAGGTTCCGTAGACCCAATCTCTGACAAAGAAACAGTTAACACCGAGCTTATTCTTGCTGATATTCAATCATTGGAAAACACTATTGGGAAGTTGGAAAAAGATATTAGAGGGAAACCTGAAAAAGAAGCAAAAATAAAATATGAAACCGCTAAAAAAATTCTTGAGGGATTAAACAATGGAACTTTAGCAAAAGACTTAAATTTAGAATATGAGGAGTTAGAAGCATCTAAAGAATTAAATCTTTTAACATTAAAACCTCAAATTTATGTTTTAAATGTTAGTGAAGAATATTTGAGTAATAAAAATGAACAAAACATCGACAAAAGTCTAAAGGACAGCATTGTAATCTGTGCAAAATTAGAGTCGGAACTGGCAGATTTTGATAAAAACGAGCGGGAAAACTATCTAAAAGAACTTGGAATTGAATATTCCGGTTTGGATAAACTAATTAAAAAAGGATACGAAATGTTAGGTCTTGAAACATTTCTGACTGCAGGTCCTAAAGAAGTTAGAGCTTGGACCATTAAAAAAGGTTCAAAAGCTCCACAAGCGGCCGGTGAGATTCATACAGATTTTGAAAGAGGTTTCATATCTGCGGAAATCATTAATTATGAAACTCTAGTAGAAATAGGAAGCATAAAAAAGGCTAAAGAAAAGGGTTTGATAAGACTTGAGGGCAAGAATTATGTTATGCAAGACGGGGATGTTGTTTTATTTAGGTTTAGTGTATAAAAAAAATCTTACTCACTTGGTTATCATACTACTTGCCTTTTTTCCCATTTTTGATAACATTTCCAAGTCTTTACTTTATGTCTATTAAAAATAGAGGTTCGGGTATAGACAGTCGGAAATTTAAATATATAATTTGACTGTAATTTAAAATAAAACTATGAAATACGAGCTAATGACAATTTATAAAAATGATTTAGGAGAAGAGGGTGCAAAAAATCTTTCTTCAAAAATTAAAGAAATAGTTGAATCTATGGATGGAAAAGAAATCCAAAATGATTTTTGGGGAAGAAGAAAGTTTGCTTATGAGATGGATCACGCCGTCGAAGGATTTTATGATGTTTTCACTTTTGAATTCGAATCTTCAAAGGTGAGTAAATTAAAAGAAAAATTGAATTTATTAAACGGTTTAGTTAGGTATCTATTTACAGCTCAAAAATGAGCAGAGAAAGCAAGGAGAAACTATGGCATCAAGAAATTTGAACAAAGTAATGCTAATAGGAAATCTAACCAGAGATCCCGAGATGAGATATACTCCTCAGGGAAACGCAGTAGCAAGTTTTGTCATCGCCACAAACAGAGAGTGGGTTACACAAGGGGAAAAGAAACAATCAGTTGATTTTCACAATGTTGTAGCTTGGAATAAATTAGCAGAGATTTGTGGTCAATTGTTAAAGAAGGGTGTGAAGGTTTTCGTAGAGGGAAGACTTCAGACCAGAGATTGGGTTGGAGATGATGGTAAGAAAAGATATAAAACAGAAATTATCATTGATGATATGATAATTTTAACTCCCAAAAAAGTAGGTGAGGGTTCAGAAGAAGATTATCCTGAAATAGAGAATCACGAACCCGCAGAAGAAGTAGGTCCGGAGGAAGAAATAAATCTTGACGATTTAGGAGATTTAGATCTTGGGGATTTAGATGATTCAGTAGGGGAGGATAAATAAATTAGATTTTTGATGGATAAGGGTGCCCCGCCGAAGGCGGGGCACCCATCCACTAAATTTTTTCTTTAGTTTTTAATACCTAAACATTAAAAGAAAATTAATTAAATAAAAATGGCATACAAAAAAGATAAAAAACCAAGAAGAGAAAAGAAAATTATTGTAGCTAAAAACTGTTATTTTACTGAAACCGGTACTAAACCCGATTACAAAGAGATATTGGTTTTAAGAAGATTTATAAATGAAAGAGGAAAAATCCTTCCTCAAAAATATAGTGGGCTGACCGCTAAGAACCAAAGACTACTAGCACTCGAGGTCAAAAAAGCGCGATATATGGGACTTTTACCATATACCGATAGACATGCGCTTTAGTCATTGATATCATATAAATATGGCTTTAATAACTGCTCACTTTGACGTTTCAGGTGTAGATTTCCTGATTAAAAAAACTAAAAAAAGCACTGAATTTTTCAATTTTCCTTATGTTTATACCAAGGGTATATTTGGTAATCAGTGTGATCAGAAACAGTTTTATTCAAGTCTGTTAGAGAAGATAATGTTTGACAGGGAGATTAAAACATCTTCGTGTGACATATTAACATGCGGTTTTCCTGATTCTCCTGAATTAAATCTGAAAACGAAATACTCTGTTAAAACGTCCGATTTGATTGAAAGTTCCGAAGGAATCGTGCCTGTTTTTATAAATAATAAAGTATTTTTGACCAAGGGCGTAGTGTGTAATTACGAATTGGACGAAGATGAGGATTTTTCAGGAAATGAAAATGATCTTGGAGAATTTGATCAGATAGCAAATTTGGACGCATATCCCCACACAACCCCGGACGATCTATCTTCCCAGGTTAGTCTTGATTCAAAAATATGTGAAAAAATACCTGAAAAATTTCGTTTCGAGTCGGGTAGAAAAATTATTTTCACAGGAGGTAGGTTTTCACAAAAGATTTTAAATCCCGAGTTAAATTATATTTTAATCTTAGAGGCTTTGCGTGGTATAGGGGTTTTTGATGTGTATTTAGATTCTTCTAACTCGTACTCTTTGTTAAGAACAATGCAGATGTACGACAGAAGTTTGGTTCCTGATATCCAAAGTAATTTTGAAACTTCAGGGTTTTTTGTACGTACCGGGGGTTCCTGTGAATGTTTGCTAAGCACCGGTATGGGGGATGATAAGTTTATCGAAATTGAAGATAATAAGGTCTTTTTGTACCCATTTAATAGTGATAATACTGCTAGGTTATCTATAAAAAGCCGGGAGTTGGGTACAATTGATGTACATACTAATGGGGGCTCCTTAGGATTAGTTTTTGACACTAGAACATCGGGGGATAGTATTTACGAAGATGTAAAATTATTGAACGAAAGTGTAAAACAATTTGAAAATGTTTTAAAGGATAGTTGATATGTTAGCACCAGCTGTTCGAAAAATTACTGACAATAAAAAATGTTATGTAGAGAGGGTTTTCCCTGTTGAAGGAGTTTGGGAAGTTAAAATTGGGGATTTTGTGGAGCCGTTTGGAAGGCTTGGAAATTGTGTTTTTTCTCAAAACAGCATGGTTCTGCCTCCAGATTTTAAGCCTCAGAACATCAAAGGTACCGAAAAGTTTTTTTATGTTGATACACTGTTAGGTAAAAATAAAAAAGAAAAGATTTTTGCACCTTATGACGGTACCTTAAGAGAGTTAGAGGGTAAAAAATTTATTTACGAGGAAAATCCACGAAAGTATTTTTTGCTGTCGGGAGTTTGGGGCACAGTTAAGTCTCTGCACGGTAAATCTTCCGCCCTTATTGAAACACAATCTAAGGATATCTCATTTGCATTTAGTACTGACTTTCACTCATCCGGTGAATTGGTTGTTTTTCCCAACCCGTCAGATATTCTGAAGAAATCTTATTTGGAAAATTTTGTTAAAGGTATAAGAGGAAAAATAATATATATCGGTAACCATGTAGGGTTAGAAGTTGTTAAAAGAGCTTATGAGCTCGGCGCTACTGCCGTGGTAGCAGGCAGTTCTCATACGGATACATTTGATTTTGCAAATAAAAACGGTTTTTCATTCGGAGTTTTTTCCGGATTTGGAAATATTAGAACCCCTGAAGACATATATAAGTATTTAAGTTCTGTCTCGTACAGATACGTTTTTTTTGAAGGGGCTAAAAATATTTTGAGAATACCTGTAAAGGAGGAGGATATTAAAACACCAAGTAATAAAGGTAAGATATCTGATATAAGCATTATTAATCCTGATTATGTAAAGAATGTTGAACCCGGGATGAGGGTACAAGCCCTGCAAAGACCATATTTTGGATGGTTCGGGGTAGTTGACAGGGTTTCTGAATCTAGTATATTTGTTAGGTTCGGATCAGATGAGAGAACTGCTGAAATTAGACTGCCTAATTTTCTGATTATTGAATAAAAATATGAAATTCCAGAAATTTCAAAGAATTTTAATAACCTTTTTAATAGCTGTTAGCTTTTTTTACGGTGGGTATTATTTTGGTAAAAGAGGTTTTGTTTTTGAAGTTAGAAAAAACCCTCCGCAAATAGAGATTACAAATAAATTCCCGGTTAACGGAGAATTAGATTTTTCTTTGTTCTGGGAAGTTTGGGATATGCTCAACACCACCTATTTAGAAAGACCGATTGATCAAAAAGCCATGATGTACGGTGCCATATCAGGTATGGTGCAGGCTTTGGGAGACCCTTATACTTCGTTTTTACCACCGGAGGTAAATGAAAGCTTTATGGATTCAATGGGAGGGAAATACGAAGGAATAGGCGCCGAATTAAGTATAAAAGACGGTAATTTGATAATTGTTTCTCCGTTTGACGGTTCCCCGGCAAAAAATGCCGGTGCCAGGCCCGGAGATAAAATTTTACAAATTGAAGAAACAAGTACAGCCGGCATGAGCACAAGTGAGGCGGTTGCTTTAATAAGAGGGGATTCCGGTACGATAGTAAAATTAGTTTTACAGACTGGAAATAGTGAGCCCAGAGAAGTAACAATTACAAGGGGTGTTATAACTGTCGCAAGTGTCACCTGGGAAGATAAAGGAAACGGTACCGCCTATATAAGAATAAGTAGATTTGGAACTGATACGAATAATGAATGGGATAAAGCAATTTCAGAATTGAATGTAAAAATGGAGGAGTTGGATGCTGTGATAGTAGATGTCAGAGGAAATCCCGGAGGGTACCTTGAGTCCGCGGTCCATATCAGCGAAGACTTTTTCAGAGGTAAGACTGTTTTATATGAAGAAACATCAGTAGGTAAACAAATTCCTTTCAGTACTTCTAAAGTTGGTGTTTTTAAGGATATTCCTGCTGTATTTGTTTTGATTGATCAGGGAAGTGCATCTGCGTCGGAGATATTAGCAGCTGCTCTTAGGGATAATATCGGAGCAAAATTGATAGGAGCTAAGTCTTTTGGAAAGGGGACTATTCAGGATGCAAAGGATTTTAAAGACGGATCGGGTATCCACATAACGATTGCCAAATGGCTTACTCCAAATAAGGTATGGGTTCACGGCAATGGTTTAGACCCGGATATTTCCGTGGAAATAACTGATGAGGATTTGAATAACCAAGTTGATTCCCAGCTGAATAGGGCTTTGGAATTAGCCAAGGATTTTTAAATTCAAATATTAACTTTCACTTTTATCAAGTTTATCAGTACCCTCACTGGCAGATGTTTTAATCGTCTTTTTCCATACCTTTTTTCGTATCTGTTAACAGACTATCAATCTCTCCGTTCATAGCTTTATCTATACTGTGCCACGTTTTATTTATTCTGTGATCCGTGATTCTATCCTGAGGAAAGTTGTAGGTTCTTATTTTTTCGCTTCTTTCAGCAGAACCAACCTGAAAAGATCTTAAATCGGTAATACTTTTTACACTTTGTTCTTGCATCTGAGTATAAAGCTTAGAATGAAGCAGTTGCAGTGCTTTTTCCCTATTTCTTCCCTGAAATCTTTCTTCCTGGCATTCTATGATTGTACCCGTTGGAATGTGTGTCAATCTAACAGCAGTAGATACTTTGTTCACATTTTGTCCTCCTTTTCCACCCGATCTGAAAAAATCCCACTTTAAATCTTCCGGTTTGATTTCAATCTCAATTTTTTTAATTTTAGGTAGTGTAGCTACGGTCGCAGTTGAAGTATGAATTCTTCCTGCGGATTCAGTTACAGGTACTCTTTGAACTCTATGAACTCCGGATTCATATTTTAATAGATTATATACGTCTCGACCTTTTATCTCCGCGATTAATGTCTTTATTCCCCCGGCTTCGTTTTCGTTAACAAAATCCTCGTTGATTTTCCAATTGTTTTTCTCACCATATCGGGAATACATTCTATACAAATCCCTGGCAAATAAACCTGCCTCATCTCCTCCTGTGCCCGATCTTATTTCTAAAATAACTGTATTTGGGTCTATATTGGGGTTAATGACGTCATCACTTCCGTCACTGGGTTCTTCAAAACCAGTTCTATTATCAGCCGATTCCTCCAAATCTTTCTTTTGCTTTTCCAAATCCTTTATCTCCTGCTCAATTAACGTTCTCATTTCGTCATTTTTTTCCTTTAGTAAAGCATCTTTATTTGTTTGAATTTCCTTTTCGATATTTTCTATTTCGTTTTTTAAATAATCCTGATTCATATTTTATTAAAATAATAGTAACAACATAATTATATAACTAAAAAAACCGGAAATTTTAATATTTGAGATTGAATTTATAATCTACTCTGAGTCTTCTTTCACCGATTTTTCTTCTTCGGCTTTGGCTTTTTTCAACATTTCTTTAAGAGATACTTCCTTGTATTCTTCAGACCCTTTATTTTTTGACTTTTTAACTGATTTCATCTCGTCTGCGACTTTCTTTTTCTCTTCCGCGATTTTTAATCTTCTTGAGAATTTGTCAATTCTACCTTCTGTATCAACAAATTTAGATTGTCCTGTATAAAAAGGATGGCACGCACTGCATATCTCAACCGTAATTGAGGGTAGAGTAGAGATGGTAGTAAAAGTGTTACCGCAAGCGCATGTAACTACGCATTCCTTATTCAGTTTTGGATGAATGTCCTTTTTCATAACGTTAAGGAGTATAACAGGATTTTTTTTATTCAACAAGTCCTTAATATTTGTTGTTTTTAATTTCTGCTATGTAAACACCGATACCAATAAAAATAGACCCCACAACGACAAATTTATTGGGTATCTCACCTAAAATTACATAAGCTACCGGTAAAGTGAATAAAGGGCTTAGATAATGAAAAAAAGCCATGTCAGATACTTTTACTAATTGTATAGCTTTTTGATAACTAACGTAAGCTACTATTGATGATAATAGGGCCATGTATAGAAGACCTACAATTGCTTCAACACCCATCTGACTTACATTAAAAAATTGATTATTTCCGAAGAATCCCATCATTTCGAATACAGCCAACGGGGCTATTGTAAAAAGTCCCACATACATTGAAATTGCGGTTAAAAGAGTAGGTGGGTATTCTTTAGCCATAGGCTTAATTTTTATGAAACTAAGAGTTTTTTCAAGAACTTTTGATTTTTCACCCATACTCATTTTCGACCAAACTATATATGTGACCCAGAAAAAGTTATATATAAGTATTAGTGTATTTCCAAAAATTCTCTCCATTATATTGATGCTTTGATACGGGGAAAACAAAGGTTCTACAATAACTATTAACGTTCCTATTGATGCTATCAAAAGTCCTATTTTTAAATCTCTGTGTATTTTTTCATTATAAAAATAATGTCCGGCAACAACAGATAGTATAGATCCCAGTATTCCTATAATAGCGTTATCTGTGGCGGTAGTGTATTTTAATCCTATAAAAATAAGACCTAAGGATGTTTGGGAGAACACTCCTAATAATATTAAATTGAAATAATCCTTGTGGTGAATTTTAACTTTCTGAATCTCGTATACGGTGTAGGGTAGAAGTACTACACAAACTATAAGAAATCTTAAGAATAAAAATGTAAGGGAGGGAATGTATTCAAGTGTGTTTTTAATTACAGGACCTGCCGCCGCCCAAAGAAAAGTTGCTATTATAAGTAGAATATATCCTGTTGGCAGTGTGTTGGGCAGTTTGTTTTTTTTCATTATAAATCCTTAAGCTTTATTTCAGACTGGCTTTTTTCTTTCATATTTTTAACCAGTAGAGAGTTATTCTTGAGCTCGTTTTCGCCAAAGATAATGGTAAATTTTACCCCTATTTTGTCTGCGTATTTTAATTGTTTATCTATTTTAGTATTTTTATCTAACCAGTTAGAAACTTTAAAGCCCTTCTTTCTTAGAAGGTCGGAAATTTCAAGTGACTTAAATAAAAACTGAGGATTTTCTGAAGGCCATAGTGTTATAAAATAATCAATGCTGTCGTCAATTTCAGGTAAAAGGTTCCAGGTTTGGAGAAAGTCCGAAAATGTTATATCTCCCATAGCAAAACCCGTCCCTGTAAGTTTTTCATCACCGAAAAGACCAATCAAGTCGTCATATCTCCCGCCCCCTGCAATAGCTCTTGAATTTTCAGGATTAAGGTCAAATATTTCAAAGACGGTGCCGGTGTAGTAATCAAGACCCCTTATTGTTGAAACATCGATTCTTACAAAATCATTTAGACCAATTTCGTTTATTAAATTTATTAATTCAGTAATTTCCAAGGCTCCTTCATATTTTTGTTCGCACATTGAGTTAATAGTGGGGTAGGGATTTTCTATAAAATCACTCAACTCATTTATTTGCTCGGGTTGCATCTTTGCATCTTCGGAAAGCCATTTTTCAAATTCTTCTTTGGAGATTTTGTTTCTTTTATCTATTGCCTTGTTAATGATTTTTATTTGTTCGCTTTCCAACCCCATTTTTTTGTAAAAATTGTCCATTAGTTTTCGATTGTTTACTCTTACTTCAAACATTTCTTTTTCCGCACCGAAGCTTTTCATTAAATCTACCATCAGTGAAATAATTTCAAGATCGGCTTCGCGCCCCTCAACCCCGAAAATATCTGTGTTTAGTTGAAAAAATTCTCTACCTCTACCTCTTTGAGGTTTTTCATATCTCCAAAAATTTGCAATTGAAAACCACCTGATAGGGCGGGGGAGTTCGTTGATTTTTTGAGCAATCATTCTTGCAAGCGTTGGAGTCATCTCGGGTCTTATGGCAACTTTTCTTTCTCCTCTATCCGTGAAGCTATATAACTGTTCATTAACTAGCTCTTCGCCGGATTTTGCGGCATACAGTTCAAAACTTTCTAAAAAAGGACCATCGTATTCCTCGTAACCATAGGATTTACAGACCTTTTTCCAATTATCGAAAATGAAGTTTCTAACCTTCATATCCGAAGGGTAAAAGTCTCTGGATCCTTTATACGGTTGTGTGTTCAGTTTGTTTGACATATTTTGTCATCCTCCGAATTAAGTTTAGGATTAAGTTCGGAATCTAATTTTAGAAGTATTATACATTAGTAACCAAAACTTTCTAAGGGGTACGAATCTACGTAATTTTGTAAGGCTTTAATAAAATAAAAGTTAATTACTAAAAGTAATAAAATCATCACAATTGAAATGTATAGGATATTAAAAGCTACTTTTCTCTTCTCTTTGTTTTCATTTTTAAAAAATTTGAAAAACCAGTAGAGTCCAAATGGAGCGAGAAGTACGCTTAAAAGATACATTTTTACTTTTTGGGGTGTTGAAAACGATAGATTTCTTTCCGGAAGCTTTTTTCCACAGTTCGGGCAAAATTTGTCCGTTAAGTCTATTTCACTGTTACAAAAAGCGCATTTTTCTTTCATATGTAAATGTTACACCAATTTGGCTACAAATTAATTTTAACTTTGTAAAATCTCCGAACTTGACTTGGTAAACCTTTACATGAAACAATCAAGGCGTGTTTGAGAAATTTAAAAAGTTTTCATTAATCATAGATATTATATTGGGCTTGGTGGTTCTAGTTATTATTGGAGTTAGTGTTTATATTATTGTGTCTTTGAAAAAAGAGGGGTTTTAAGTGGTTAACTTATTCTTTTGTTAGGTTTGTGATTATAACCGCAAAATTTAAATTCATAGATTAATTACATTGGGTGGGATGTATGCTACGATTTAAGTATATGAAAAATTATAATCAAAAAGATAGGTCAGGTTACAGAAGAGATTCCGGTCGCAGAGACTTTCATAATCGCGGTGAGAGAAGAGAAATGTTTAAAGCAGTTTGTTCTGAGTGTGGTAAAGAGTGTGAAATTCCTTTTGAGCCAAGGGACGGAAGACCGGTTTATTGCAGTGAATGTTTTGAAAAGAAGGAAGGCGGTTCAAGAGCTCCTAGAGATTTTCATGACAGAGACAGTAGAGAAAGACGACCTCAAAGAAGACCTGATTTTGAAAGAAAAGAATCCTTCGAGATTATAGTTAACCCTCAGTTAGAAGAAATTAGTAAGAAGCTTGATATGATATTAGATACCCTTATTACACTGTCTTTAAAAAAAGAAGTTGAGGATATAGTTGTAAAAGGAAAAAAAGAACCTAAAGCTGAAAAAAAGATTTCAAAAACTGCAAAAAAGAAGAAAACGGTTTCTAAAAAGTAGGAAGAAGATCAATTAACCTCTCATAGTTATTATCCGTCTTCATGGGGTGGTTGACGGGTCTCGGTCACGTGTCTTAACATCTTGTTATTCGCTGTCGCTCAAACAATCTGTAAAGCTCGCGACCCCGCCTCGCTCACTTCGTTCGCTGCGGCATTTTCGTCTCGTCAACAAAGAAAGTCGGCTAACCACACAAGGTGATTATCCGACTTTCTGGGGTGGTTGACGGGTCTCGAACCCGCGACCTCCTCTTCCACAGAGAGGCGCTCTAACCAACTGAGCTACAACCACCATAATTAAAAACTGCAGTCACAGAATTCTCCTGTATTTTACCAATAAATCTAGTTTTGTTGTACAACGAATTTTTCTAAACTTCATGCTTTTAAAAACTTTAACTCTCTGATAATATAGTCCCATGGAAATTACGTACATAGGTCACTCTTGTTTTAAAATAAAGGATAAAACCATCTCTTTGGTTATAGATCCTTATAATCCAAAAATCGGATACAAGCTTCCTAAACTATCATCTGATGTAGTTTTGGTTACGCACGACCATTTCGATCACAATTACATAGAAGGTGTTAGTGACTACAGATTACTAGTTGACGGTCCCGGAGAATATGAAGTTGGAGGATGTTTCATTTATGGAAAATCAGTAGATCATGATGAAAAAAATGGCGAAGAAAGAGGTAAAGTTACAATGTATCTAATTACCATTGACGATTTTAATATTTTACATTTAGGCGATTTGGGAAGAGAGTTGACTCAAGAAGAGATGCAGAAAATTCCTAATGTTGATGTTTTAATGATTCCTGTTGGAAATAAATACACTATTGATGAGAAGGCTGCTGTTAAAGTAATATCGTCTTTAGAGCCTTCTTTCGTTATTCCTATGCATTATAAAACAAGCGATCTTACTGGTATAGAGGGGTTAAGCGGGGTAGATGAGTTCCTTGACGAAATGGGCGTAGAAGAAGATGTGAAAAAAGATCTCGATAAACTGGTCTTAAATTCAAAAACAGATCTTGATGGGGAGACTAAGGTGGTGGTTTTAAAGCCTGCTCACTAATATTTCATGCCTGCACAATATATGAAAAATAAAAATGAAAACGATATTCATGTGCCTCCTCATGATATTGAGGCTGAGAAATCAGTTCTTGGGGCGCTTTTAATAGATAAGGATGCTATTGTCAAAGTTGTAGAATTTTTAAAACCTAAACATTTTTATAAACCTGCTCATGAGAAAATTTTTGAAGCAATCCTAACACTATACGAGAAAAGAGAACCTGCAGATTTAATCACAGTTCCAAATCAATTAAAAAAGATGAAAGAAATTGATAACGTCGGAGGAGTTTCTTACTTAACCGAATTAGTTAACTCAGTACCTACTTCAGCCAATATAGAGGCTTACGCAAATTTGATAAAAAACGATTCTATCAAGAGATCTTTGATTTCTGCGGCCTCAGAGATAGGAGAATTGGTATTTGAAGATGAAGAAGTTGACAACCTATTAGACAAGTCTGAGCAACTAATTTACTCATTATCTCAGGATTTAACCTACCAAGATTTTGTTCCAATAAAAGATACTTTAGAAATAACTTTTGAGAGACTTGATGAGTTAAGCAAGAAAAAAGGAGCTCTAAGGGGAGTTCCTACCGGTATAAAAGGTTTAGATAGAATGCTCTCAGGGCTTCAAAAGGAAAATTTAATCGTTTTAGCGGCTCGTCCTTCGGTGGGGAAGACCTCTTTAGCCTTAAATATTGCTCAACACGCTGCTGTTGAAGGAAATTTTGGTGTAGCGATTTTTTCACTTGAAATGGGAAGAGAAATGCTTGTCGATAGAATGATTTCCTCCCAAGCAGGTATAGATAACTGGAAAATTTCCACAGGTAATCTGGATGAAGAGGATTTTGAGAAATATGGAGTTGCAGCAGGGGAGCTCGCCGAGGCTTCCATTTTCATTGATGATACAGCCGGAATCGGTGTTATGGAAATGAGAACCAAAGCCAGAAGACTTTTATTAGAAAACAAAATAGATTTAATAATTGTTGACTACATGCAGTTGGTTAAGGCACCTCAGGCAGAGAGTAGGGTACAGGAGGTTTCAAAGATTTCGCAGGGATTGAAAAATTTGGCAAGAGAATTAAAAGTTCCTGTTTTGGCACTATCGCAATTATCCCGTGCAGTTGAGCAAAGAGGGGGAGACAAAAAACCTCAACTATCAGATTTGAGAGATTCCGGCTCTATAGAGCAGGATGCTGATATTGTTATGTTTTTATACCGTCCTGATGAAGAAGACAGATCAAACGCCAAACTTATCGTTGCAAAACATAGAAACGGTCCCACCGGAGACTTAGATTTATTCTTTAGGACTGAATTTACGAAGTTCTACGAGGTTGAGCAAAAGACAGAGTAGGGTATATTTAAAATCCCAGTGCCCTATATTCGTAGAATATTTCCTCAATTAGCTTTTACAATACATTATAAATTTATTCTTGTGTTAAAATAAATTGCCTAATAAAGTCATTGGCCGTGGTGGCGGAATGGTATACGCGGTGGTCTCAAAAACCACTGGGATCTGATCCCGTGTGGGTTCGACTCCCACCCACGGCACCAAGATTTTTAGATAATATTTTGGCAATTTCCTTGATTTAAAGAGTAAATAAGATTAAGTTATGTTCTTATTCTAGGAATAAAAAAAAGGTAGAAAAAATAAATTTTTCTACCTTATTGAGCAGATACCTCACCTTACTAAAAACAATTTAGAAATCACAATCTATACTCACTTCTGGATCTGTCGAACTCTGTTTGGTCCAGAATATGGGTTTTTGAAATGAATTCGATTCCACCTTTTGTTATGAGTAAGCTGTTGGTTTTTGCACCTCCACCAAAGAAACTTACTCCATCCAAAATGTGTTTGGTTGCAGTAGATAGGGAAGTTACTGCTGTAACACAAAAGATCAGATGGTCTCCCTTAGCGAGGTCGTCTTGGTTATAGACTTTATTCAAATCAATTCCCATGGAGATTAGTCTATTTTTATCTTCCTCATTTCTGGGCCAGAATTTTGCTTGCATTTCTCCTCCAAGCATTTTCACTGCTGTTGCAGTTATTACTCCTTCGGGAGATGCACCAATTCCCATCAAGGCGTGAGTGCTTGCTCCCGAGATACAAGTTAAAATTCCGGGAATTAAATCACCGTCAGCTATTACTTGAGCTCTCGCTCCAGTTGCCCTGATCCTGTTAATTAATTCGTGGTTTCTATCCCGGTCCAAAACTGTGATTGTTAGGTCATCTACATCTCGGTTTAGAGTTGCTGCAATGATAGAAATATTTGCCTCAACGGAATTTAATATGTTAATTTTTCCTGCCACTTTCGGACCAACAACAAGTTTGTCCATATACCCATCACTTGCAGAAATCAAACCTCCTGGGTTAGAAGCAGCAAGTACACATATTGCGTTTGGCCCAAGCTTCGCTGTGGCATTTGTATTTTCAAGAGGATCAACAGCTAAATCAATCTGAAAAGAGCCGTTACCAATCTCCTCACCTATAAATAACATTGGGGCTTTATCACGCTCGCCTTCCCCAATTTTAACAGTTGTTTTCGTTCCTCTTATATCTCCCAAGGTTTTTCTCATAGCGTTGACCGCGGCTTCGTCAGCTGCGTTTTTATCGCCATGTCCTGCGGCTCTGGCTGCACTTACAGCTCCCATTTGAGTTACATCCAGCAGCTTGCCCTCTAAATCCCTGAATTTCTCCAGGTCAAAACTTTGCAGTATTGTCATTTTTCTCTCCTTTTTTGGTATGATTTTTACCCTTTTTATTTTTGGGACAAGATTATATCAAAATTATTAATAAAAAGTGGTAGAATATCCAACGTATGGTAGTTACAGATTTAAAAAACGGAATAATATTTAAAGAAAACGGCCACCCGTTCGTGGTTGTTAAATATCA
The DNA here is from genome assembly GCA_964605725.1 of uncultured Candidatus Saccharibacteria bacterium. GTDB lineage: Bacteria > Patescibacteriota > WWE3 > UBA101185 > UBA10185 > JAAZNV01. The sequence continues at coordinate 28,536 of CAZSDQ010000008.1, forward strand.
GCACGTTAAAATTAGTAGAGGTAGTGCTCAAGTTAGAATAAAGATGAAAGACCTTATAACAGGTCAAGTGCTGGAAAAATCATGGCAATCAACAGCACACGTCGAAGATACTTATGTAGAAACAAAAAATGTTCAATATTTGTATAAAGATAGTGGTTACGTTTTCATGGATCCTGACACCTACGATCAATTTACGATTAGCGAAGATATAATAGGTGACTCAGCTGCCTTTTTAAAAGAGGGTGAGAAAGTAATGGTCAAATATTTTGAAGGAACTCCAATAATTGTTGATCTTCCTATAACTATGGTTTTTGAAATTAAATATACTGAACCCGGCTTTAAAGGAAATACAGTTACAAATGTCTATAAGGATGCAGAAATAGAAAATGGTACAAAAGTAAAGGTGCCGACATTTATTAAAATAGGGGATAAAATAAAAGTAGATACCAGAAGCGGTGAGTACGTATCTAAGGCTTAAAGATTAAAAATGATTCCTGAAAGTATAAATCAAGGATCCGGAAATATCAGTACTATTTTAATATTTGGTGTTATAGGTTTTATTTGCTGGGTATTTATACTTTGGGGTGAATCAAAAAAAGATGGTTTCAACACCCAGAGGTTTTTGGATTTGTCTTTTATTTCACTAATAATTTCCGGTTTATTAACATATATAATTTTCAGAATAGTATCGTGGACAAAGATTTATCATCCTTATCATGTCATCTTGAGAATAGACGAAGAACTTTTATATAGCATGTCTATTTTCATTTTTTCGTTGTTTCCTATTTACTATTACCGAAAAAAATATAATTGGTCTATTTACAGAATCTTAGATATTTATTCCTTGGGATTTTCAATACTTTTATTAATTATGAGTATCGGCAGATATTTAATATCAGGTCAAAGAGAATATGTAATTTTGTTTTTTACCCTCTCTGTCTTATATTTGCTGCTTATAAGAAGAAGAGGTTATAGATTTGTTTCAGGTATGGTATTTTCAGTCTTTTGCTTCTTTATTAGTGCTTCTCTTATCATTTGTTTAAAAAGGGGTGGCTCTTTACTATTCGCTTCAATTCTGTTTACAATAGGAGTTGTAAATTTGTATTTCAGGGGTAAAAAAAATATGTCAAAAAATATATTGCCGGAACATTTCTTAGAAAAATTAAAAAATAAATTAATAAATAAAGATAAAAGACTTTCACAGCAACAAAGGTCTTTGATACAGAACGATCCTTATCTTCAGCAGGGTAGAGCAACAGACAACGCGGAAACCTTAGATGACGTTCTTGAGGATACAAGTAAAAATGTTACTGACGCGGTGTTGCACAATATGAAGGGTGTGAGAGTTCAGGTCAGGAAAGCTCTAGCAAGAATTAACATTGGTAAATATGGAAAATGTGAGGTTTGTGGAAAACCGATAGATAAAGCCAGGCTCGAGGTTTATCCCGAGGCTACAACTTGTATAGATTGTGCTACTGATCATTCCCAGATTGAAGAGGTCAAGGAAGATGAGATGTTAGAGAAAAATTTATAGTGTTTGAAGTAACCTACAATTGCAATTATTTGTTATTTAATCACATATCCTTAGGGCTATTTGTTTTTTCTTCAATAATATTACTTTTTTCTTTTATTGTATTTGTAAGAAGAAGTTTTAAAAAAAATATGTTTGTCGATATCGGAGGGTTGTTGGTATCTTTAGGTGGGTTAAGTAACATTTACGAATGGGCAAGATACGGGTGTGTTAAGGATTACTTTAATTTTTTAAATTTATTTAAGTTTAATATAGCTGATTTATTGATTTCTACAGGTATAATCTTGGTTATTATTGGGATATGGAAAAAGAAATAAAAATAATATTTGAAGATAAGAACATTTTAATATTGGATAAGTGGTCCGGGTTGGTTGTGAACAGGTCAAATACTTACAAGGAAACCACATTACAAGATATTTTAGAAAAAACATACCCCGAGCTTTATTTGAATGTATCCGATCAAGAGTACTTGAGCAGATCGGGATTAGTACACAGACTAGACAAAGATACCTCAGGTATTGTAGCAGTTGCCAAAAATACAGATACTTTTCATTATCTTTTACACCAGTTTAAACAAAGGAAAACCTTAAAAGAATATATTGCTGTTGTTCATGGGGAGATAGAGGATGAAATTATTGAAATTGACGCACCTTTAGCTAGAAATCCTAAAGCCCCGTTACGGATAGCTGTTGTATCAGGGGGAAAACCTGCTTTTACTAAAATTGAGAAAATGTATTCCAAAAATATTGATGGTAATACTTACACTTTAGTAAGGGTTTTTCCTAAAACGGGCAGGACACATCAGATAAGAATCCATCTGTCATCTATCGGACATCCTGTAGCAGGTGATAAAATATATTGCGCATCTAATTTACTCGAAAACGATAATATTGTTTTTAGTAGGCTAATGTTACATGCCGAAATATTAGGTTTTATTGACCCCGAAAATCAAAAATTTCACCGTTTTAAATCCCCCTTGCCAAACGAATTCAAAATATAATATGATATATCAGATATATCTATGAAAAATTCTCCTGCCCAAAGGAAATATAAGTCAGGTTCCAAGACATCTATTAACCGCTCTGTCCGAAAAAGAATATTTAGGATTGGTTTGGTGTTGTTGGTGTTCGTATTCTCCTTAGGTTTGTTATTTTCATATTCTTTTTATAAATATTTAAATCAAAAATTTGCTTCAGCTTCATCTTCAACCAGTTATTCAATATCAGATGATTTAATTCCTACAGTTTCTTACATTGTTGTGGAGGATTTAGATAGTGATCCAGTGGTTGTAAAAAAAGTACATTTCATGATTTTTAATAAAAGTAATAAAAAGCTGTCTATATATGACTTACCGGTAGATAAGGATTACTCATTACCTGGGAAGTTTGGCAATGAAATTTTAAGCAGAGTTTTTGCCTTAAGTTCGTTGAATTCAGATGATAAATTCTTATCAGGAGCTAATTATGTGAACAGGTCTATTTTAAAACTCTTTGGTTTTAAAGTGGATAAATTTTTACTGACTGATGAAAGCCACGAAGATTTTTTTGACACCCTTTGGCGTAATGGAGACGTACTAAGTATAAAAAGTCTACGTGATGTTGCTGGTTTAGACGGCTCTTTTAAAACCGATATTGATATAAGAGAGTTCTATGACCTTATGTCATTTATAAATTCATTACCTTCGGATAGAGTGGTGGATGATAAAAATTTTCCCGAATCTTTTAAAAATACTGGTATTTTTGATAATTCTATAAGAGAAATTACTTTTGACTCTGCAGTAGCAGGGGAAAAGAAAAATATTTCAGTTCTTAATGGTACTAATTACGATGGGCTTGCCTCCTTTGGCGCTAGAGTAATAGAAAACTACGGAGGTAGGGTAGTGGCCACCAACAGTACCGCGAGAACATATGACAAAAGTGTCATTATAACCGATGATATTAATTCTCAGACAACCGGATTTCTATCCAGGGTTTTTAAAATTGACAACATTGTACCTAAGGATCAGGCAGGTGTTTATATCGAAAATGAAGTGGATAGATCGGATGTGGTGGTCATTTTTGGATTTGACAGTTCTAACGATTTGTATTAGTATATTCACAGTACTCTCTCCTTTCTATCCCCCGTCCCAAATTAGGGCGGGGGTTTATTTTATTCCCCAA
>CAZSDQ010000008.1:32325-36396 GCA_964605725.1 uncultured Candidatus Saccharibacteria bacterium
TATAGGTTTTTAATATAAAAATATGGAAATAAAAAATTATTTAGCTTTGTTTTTAGGTTTTTTTGCTGTGATTTTAGGAATATACCTAAGGTTTAAACCCAAAAAATCCAAATCAACCGGTTCTTCGGGATCCGAAAGAGTGGTCTTAGAAGTCCAACTGAGCAGAAACGACGAGGAAAAGAGAGACATTCAGGCATCTTCCTTAAGCGCTGAGAATATGTTTTCTGCATTACACGGTCTTTTGAAAGACGATCCTTCTATCCAGGAGTCTTTGTCTTTTGAAATGGCAGCGTCTGGAGAAAGAGGGATAAGGTTTTACGTTACAACCCCGGCTTCAGTTTTAAGCTTTGTAGAAAGCCAGATATATGCTCAGTATCCAACTTCAAGTATTAATATAGTCTCCGACTACACTCCCGCAATAAATACTTCTCATACTGACTATAAAATTTCCAGCATAGTATTTTCCAAACCTGATTATTATCCAATAAAAAGTTTCAGGGATTTTGAAACTGATCCTATGTCTTCAATATCATCTTCGGTGTCTAACTTAAAGCCGGGGGAGGAGGTTTGGGTACAAGTTCTATCAAGACCAATAGCTGATAAATGGCAGCAAGATGGTTTCGATTATGTTAATAAAGTTAGGGAAGGTCAGGATCCGGGAAAAACCAAAAGTGCTTATAATATTTTTTTTGATGTCATAAAAAAAGAATTGTTCGAAATTACCGCAGGAGTTCTTACCGGTCTTTTTTCTAGACCTACCGACGGTACCGAGGTTAAAGGAAAATATATCACCTCTGCACCTAAAATAAGTGCAGCTAAAGAAACAGAATTAAAAGCTATCGAAAATAAATTGTCCAGAATGGGTTTTGAGACAGTGATTCGAGCTGTCTCTGCATCAACCCAGCCTGATAGGGTAGATGCAAACCTAAGGTCAATAACTGCTTCGTTAGAGCAATTTTCAAGCACAAGTCTAAATAGTTTTATAGGAAAAAATGAGGATAATAAACAGTCTGCGCTAGACTCGTATAAAAAGAGAGAGTTTGATTCAGAGAGATCAATCATACTAAATACTGAAGAAATGGCTTCTTTATATCACTTCCCCTTGTCACACATAGATACTCCTAACATTTCTTGGGTTTATTCAAGAAAATCCGAGCCCCCGACTAACTTACCGATAGAAAATTGCACATACATAGGGGAAACGATGTATAGGAATCAATCAGTTAAGTTTGGAATTAGGAACGATAATGATGATAGGTTAAGGCATCTTTATGTTATTGGAAAGTCAGGTACCGGAAAATCTTCTTTATTTGTTACCATGTTGTCTCAGGATATTGCAAATGGTCAGGGAGCTGCGATTTTGGACCCTCACGGAGAGACCATCGAAAACATATTAGATAGAATTCCTGATAATAGGGTTGAGGATGTAATTTATATGGATCCTTCGGATACTGATTTTCCTGTAGCCTTGAACTTACTAGAGATAGATGACCCTTCCCAAAAGAATTTGATGGCTTCTGGTTTGGTATCCGCAATAAAACAGCATTTTGATTTTTCTTGGGGACCAAGATTAGAGTATTTGTTAAACTACTGTGTTTTAACTTTGTTGGAGGTTCCAGGTACTACAATGCTCGGTATTACTAGGTTGCTCGAAGATCAAAATTATTTAAATTATATTTTGCATTTTGTAAGAGACCCGTTAGTTCAAAAATTTTGGGCCGAGGAATTTAAACAAATGAAGGGTAATCAAAAATTAGTCACCGAAGCAATCTCCCCTATACAGAATAAAGTAAATAGGTTTTTGGCTTCGACTACAATAAGAAATATATTAGGTCAAAGAAAATCCACTATAGATATTTGGGACGCTATGAATTCAGGAAAGATATTATTGATGAATTTATCAAAGGGTAAGATCGGTCAGGATAACGCTAACCTTCTTGGTGCTTTATTAGTCTCTAGGATACAGTTTTATGCCTTACAGAGAGCAAAAATACCAAACGACAAAAGAAAGCCCTTCTATTTGTACGTCGATGAGTTTCAAAATTTTGCTACCGGTAGTTTTGAAGAGATACTATCAGAATCCAGGAAATATAAATTAGGTCTTAATCTAACCCACCAGTTTACAGGACAGCTTCCTGAGAACCTTCTAAAAGCTGTTTATGGAAATGTAGGTACAATAATGACCTTTTCCTTAGGTGCTCCGGATGCCAAAGAATTAGCAAAAGAATTTGCCCCTTATTTTGGAGAGGAAGACATAATATCTTTGGAAAGATTCCAAGTGTACACTAAGCTAATGGTAGACGGGATGACTTCCCATCCCTTTTCGGCTAAAATAATAGTTCCTTGGGCCGATGATTTTGTTGTTAAAAAAACAAATAACAGGGAGAAGGTTTTACAGAGGAGTAGGGAGAAATACTCTGTACAAAGGGATATGGTTGAGGGTAGAATTAACAAATGGCTTACTACAAGATTTGATAAAGGTTTGGCCATAGCTCAGGAATATTCAGATAAGAATATAAATGAGGTTAAAAAGGATATAAATTTAGAGAGTACGGAGGAGTAAAAATGTCGGATAATTTGGAAAATAAAGATCAAACAAAGGATAGTTTTGATTTTCAGGGTAATTATCAAAAGAAGTATGAGAATATAAAAAATTTGGTGCAAGCTGCTTTAAATCAATTAGAAAAGGTTCAAAACGCTATTGAAATATTAGAAAGCGAGGACAGAAGAGCTCATTACCAAAATATTCCCGGTACTGAGGGGGTTTTCGATGGTCAGTATTTAATAGCCCAAGACGGAAGAAAAACAGAGGTCCCTTCAAACTACGCTGCAAAATCTAAACTCGTTTACGGAGATATTTTAAAAGTATTCACGGATTCAGGAAGGCAGATTTTTAAACAGATAGATAGGGTAGAGAGGAAGACTGTTGAAGGTGTTTTAACTAAGAAAGAAGGGAAGTGGTATTTACTTACTGATATAGGTACTTACAAGATATCCGACGCTTCAGCCGAGTATCACAAAGCAGAATTAAATAATAGAGCTTCGGCCTTAATTCCCGCACAGAACCCCAAGGTACCTTTTGCCTCTTTAGAGAAGGTTTTTAATGAAAATAGTCAATTAAACCAGCCGTCCAAGATAAATAATAAAGAATTTAAAGAAAAAAACGACACTAAAGTTTATAGCGATAAAAAACCTATAAAAAATAAACCGATTATCAAAAAAATACCTGTGACTAATGCTTCTGAAGAAAAAAGTTCAAAGTTTGTTAAAAAGGACCAGGATTTAAAACAACTAAAGTTAAAAAAAGTTGAAAAATCTGAGATTAAGGAAGATAAATCCAAAACAGAATATATTGATAATATAATGGGAGATGATGATTTGAGGTAATTATTTATTCAATTTCCTCTTCACTTTCCATTTCTATTTCTATCTCGGGTTCTTCTATAGTGCCTTTTCTCAAATAAGGCCTTATTTCCACTTTATCGGGTTTGAATATTGGTATAGATGCTTTTATTAAGACCGTGATATCTTTGTCCGTCCATTTTATGTAAGTAACTTTAATACTTGCTTGTTTATCTGACGCACATATTAGTCTCTTATTTATATATTCGTCTGTTATTTCGCCAATCAAAACCGCTTTTTTCTTTTTATTAAAATAGATTTCCACCTTGTTCTTCTTTATTTTTATAGGTAATTCTTCTCCGGAAGTTATGTCGCCCTTTTTTACGTTCTTGGATATTACTTGAAAAGTAGATTCGCACGATGTTCCAGGTTCTTTTAACAAAGCTTTTGTACTTAATTTAGCGCCATTTCCGTTGCACTCGGTTTTTTGATTTTTTGCTAAATCGTAATTTTTTAAAGCAATCGAATTTATAGGATCTTTTTCTAAAACCTCTTTGAAAAATTTTTTAGCTTTTGAAAACTCCTTTGTTTGAAGATAGCATCTTCCCAACCTGATTTTTGCATCAATATTGTTTGGGTATGCCTTCAATATATCGCAATTTAAATTAATTGCTTCGGCCCATTTTTGCTTTAATGACGCCTCAATAGCCCTTTTTGTTAGTACTGCGA
>CAZSDQ010000009.1:0-32009 GCA_964605725.1 uncultured Candidatus Saccharibacteria bacterium
TTACAGCAGTCTTTACTTAAAGATCTTGGGAAATCAAATGAAAATTTTAATGTATCGTTTTGATAAGTCTCCAACGGACCCGGGTCAACTACTTCTTCAGGATAAAATTTTATCGAATCTATTATATTTTCAGTTTCAGCTTTGTATGCTTGTCTAAATCCTAAATCTCCCTTGAAGATCTGTGAAAACTCGTAGTTCAATCCGTTTTTAACTACGTACGTAACTTTAAAATCAGATCCGCAATTTTTAACTTCAAAAGATCTTCCTTCAACTCCGTTGATGTAGCTAGTTTCCGTTTCGGTTAAAATTGCAGCTTTTGGACACGAGGAAACAAATGCTTCCTTTTTAACTTGAGCTATCTCATCAATTTTTCTTAAAATAGTTGGGAAAACCGATACTCTAAATATGTATCCCTCAGAAAGTTCATCAACACTTAAGTTTTTATTTGGATTGTTTTTATCAAAAATTATTTCTATTTTTTTGGTTTTATCAACTTCTTGAGTATTTTCAAAAAGTGAGGTTTTATACAACCTATCCAAAGTAAGTTTTAATTCATCATTTCTGTATTCAACAATACTTTCGGGATCAATTACTTCAGGTTTTTCTTCAGGATTGTGGGCTTCCGGTTCGTCTACTACTGTAGTTTTCGTTTTAATAAAGTTCTCTTTGTAAAATCTAATTATCGGTTTACCAAATGTTAATAAAAATATCGAAAATAAAAATGTATAAAAAACTATTTGAAATCTAATTTTTGATTTTTTAATGAATTTTTTAGATTCTTCAATATCCACTGCAGCTGGGGGAGGGGTTCCTTCGGGAGATTTTAAAAAGTCTTGATTAGTATTGTCTAACACAGCCTCGTCTTTTTTTTCGATTATCACTGTTTTTATTTCTTCATCAGGTTTTTGTTTCTTATTAAAAAAATTCAAGGGCATGGATAAATAATACCATGATTAACTTATGATTTAGAGAAAAAGGTTATTTTCCGTTTATTTTTAGAGACCGAGAAGTTCTGAGTTTTTTTGCATCGCGGTTAAAGTAATTCCCACAAATTTTTCAGGTTCTATCCCAAGTTTATCCTCACACTGAAGAATTTGTTCTCGTTCAACTGCTTTTGCAAATTCTTTTTGTTTAAATTTTTTGAAAATAGTTTCCACCGATACTTCTGATAATTTTTTATTTGGCATTACAAGAGCTACAGCTACGATAAATCCTGTAAGTTCATCACAGCATTCTAATGTCCATTCCAGAAGTGTTTGAGGTTTTCTTATTTGAGCCTCTCTGTGATTATGGCTTTTCAAGGCATTTAGTAGTTCTTCAGGAACTTGATAATTTTCCAACCAACCTATGAGTTCAAAGACATGTCTTTCTGGATTGTCAGTAGTTTTTTCCCAATCTGCGTCGTGTAATGTGCCTACGATTTCCCATTGTTCTTTAGTTAAACTACCCGTGTCTTTTCCTTCTTTTGAATAAAAATCGTAAAATTCAGATAAGGTTTTTCCTACAGCATAACAGTGTTTACGCAAATTTTTACTTTGCATATTTTCATGAAGAAGTTCAGTTGCAGATTGTAAATTTAGTTCTTTCATTTAATTCCGTAGATTTCTTTGTTTATTTCATCTATCTCGTATCTAAGTTGGGTGAAAGGAACACCTTCTCTGGCTGTTACGTCTTCTAAAAACCAGAACACTCTTTCGGAGTGTCCGTAACCGCAGGTCGGGGGCATTCCGTATTCAAGCATTTCCACAAAGTCCACATCCATGAATTGAGCTTCAGCATCTCCGGCATCTCTTTTATCTTGCTGTTCTTTAAATCTCTCAAATTGATCTATTGGGTCATTTAGCTCTGAAAATCCATTCCCCAGCTCACTGCCTGCTATTATGGGATGGAACCTTAAAGTAAGTTTAGGATTTTCAGGATTTTCTTTTGCCAAAGGAGATAGTATCTTTGGTTCATTTACCACCATCATCGGACCGGCAATCTTTTTTCTTGCTTCTTTCCAAAGGTGATCTATGCCCCTTTCAACCGTTAATTTTTTAGGAAGTTCTGCGCCACTATCTTTTAAAGCTTTGGTAATTTCTTCTATGTTTGTATTAAAGACATCAACGTTGTAGGTTTTTTTAATTAGATCTGAATAATCAACAATTTCCCATTCTTTTGAAAAATCTACATCAAACCCTCTGATTTTAAATTGCTGTGTTCCGTAAACTTTATCAGCGACGTATCTAAAAAGTTCAATAACGAACTTCATCCCCTCTTCGTGGCTTGCATATGCCCAGTAAAACTCCATCGCAATATGTTCTGGTAAATGTTCATCGGATAAACCTTCATTTCTAAATCTTGGTCCTATTTCATAAACTTTCTCATAGCCTCCACCAATTAGTCTTTTTAAATAAAGTTCTTGAGAAATTCTTAAATAAAAATCTTGATCCAGTGCATCCATATGTGTAACAAAAGGATTTGCATCCGCTCCTCCTGGGGTATTTTCCAAAACCGGAATATTCATTTCCAAAAAACCTTTTTCTTTGAAAAATTCTCGGTGAGCTTCCCAAAATTTTGATCTTCGAATAAATCTTTGATAGACGTCTTCGTTAATGTTTGTATCGATATATCTTTTTCTTAATCTTAGTTCTTTATCTTTGAAACCTGTGTGAGAATCGGGGAGAGGTCTTAAGGATTTTGTGAGGATTCTAATCTTTTCAACTTCCACGGAAATTTGACCTGTTTTAGTTTTTGTGACTTTTCCTGTTCCTTCTATAAAATCCCCTGTGTCCAAAAGGTTAATATCCTCAAATTTTATTTCCCCATTTTTGTAATCTTGATTTTGAAAATTATCTTGTTTTAGATAAAGCTGAATTTTCCCTGAAGCGTCTTTTAGATCAATGAAGCATAAAACATTGTGTGATCTTATTGAAAAAAGTCTTCCTGCCACAGTTACTTCATGGTCTTCAAGGTCAGAAAAGTTTTCGACAATGGAACTGCTTAAATGAGTTCTGTGGGATTGTGCGGGGTATGGATTTACGCCCAATTCTTTTAACTTGTTTAATTTTTCAATTCTTATGTCTCTGTATTCTTTGAGAGTTGCCATGGCCTAATTTAAGCACACAATGGCATTAATATTCAATCTTTAATATCGTGTAGATGAGTTTACCGACAGGCGCTTCAAACTCTACTTTTTCACCAACTCTTTTTCCAAGAAGTGCTGAACCAAGAGGCGACTCATCAGAAATCTTTTTAGCCATTGGATCTGCTTCAGGTCCGCCCACAATGTAGAAAGTATCTTCTGAGCTTTCCATGTGAACAGTTACTTTACATCCAACACCAACTTTATCATCCATTTGTATTTCAGATACTTTTGCGTTTTTAACTATGTCCTCAAGTTCAGAAATCCTTCCTTCAACATATGATTGTTCTTGTTTAGCAGCATCGTATTCGGAGTTTTCAGATATATCTCCAGCTTCCCTTGCATCCTGGATTCTCTTTGCGACTTCGGGTCTTTTATTTTCAATAAGTTCCCTAAGTTCTTCTTTAATTTTATTTAAACCTTTCGGTGTTAGTAATAAGCTATTATCTTTTTGATTCATTTTAATTATGTTCGTTTTAGGACACCAAATACGTAAGCACTTTCTCTTTAGATATTGGGTGGCCAAAAACTAAAAAGTTCCCCAAAAAATCTGGGGACCTCTCGCGAACAGAGGTATTTTTATCATAAGTTGGAGTGTGTGTCAAACTAAAAGGCAACTATTAAATGTTACTTGTTGCAATATATATAGTTATATCTACTAACCAAAACATCTCAAATATGAGGTATAATAAGCATATGGATGAGAAGGATTTAATAAAAGTTAGAAACTACCTGAAGCTAAAACCTTATCTTGTTTGGAGTACTAAAAATTATGAAGATTTGTCTCCTGATTTTATCGTCGAAAGTATTCTTAACTACGGTGATTGGAATGATTTTTTGTTTATCAAAGACTTGTTTGGTATTAAGAATTTAAGTCAAATTTTTGAAAATATTTCAAAAAAGAGAAGAGTTAATTTACGTCCTCAAACTATTAATTACTTTAAGATGTTTTTTAGTAAGTATGCATAAAGAAATATTGAGTGAAGAACAGTTAAAAATTCTCCCATTGATTAAAAATTTTTCAAGTGATTTCGGATTAGTTGGAGGGACAGCTATTGCGTTACAAATAGGTCACAGGAGCTCGATTGATTTCGATCTTTTTACTCGTTCAACGTTGAACCACGATAGAATTAGAAAAGAAATTAGAGATTTCTATGAGATAAAAAGCATCCTTGTTGAAGAACCTAACGAATTAACACTTGTTGTTGAGGGGGTGAAGATTACTTTTTTAAATTATCCTTTTGAAATTAATTATTCAGTGGGTTTTGAAGATGTAATAAAAATGCCCGATGTTCTTACTCTTTCTGCTATGAAAGCTTTTGCCCTTGGTAAAAGAGCAAAATGGAAGGATTATGTGGATTTGTTTTTTATTTTGAAAATTTACGGAATCAGTGAGATTGTAAATAAAACAAAATCAATGTTTGGGAGTGAATTTAATGAGAGGCTTTTTAGAGAGCAGCTTAGCTACTTTGATGATATTGATTACACCGAAAAGATAGATTATGTGGTAGAAAATTATGTTTCTGATGATGAGATAAAGAGATTCCTATCGGATACTAGTTTGCAGGTTTAATTTTATTCAAAAACATCCGTCTAAACTCCGTTGCTTCATATTTTTTTAATATCTGGTTAGAATAATATCAGGAGAGATGCGCAGGGTTTGACATTTTCTAATAAAAAATGTACAAATAGCACATCCCAGCCCAATTGCTGGGTATTTTTATTGATGATTAAAAAAAATAGAAGTAAAAAATTTAATAAAGGTTATTTAATTTCCGCACTTGTCCTGCGGATTTTTTTATAAATTTCTTATGAAAATATTAAGAAGAATGAAAGTTCGCAGTAATAAAATTTTTGCTTATTTCTCTTTGTTCTCGATGGTGGCAAATACCCTATCTCCTTTTGCAGCAATGATTCCATCGAGTGCTTACGCCGAGGATATAGCTGCGCCTGTTGAGGTTGTTGAAGAAAAGGAGCCGGCAGAAGAGCTGGGGATAGAATCCGAGGCAGTCGACACTGGAGATGCAGCAGATGGACAAGATCTTGCTAAGGAAGAAATAAGTGGAAATGAAATAACCGAAGAAGATGAAGGTAGTGTTCCAGAGGAAGAGGTTGTGATGCCAGTTGGGGAGGTCGTTGATCCCGAAGCTCCTGATATTTTAGAAGATGGGGTTATGGATTACAACCCTATTAATGATATTGAAGAAGTTGTAGAGATTGAAGAGATTCCGACTCCTGTTGAGGAAGAAGTAATCCCAGAAGTTGAAGAGCCTGTACAAATAGAATATGAAGAACTTTCAGATGATGTAGAAATTACAGATAGTGTAAAAGAAGATTGGACAGTTGATGGAGAAGTTGCAGAAACAAAGGAAGTTGTGAGGATTGGAATTAAATACATTTTCCCATTGGATGAAGAAGTTACATTAACATTTACTCGTTTACCAAAGGATGAGGAATTAAGATCACATTTAAAAATTGAAAGAGTCAAGGTTGAAGATCTTGATCTTCCGGATGATTTTGTAACAGATGCAGAATATGCGTTTGATATTACAACTGACATGGAGAACGGGGACTTTGAATTTGACTTAACGCTTCCTAAACCTGAGGGTTCGGAAGTTGAAGTTACTTATATTGAAAAATCTATTGACGAAGCTAAAGAAGAACTCAAAGATGAAGATATTAAAAAAGTTGATGAAGATAAAGTAGAGCAGGATGAAAAAGAGGATAAAGTCAAGGTTAAGGATTTGGATCATTTGACTTTATTTATTCCAACGGGAGGAGTTGTTTTATCAGTTTCAGGTAGTGTCAATGGGGTAACTCAAGTAACCGTAGAGCCTAGTGGTGTTATTAAGGCTGACATTACCGTGCAAAGAAGTGGGAGTGGGAGTGAGAATGACTGGGAATCTACATCATGGAGAATTAATGAAGGTAGCTGGAATTGTGCTGATACTACAAATCATACTATTGGTTCAGGAACAAATACGGAATCATTTGACATCACAGCACCTAGTACCGTAGGGACATATAGTATTAGTTTTAGAGCTCATCGTAATGGTAGTTGTGGTGATACTGGTGTGAGTAATACCTTTACTTTAACCAATGGAATTATTGTCCAAAGTGCAGCGTCTGCCAATGTTTGTAACAACGAAGAAGATAGTTATTCATTAGATTCTTCTGGAGGAATTTGGACAAGTGTTAATGGAGGAAGTAATATAACTGGTTTAAATACAAACGAGGTTAAATGGGGAAACTCAACTGGTCATGGTCAAAGTGGTTTAAGGTTTGATTCTGTAGGCACTCAAACATTTAACGAAAACACCAAATTTCTTTTGGGTACTCTTACACATAAGAACTGGCCAATTAATAACGCAGCAAATGGTGCAACCTTACAAATAAAGCTTTCCTTTTCTGAGCCAGCAATACCAGATAAAACCTTTAGTTATAATTTTGATATTGATGAAACAACTAATACTTTCGGTACTTGTCCTTCTTGGCAACAAACCTCTACTCCTTGCGACGATAAAATAACCTTTCCTAATAGTTATGGCAGTGAAGTAATTACTATCAATGATATCCAATACACTCTAGTAATAGATGGTTTTGTTAATTCCTATAGTTGTGAAAGTATTGGAAATGTCTTGAATTACTTTATTACAGAAGAGCAAAAAGATAATTCAGCATACTTAGTAGGACATCTTTCATCTGTCTTAGTTGAAAAACCAGAAATTCGTCTTACTAAAAAAACAAATGGGCAAGATATCTCCGCTGCCCCCGGGGAAAATCTCTCTGTCGGAGACACTGTTACTTGGGAATATGTTGTTCAGAATAGTGGCAATGTTACTTTAACGAACATTAGTCTTACTGATAGTGATTTAGGTTCTATTACTTGTCCTTCTACAGAATTAGCCAAAGGTGTTTCTATGACTTGTACTGCAACAGGTACCGTTACTGCAGGTCAATATGAAAATACTGCCACTGTTAAGGGTACAACCCCTAGTAATACTGAAGTGTCTGCATCAGACACAAGTTGGTATTCTGGTATTTCGAAAAAAGGCCATCTGATAGTCCAAAAAACCACACTGCCTAGTGGTGATCAAACAGAATTTACCACCTATCTTAAAAATAGTGCCGGAGCCCAAATTGGCACCGGAATAGTTACTGATTCGCTGGATAAAGATTATGAGGTTGATGCCGGTACCTATTCGGTTGACGAAGGTATTATTGATGGTTGGAGTCAAAACAGTAATACTTGTAGTAATGTTACCGTCGCCGCGGGTGAAACTACATATTGTACTATTACTAATACAAAACTTAATCCAGCCTTAACAATAGTTAAAACAGCTACTCCTATCACTTATGATGAGGTAGGTGATGTTATTTCTTATAGTTTCTTAGTAACTAACTCAGGTAATGTTAGCTTAGACGGACCAGTAAGTATCAATGATGACAAGGTAACTGATAAAAGTTGTCCGTCTGTTGATACTGTTGGAAACTTGGATAGCAAATTAGATCCCACAGAAAATATTACTTGTACCGCCAGTTACACCATTACCCAAGCTGACTTAAATGCTGGCAGTGTAACCAATGTTGCCAGTGCTTCAGCTGATGGGACTACCTCGCCAACAGACACTGAAACAGTAACATCCGTTGTAGGTTCAATTAGGGTATGTAAAGTTATTTTAGACTCGGAGGGAAACATAGTTAACGGTAGTAGTTTCCCTGGTTTAGATTTTTCAATCTCTGGTTTAAATGTAACAACTTCTGTTGGATCTCCTGCAGGTGTAATAGGTAAGACTGAATATTCTACCCCTATAGACTTAAATTCAGATCTATTTAGTAGTTTTGAAGGAGACGATGCCTACTGTGTTACCTATGATAAATTAGCACTAGGTCACTACTATTACGGTGAGGAAGTTCTAGAATCATCTTGGTTGAAGCCACTGTACAATGATAGTAGCATAAATATTGGTAGTGCAATATTATATTCAGGAGAACTTTTTGACGATGATGGCGCCAATGATGATAACAGAAACACTCTTGGAGATGGGGATATTTTGCTTACTGCGGGAAATCGTAATAGAACTCTTCTGGTTATTAACCAGTATCAAGGCTCAGATGTAAAAATCTGTAAAGTAGATAATAAACAGAGACCACAAAAAGGCTGGGAAGTAGTCTTAGCTTCAGAGAAGGTAAGTGGTCCAAAATCAATAAATGTCAGTAACGGTAGCGGTACAGACTCCTTAGACGATTTACCAGCTGGTAAATACTTAATTAAAGTTAGTGGTACATATAGATATGGAAGTTCCTCAATGAATGCAGATGCGGGTTTTTCATATAGACCACTTAATATACCCAGTGGTTGTGATTGTTGGTTGAGCGGATTTGATTTAACCAGTGGATCCAACGGCTTAATGGCTTGGGTAAACGGAGATCCTGTAAATTGGGGGACTTACAACGATAATCATGTCTATACCTATGTATATGACCACTTTTCAACTGGTCCAATAAATATCTCAATAAAAGATGATGTGTATGGAGATAATGTAAACAACAACAACTTCCAATTTGAGATTTACAATATATCCAAGGGTTACTACGGGACTACAGGTGAAAACGGATGCGTAACTCTAGAAAATGTTCCTTATGGAAACTACTTACTTGATGAATTCTTAAAAGAAGGATGGGCTGATATTAGTGGGAAGGGAAGTTTAGTATCAGTAGATTCTTCAGAAGAGAGCTTTAAATTGGTAAATAGAATAGATAGCCCTGTTGAAATAGTAGCTACAAAGATTGTTTGTACTGATGAAAAGGATCTGCCTAATTGGGGTTACGGAGCATCAGTTGATATAAAGAAAGATACTGCAACAGAGTGGTTAAAATCACACCCAAGTTGCCATTTAGAATCCGATTGGTCATTCCAATGGGGTGACGATGGGGATACAAACCCTAGCGACAGTTATATAGGCGAGGTTGCAGGTTGGAATACCTTTGGTCCTACAAATTCTAATGGTACTGCTGTTGTTAAAATAAATGACTTTGGTAGCACCTCTCAGATAAAGGTAAGAGAAGTTCTAAAGGAAAACTATATTCCTTTCACCTATCTTACAAATGGAAATAATAGCGACAATGTCTCCGCTGAGATTTATTGTGATACTGATGTCTTGAATTACGATAATGATGACAGATTTACTCCCGAATATGGTAAAACTTATTATTGTGTTGCTTTCAACGCTCCTACATTGGGAGATCTTGAAGTAACTAAAACTGTTGATTGGACAGGAATTACACCTGATCCTACAAAAACATTTGAGATTTGTATAAAAGGACCTTCATATCCGTCGGGTGACTGCAAGACTGTGGACTATGATGGGGATGTTTTGGCATGGAATGATCTAATAGTAGGAGATTATGATATTACAGAAACTAATCCGGGCTCAATATGGAGTGTTGTTGGTTCAAATTCTACAATTTCTATTACGGCTGGATATGTTACTACACACGAGGTAACCAATACTTATATTCCGTACTGCGGCGACGGGGTTAAAAATCAGGAATCAGAACAATGCGACGGGACCGATGGCGTTACAGACGGTGAAAATTTCTGTACTCCAACCTGTAAATTAATTCCAATTTATGATGGAGGTCATTCGTGTACTCCAGGCAAGATAGAGGTTAAGGTCGGGGAGACTCATATTTTAGGATCACAAGATTCGGACGGAATTTTAGTAGATCTGCTCGGTGGGCATGAATACTTATTTAAAGCCTATGGAACATATGCTTATGATAAAAATAATTCAGGAAGGTATGCTGACGCTGCTTACGGCACTCAAAATAATTGGGGTGGTGTAAGAACCGATATAGGAATTTGGGGAACTAACAAGGGAGTAACTTCAATCCTTGGGGATTTAGGACAGGGTATTGGAGTTATAGAATGGGACAATGATAAAGAGTTTAATGATGGCCATGCTTACCGAAAGGTATTTACGCCCGGGTCAGATATATCGGCTCAGTTCCTGATAAGTGATTGGTACTCAAATTGGTATAACAGTGCCTATAATAATCAGGGAGGTATGGGAGATAATGAAGATCAACTAAACTTGGAAGTTTATGAGTGTGTGGAGCCGGGATCTATTACTGTAACCAAGTTTAACGATAAAAACGGTAATGGAGAATTTGATGAAGGAGAAAATGTTTTAAGTGGGTGGGAAATTAACTTGTCACAAAATCCGACGAAGACTACCGATGATAACGGACACGTATTGTTTAATCAGCTAGTTCCTGGAAATTACGATTTAAGTGAAACAATGCAGGATGGTTGGGATCAAACCAATATCTACTGTGAAGATAGTGGTGAAGGAGTTAAAATAACCAAAGATGGCGAAGCCTATGGTCACCACGGTAATTGTGAAGGTTGGAATGGATGTAAAGATGCCTCTACCTGCGCCCTCTGGGCTTGTGAAGTCAATGGTTACAGTAGTCTTGTTTCCTATGGTGAAGCAAGACCTTGCACTCAATTCAATAATTGTCATCTGTTTAATTATAGGGGTAGTGTTCAAATGAACTGGGGTAAGTGGTGTGAAGTTATGGGCGTTACAGATATTGTCTGTAGTAACAGCCTCGATTCCGATGAAGGGGATTACTATATTGGTTATGTTTCAGGCAGTAATATAACCGTTGATCCCGGCCAAAACAAAAATTGTTACATTGGTAACATTGAGAACTCAAAACTTTACATAAGCGAAACAAACGACAGCTGGCCAAATAACTTAGGAATTGGTGATGAGTTTACATACACTATAAAAGTTATAGCCAAAGAAGGTCCTGTAAACAATGCATTACTCACTAACCTTCCTCCTAAAGGTTTTGAACCTCAAGGGGGTACATTTAAGGCCGTTTCAGATTTAAGAGGCGACTTAGACACTTCGGGAGTTACTTATGCTTCCCCGGGAAAATGGGATCTAGGTAACTTAAAAGAAGATGAAATAGTTACTATATCTTATAAGGCCAAAGTGCTAAGCGAAGTAACAGCAGGTATCTACCCGGACCTTTCATTTGCTAATGGAAAAGGTATGGGAGGAAAAGACTTACCAGCCTTATCAGAGGCATCCGGCTTTGCTGTTAATGAAGGAATAGTAGATGGAAATTTTGTTGGAACTCAAGTGAGGATAGCATTAGACACAGGTCTTGAAACCGAAGTGAAGGTAAAAGAGGAAGAAAAAGGCGATGTATTAGGCGCTTCAACAGAGCTTCCTGCAACGGGAGCTAGAACCTTTTGGGTAACCTCAGTATTGGTTTTAGTATCTATCGGAGGTGCGTTACTGCTCATTGGAGGTTTAGGAACAATGAAAAAAGATAAGAAACAAAATAAAAAGGTAAAAACAGCGAAAAAAGTATTGACCGGATTACTATTCGCAGGAATTTTTACATTAACTGGTAGCAAATCTTATGCTGCTGTAACTAATGTAAGACTTAGTCAGCCAAAATCTCCTTCAAATTCAGATTTTAGTCTTGTTTTTGTAGCCATGGATACAGAAGATAGGGATATGACTGCAAAATGCTATTATAAATTTGAAGGCGGTGCTTACTCTCAATTTGGCCCTGAAATAGCTATTGCATCCGGAGAAAGTGGGGACTCAAGAACTTGTGCAGTAGGAGAAGCTGTTCTGGATGAAGAAGGTAACTACACATTCAAAGTAGAAGTTACTCCTGATGGTGATTTAACTAAAGTTTCTAATGAGGTCGCTGTTGACTACGATGGAGAAGGTCCTGATAAACCAAAATACATAGAAAAAGAAAAAGTTAACGATTGCGTAAACAAAATAACCTTAAAAACCGCTGATGACGATGAAACAACATCCGTTCAGGTTTTTGCAGATGACGATAAAGAAATAGACATAGATGACTCACACAAAATAGAAACTGAAAGTATAGGATCTGATGAAAAATTTGATTTCGAGCACGTAGTTTCCGGTGATGATTGCGACAAAACCTGGTATTACGCCGTAGTAGCATTTGATGATGCAGGAAATGCTTCAAAACCAAGAGCCGAGGAAATTACTACAACCACAACAACTACTGAAGAAGAAGAGACAGAGGCAATTCCTGTTGAAGGAGGCGCCGGTATAGTTGAAGGTGGGGTTGCGGGAGAAGGAGCTACCGGACCTGAGGGAGCAGAAGGTGAGGAGGGCGAAGGAGCTTTGGAAGTAGATTTTGGGGAAGGTGAAGAAGGGTCCGTTCTTGGAGAAGAAACAGCCAAAGAAGGAAAAACCCTTTTTAAATCACCTTGGTTCTGGATAGTTTCAGCAGGTTTAGGTATATTAATCATCAGTGCAACAAGGAAGAAAAAGGCATAAAACCAAAAATTTATACAAGAAAATGACACGGCTAGGGCTACTTTTAGTAGCCCTAGCCTCCTTAGGTGCACTAATAATATTCTTCCCTGTTTTAACAAAAGAAATCTCCTACTTTTTTTCAAAACCTAATGAAAATACCCCGGTTGCAAGCTCTGAGCTTGATTCTATGAGGTTTTTTGATGAAAAAGACGTAATCATAGCTAAAGACCCACTTTTTAGCATAATAATCCCAAAAATCGGTGCAAATTCAAAAGTAATTTCTGACGTTGACTCGCAAGATTCAAAAGCTTATCAAGTTGCTTTAACTAAAGGTGTGGCTCATGCCAAAGGAACAGCATATCCCGGGGAAACCGGAAATTCATTTTTCTTTGCCCACTCTTCCGATAATTTTTATAACGCAAACAGATACAACTCCGTTTTTTACCTTTTAAATAAAATGGAAAAAGGAGACTTTTTTTACCTTGTTTATAAAAATTGGGTTTATAAATACATAGTTACCGAAACTTCTGTTGTAAAACCCGAAGAAATTAAGTATTTAGAAAATAACACCGATAAAAAAATAGCTACCCTCATGACTTGTTGGCCAGCAGGAACCACAATTAGCAGGTTGGTTGTGGTTGGGGAATTGGTGGAAGAGTAGGTTTTTAGTGGAAATCGAAAGTTTTAATAAATTTCCTTTTATCAGAATTTCCATTAGGTTCCATATCTATCAGTGAAAATGAATCTATTTTTATAGTTTCACCTTCTTTTACCCTATCATTTTCTTGAACTGTTGAATGAGGTCTATAGCCCTTTCCCACGTACTCAGGATTATCGTATGTGGCGTTTAATGAGTCCAATAAATCCTTTAAACTTTCATGGAGTTTCATTATCTCTTGATTTGATTCTAAGATGTTTACTTGGATATCTTTGTTTGGCCCTAGTAGCATCCTTTCTTTTACCATTAATTGGATGGGTGTCAGGGTTTGGGAAAAAGATAATAATTTATTGATTAAATCATTCTCACTTATATCAATATTGAAATTCATTAAAAGTGTAATATGTAAAGGCCAATCTTTTTTTCCAAATAACTTTAATTCAGGATCGCCTCTTATAAAATGTACTATTACGTATTTGTTACTTTCCATCTTTAAGCCTGTTAAAAAATTCGTAGCTTAATTTATTTCCAAAGATTTTTTCAAATATAATCCCCAATTCTTTATTTGTTTCAATGCCGGATTGTTTTTCGAAAAATTCAAATAACTTTTCCTTCCCATAATTATCAATTAGTAGCTTTATTGCACTTCCCGATTCGAAGTATATGTTGTTACCATCTAAAAAACCTTTGAATTCTTTCGGCATTTTATATTTGTCTAATTGTTTCGCAACGTATACTGAAACCCCCTCGTTTATCCACGTAAAATTACTTCTCCCAAACTTAGACTGGAAAAACGAATGACCTAACTCGTGCTTAATAAGTTTTGAGATACTGTATGTAGATCCGTCATGACAACTTTCTTTGGATATATTATTTGGGTTTAGGATAAAAATTGCTCGTTGTCCCCAACTCCAACCTACAACCCAGTCCTCTGTCTTTTCCTCTTTCAAAAGATTGATCGTTCTTCTATCATCAACAATAAAGATTTTCGGAGTGTTTTTAGTCCATTCTAAGCTAAAAAAATCATTAAGTTCTTTAATTGCTACTTCTTTGTATTTTTGAAGCTTATTATTTTTTATCGGGGTAATTTTGAAAATGCTTTCCATTGGTTTATTATAATGCGGTTTTAGCTTTTAACAATGAAGTAACTTTATGAGTTGTAGTCAAATGTCATTCAATAATGTAAAATTTCTATATGCCTAAAATAACTAATATCACCCCCGGCTTTGATATAGATGACCTTTCTGCCGGAAATATCGATGAAATTTCTCAAACTAAATCCGAGTTTGAAAAAAACATTATAAATAAGGATACGTCAGCAAATAACTTAAAACCTAAAGTTCGTTATTTCACATCAAAAAACTCAAATCAAAAAGTTAAAAAAATTCTATTAATATTATTTGTAGTAATTTCTGTTCTTTTTACCTTGTGGGTTTTATTAGTTAAAACGGGAAAGTTTGGTAAAAAAGTAGTAAATCCTTTGTCAGAAAAACCTATTGAAGAAAATGTTGTAAAGGTAACCGCAGATTTAACAGGAATTCAATATCCGGAAACTGAGGCAGGCTCTTGGGAAAATGAAAGACCTTTTGGAGTTATGATTAACAACCACATTGATGCAAGACCTCAGTCAGGTCTTGTCTATGCTGACTTGGTATATGAAATAGTAGCAGAGGGCGGTATAACAAGGTTTTTAGCCTTTTTCCATACTATAACACCGGAAAAGATTGGTCCCGTTAGAAGTACTAGAGAATATTATTTGGTTTTAGTAAAAGAATTAAGCGACGCTATGGTTATGCACATCGGTTATTCACCTCAAGCTATAGTGGCTATAGATACTTGGCCGGTAAGAAGTCTCTTTAGAGGCGGTTGTGAGTCATATCCAGGGTGTACTTGGAGAGATAATCCGAGAAACGTAGCTTACGAACATACTGCCTACGTAAACGGAGTGAAGCTTAGAGAGTTGGGTCTAAAGCTGGGGTGGGAAGGTAAGGGAGATATAAGAATGTATACATTTAAGGACACTACCGACAAATATTCTACAAGTTCCTCGGCTTCAAAAATCTCTATAGATTTTTGGAACAAAGGTGATTACTCTAGTATTTTTGAATATAATCCGCAAAATAATACCTACTTTAAATTTACAGGTTATGATGCATCCGACAACCCAATTCCTCATAAAGATCAGGAGACAGGTCAACAAGTTGAGGTCAGTAATTTGATAATTCAATTTGCTACTGAAAACTCTATCGCAGGAGATGATAAGGGAAGACTTGATTATCAATTAGTAGGTAGTGGGAAAGCTGTTGTTTTCATTGACGGAAAATCCATAGATGCAACTTGGAGTAAGGCTTCCAGAGATGAAAGAACTCTTTTTTACGATACTAATGGTCAAGAAATTGAATTTAATAGAGGTAAATTTTGGATAGCTATAGTGCCTGATAGAAATGTCGAACAAGTAGTCTACAACTAAAAACACCTGTGAAAATAGCCGTAAAAATGTATAATGTATCTAGGTTATAGGTTTTTAGATAATCTGCCCGGAATTAAAATATGCTGAATAAAATATTGGTATCAGAAGTAAGAGTGAACATACTTAAACTTCTTCTTTTAAATCCCAACAGGGCATTTCACATCAGAGCTATTGTTAGACAGGTAGGTGCTGAGATAAACGCTGTTAGAAGGGAATTGGACAATCTTTTCGAGATAAACCTTGTAAACAGAAGGCAGAGCTCGAATAAGATTTTTTATCAAATAGAGACAAGCCATCCGTTTTTTTCAGATTTATTATCATTAGTAGCTAAGGAAGAGGGCGTTGGTGCAGCAATTGTAAAAAATGAAAAAAGAATCGGAATGGTTGATTACGCAGTTCTATCTCTGGCATTTCTAAGAGGTAGAAAATCAACGGCTTTGGACGTAGACCTTTTTATAGTAGGTGACGTCGATTTAGAAGTAATTAAAAATGTCGTGAAAGAAGAGGAAAGTAAAATGAACAAGGAGATTAACTATTCTGTAATGAATATGGAAGAATTTATGAGTAGAAAAAGAACTAACGACCCCTTTATTTACAGAGTAATGACTCAAAGCAGAACTATGTTAATTGGAGATGATGAGAAATTTTGCGCCATAGTGTAAAATTTTAATGTTTAAAAATGTCAGGGAAACAAACTTTCAAATTAGTATTAATAGCGTTAATTTTTTCTTTATCTGTTCTTGTTGTATTGCCTGAAATTCCCCTTGTTGTAGATTCAGATTATCTTGTTCTTAATTCAAGTATCGGGGGTATGCAGATTAAAATCCCATGGTCTAAGGAAGGTAAAATTTTGGATTTGAAAGAGTTTAAAAAAGGTTCCGGAATTGGGGAGAGTAAGAAATTGACGTTTGAGTTAAAAAATAAGGAATTAGAAAATAAGCAGGAAGTAATTTCGAGATTACTATCTATTACTCAAAAAAGACTGAACCTTTCCAGGATATCTGACTTCAAAGTAAATCAGGAAGGCGAGGATAAAATATCAATTGTTATACCTCCGTTTGAAGATGGGGACAGGATTAATAGTATAGTAACCGGAAACGGAAAAATAATTTTTAGAACAGTTAAAAATCCTGAAGATTGGAGTCAGGAACAGTTTCAAAATTTTTATCTGGAATCTGATAGATGGGAGGATACTGATATAAATGAAAATCATGTTCAGGGATTTGTGAACTTAATGGATCAGACGGGTGTTTACAAAATGCAAATAATGTTTACGGAAGAAGGGAGGCAGAAATTTTACAATCTGGCCGGAGACAACATTGGTCTACCCATAGCTGTTTATGTGAGCAACTTTGATTACCCTTTTTTAATGCCTCTGATTGGTGAAAATATTCTTGATAATACAAATTTAGACCCTGCAGTCAATAACACCTATCCTCAATATATTATTGATGATTACAACATGCAGTTGGACAATCCTTTGCCTGTAGATATTTTAACATCCGAAACTTCGCAGGTTGCCCCTGTTATGGGTTCTGATTTCATTGAAAAATACGCTATAGCCTTTTTAATTAGTGTTTTATTTATTTCTGTTTACTTTTTATTAAAATTTAATATGAGAGGGTTGGTATTTTCCTATTCTTTATTCCTTTCAGTTTTAATTTACTTGGCGGTTGCTAAATTATTTTCAATACCCGTAGGTACTCAAATGTTTCTATCTTTAATTCTCGTTATGGGAATTATGACTTACATCGGAAATTTAATTCATACGAAAATTAAAAAAGATGTAATCTCGGGAGTTCCTCTTGAGATAACTTTTAACAAGGTTTTAGTTAAAGATAAAAATGCTATCTCTTACCCTGTTATTCTAGTTTTATCTTTATCCTTAATTTTATATTTTATATCTTCGGGATTTGCCAGAACATTTTACTTTTCGACTTTTGCAGGTATTTTAGTAGTAATTTTATTTTATTCATTTTTATTTCCTACTCTTTTATGGGCTTTTAAAGGTGGGGAAAGAGGAAAAGAAAAATGAATTTTTTAACAGGTTTTATATCTCAATATTTTCCATATTTATTGGTAACGTTTTTATCTTCAACAGGCTTAGTATTTTTCTTATCGGTAATAAAAAAAGATAATTTCAAAAAAGATTCAAAAAAAGTTATAACTTATTTTTTGTTAGTTCAACTTGTTACAATCATTTTTTACTTAATACTTAGAGAAATTCTTAATGTTCTTAAAATTTACCCCGGCGAAGATACTGATATTTTATTTTTTATATTTTTAAATTTTTTGAGTGTCTATATTGAAACGTCCGTTTTTTATAAATTAAATAGTAGTTCTGACTACTCAAATAAAAACAAGGTTGAGGTTTCCAACGAATACCAAAAAGAAATATTTTCATTAGTAACGGATTTTTGTTTGTTGTTAGTTTTAATTTTGGTGCCTTTGTATTTTTTCGGAAACGGAAGTATGAATAATTTTATTTTGTTTATACTTTTGGATATTTTGGTAGTGTTTTTTACTCACACGGTACTTTTACCAACTGTGCTTAAAAAGTATTCAAAATCCTCCAAATAAATATCCGTTTCCTTAGTTTTGGAAATATATTATATGTATAAATGGGAAATTCAAGGTGAGTACAATCAAAAAAAAGATTTGGCGGCCTCAATTCTCGAAGGAAGAGGTGTTAAAGATATTGATTTATTTTTAAAAACGCCTACTTTAAACGAATCTTTTGAATCTTTAAGTTCGGATTTTAAAAAATCCCTTTCCAAAGCCCGTGACCTGATTTTTTCTGAAATGGAGAAAAAAACTCCCATCATAATTTTCGGAGATTACGATTCAGACGGGATAAACGCTACCGCAATTTTGTATAACTTTTTTAAGCACGAAAAAAAATACGATAACGTATCTTACTTTATTCCTAACAGATTTGAACACAGTTATGGCTTATCCAAAATTGCTATCGACGATTCCTTAAAAAGTTATCAACCCGGACAAAAAGTTCTTTTTATTACGGTTGACGTAGGAATAACCACTTTTGAAGAAATTTCTTATATTAAAAAACTAGGTCATTCCGTAATTCTTACAGATCACCACCAAAAGCCCGAGAAAGTACCCGCCCCCGATCTTCTGGTGTGGAACGATGGCGTATGTGGTGCCGCAATAGCTTGGTTGTTATCAAAAGCTTTGGGATCAAAAAGCAGGGACGGGATAGTAAATGCCTCCGTAGCTACCGTCACTGACCTAATTCCCTTAACGGGATTTAATAGAATAATTGTAAAAAAAGGTTTAGAAGTAATTAATAGTAATCCACCGCTTTGGATTAAAAAATTATTTGAGGTTTCAAGTATAAAAGATATTGAAATTACTACTTATGAAATTGGTTGGGCGGTCGGTCCCCGATTAAATGCTTCTGGGAGGTTAAAAAGTTCAGAGGATTCAATAAGACTTTTAATCGAACACGACGAAACGGTTTTAGAGAAGCTATCTTCAAGTTTAAATTCGAAAAATATTGAGAGGCAGGAAAAAACAATTGAGATGTACGATATGGCTTCTGAAATAGATGAAAAAAACCTTCCTAAAATAATTTTTTCATCCAATGAAAAGTTTCATGAAGGCGTTATTGGTTTAGTATCTGCGAAGCTAACTCAAAGATATTACCGACCTTCCGTGGTGATCTCATTAGAAGATGGTTACGGAAAAGGTTCTGTCAGGTCTATACCCGGCGTAAATATTATTGAAATCTTAAGAAAATTTAATGATTTATTTGTCGATTTAGGAGGCCACCCCATGGCGGGTGGTTTTACAATTGAAAAGAAAAATATTCCCGAGATGCAGAAAAAAGTATCCCAATACATTGAAAAAGAATTTGATGATGATATTTTTGTACCCGTATTAAATATTGATTTAAAAATTCCCTCCGATATTTTAAATGTAAAAATTCTTGATGATATTGATAAATTAAAGCCTTTTGGTATGGGAAACGAACAGCCACTATTTTTAACTGAAAATTT
The DNA here is from genome assembly GCA_964605725.1 of uncultured Candidatus Saccharibacteria bacterium. Lineage (GTDB taxonomy): Bacteria > Patescibacteriota > WWE3 > UBA101185 > UBA10185 > JAAZNV01. The sequence goes on from CAZSDQ010000009.1 coordinate 19,604, forward strand.
TGTAATAGTTAACAGCGATATCATAGGTAAGGACAAAACGCATCTAAAATTAAAACTTTACGATGGAAATAAATATCACAAAGCAGTATATTTTGGCGGAGCAAGATACGAGAAAGATTTAGCAGTTGGAGATAAGGTAGATTTAGTTTATATGTTGAATAAAAATGAGTACAATGGTAATACGTATCTTGATTTAGTGATTAAGGATTTTAGAAAGGTTTAAAAATGGAAAGAACACAAATTAAAAATTTAAAAGAAAAAATAGGTGAAAAAGTCAAGGTTTCAGGCTTTGTTCAGGTCAGAAGAGATCAGGGCGGGATTAAGTTTTTTGTTGTTAGAGATGTTACCGGCACGGTACAGGTAGTTTTTTTAAAGGGAGCCGGCGAGGTTTTTAATAAGGCAGGTGAGGTTTCTTTAGAGTCAGTGGTTTCTATTGAAGGTTTGGTTAAGGAAGAGAAGCAGGCTCCCGGGGGTTTTGAAATTTCCGCCGAGAGTTTGGAGATTTTATCTAAAGCAGAGCCCGAACTTCCTATTCCTGTTTTGGAAGAAAAGAGCGGGGAACCTACTGATATTACAAAAAGACTTGATTGGAGATGGGTTGATTTGAGAAAAGAGGAGAATTTAAAAATATTTAAAGTTTGGACAGAGCTGGAAAAAGGTTTTAGAAGCTACTACAGTCAACAAGGTTACATTCAAATTTACACCCCTTCCTTGATGGGTACTGCAAGCGAAACAGGTTCCGATGTTTTCAAATTACAATATTTTGAAGGTGAAGCTTACTTGGCTCAATCCCCTCAATTTTATAAGCAAATGGCTCAAGCTTCCGGGTTTGAGAAGGTTTTTTGTGTAGGTCCTGTTTTTAGGGCTGAGCCCTCTTTCACATCCCGTCATATGACCGAATTTACCGGTTGGGATTTTGAACTTTCTTATATAGATTCTCATTTGGATGTAATGTCCGAGGAGGAGAATTTAATAGTTTCAGGTTTTACACAGCTTAAAAATACGGTACTACCTGATTTGGAAATTCCTTCAACTCCTTTTCCAAGAATTACAATGGAAGAAGCAAAGGAAAAATTAAATAAAGCGGGTATAAAAGCCGGCAGAAAGTTTGATATCAGTGGAGAAGAGGAAATAGAAATTTGTAAAATAATAAAAGAAGAAACTGGGCACGATTTTGTTTTTGTTACCGATTGGCCCGCAGAAGCACGACCTTTTTACCATATGAGATACGAGGACAACCCATCATTAACAAAAAGTTTTGACCTTCTATATAAAGGTCTTGAAATTACCACTGGCTCACAAAGAGAACATAGGTATGACGTTTTGATTTCCCAAGCTAAAGAAAAGGGAATGAGCGTTGAATCTTTGAGTGACTACCTTAATTTCTTTAAATTTGGTTGTCCTCCTCACGGAGGTGCCGGAATAGGCCCCGGAAGATTGGTGATGAAAATTCTTAATATTCCAAGCGTCAAGGAAGTGACTTTCCTTCCCAGGGATGTTAGAAGATTAAAACCATAATTCTACGGTTAAAATGTCTTTAGGGATTAACATTTCCATACCAAGAAAAATTCTGCTGTTTCTTGTTGAAGTTTTTATAAAGATACTTTGGGTATTTGATAAAGTAACTAGTCTCGATCTCTTATACATTGGAAAAACACTTCTCCGTACGATTTTTTTGGCAATTCCTCTGTCTTTTCTTGTTTTTTTAGGATATTCGATATCAACAGGATACCTCCACAAATTATATATTGCGTACTTTTTTCCTGATACGAATATTATCTATAAAAATTTCAGCAACAAGCCCTATCCTGTACTTACCGGTTCTGAGCCTCTTCCTCAAACTACAGCTTTATCTTTGTTAGCCATAGATAAAAAAAGTAATAAAACGCTGGTTGAAAAAAACATAAATATCTCATTAGCCCCGGCTTCTACAGCTAAACTTATGACAGCAATAATCTCGTTGGATATTTATGATCTTGAGGAAGTACTCGCAGTGTCCGATTATTGCACAGAAGTAGAGGGCACCAAGGCTTTTCTTCCTGTCAATAAAATATTTAAGATGAAAGATCTTTTAAATAGTATGTTAATAGGCTCTGCCGGGGACTCGGCTTGTGTTTTAGCTACGTCAAAAATGAGTGAGCAAGATTTCGTAGAAAAGATGAATGAAAAAGTAAATTCCTTGGGGATGACTTCAACTCATTTTTCAAATCCGGTAGGTTTGGATGATGCTTATGGGAATAACTATTCAAATACATTGGACTTGTACAAGTTAGCCGTATATGCAACTTCTATTTCGGAGATTAAAAAAATTGTGGGTACAAAAGATTTTTATTTTACAGATGTTGAGGGGGGTATAAATTTGTTAGTTAGAAATACCAACAGACTTTTATGGGAAATACCTAATAGTGTGGGTGTAAAGACGGGGACCACGTTTGAAGCTGGGGAGGTTTTGATATATGAATATGATGACGGAATTAAAGACATATTAGTTGTAGTAATGGGCAGTAAGAATAGATTTGCAGATACAAAAAATATTCTTAGTTGGATAGGTAGAAATTATTCTTGGAAAATTCTTTGAAAACCTCTTTTTGAAAAAATTATTCACGGTATCCAAAAACTTATTTCAGTTTTTGAAGTTTCAAGTTACTAAATTTTTATTGCTTAGTCCACTCTCCCGTTATGGCGGGGAAGTATAAAGTTATATCTCCTCCTTCAGTTCCTCTCGTGGTGTATTTTCCTGAAAAGACATAGATAGGTTGAAGATATGTTTGAAATTTTGGAGTTTCGTAATAGGCTAAGTAGATATTATCAATTAATACTTTATCTACACTTACGGGGTAGTAAGGTTCAAAAGGATTTGATTGTCTCGGTGTTACTTGAGTAATGACTGCCTTTCCTCCGGTAACCATTTTCCAAGCTTCTTGCACTGTAATTATTGGGTACATTGCTTCTGTTTGTGTATCTATTTCCCAGTAATACGCTTCCAAATAAGGATTGCTTAAAGGATTTGGCTGCTTAAATTTTGCACCTACAATCATTCTCATTAAGCCTTTTGATGGGTCCGGTCCAAGTATTGGGTATTCTTCTATTGATCTATAAAAATCAACGAGAGCAACCTGAGCTTCGTTTTGGTTTTCTGTTTCAAATAATTTATTTCCTATATAGTAGCCAAGTTTGACGTTCTGTTTGCCATTTGGATACAAACCATCGTTAAATCTAAATATGGAAGACATCGTATCTTTACCCATTTGGACAGCACTGTCTTTGTTAACGGATCCTTTATCAAAATTAGAGCTTCTTCCTTCCATATCAGTTTCTAAATTAATCTGTCTGGTGTTAATATCAATCGATAAATTACTCATAGTCCTTGAGTTTCTCCATCTATATACTGTCACCGTAAGATCCGATCTAAGATCCTCATCCCCGAACCCTAGCACCGCAGCCTCGGCGGATGCGTTTTTACCTGCTAAATAGGAATATTGCGCCGGTTTGAATTTATAAACTTTCATCTTGTCGGGAAATCCCGAAGGTAGTTTTCCGTTAGTGGTATTAATCGAGTAAGTAATATTTTCGTTATTAATTTTCTTTTTAGTAAATTCTAATTGATTTAATTGGTTATATATAGTGTTTGGCGGTATTCTTTTGGTAAACATTGCCTTAATTAATGAGACTGACCCGGGTAGTATGACATAAGCTACAAGGTAATAGGAGGTTATTATTAAAAACAAATATTTGATAACTTTTTTAACTAGTTCGGCAGTTTTAGTAAGATTCATTTGTTTAATTTTAACAGATACCTAAGTCAATTCCGAGGTACTTCTTTATATTACACCATTTGTTTTCGTGCTAAAATCGAAAATATGAGGATGCGAACCAGATTAGCACCAAGTCCGACCGGTGAGATTCACGTCGGAAGTATAAGAACACTTTTGTATGACTATGCTTTAGCAAAACAGTCGGAAGGTCAGTTAGTTTTAAGAATAGAGGACACTGATCAAAGCAGATATGTTGAAGGTTCGGTTGAAAGGATGCTTAAAGTCATCAAAGATTACGGCTTGAGATGGGACGAAGGCCCGGAGGTCGGTGGTCCTTACCAACCTTATTTTCAGTCACAAAGATTAGATATTTACAAAAAATACGCCTTGGAATTAGTAGAAAAAGGTAACGCCTACTATTGTTTTTGCGATGAGGATAGATTAAACAAAGTAAGAGAGGGGCAGAAAGAGATGGGCGTGGTTACAAAATACGATAGATTTTGTCTTAACTTAAGCAAGGAAGATGTCGAAGAGAATTTAAAAAAAGGAAAACCCTATGTCATCAGAATGAAAGTTCCATCAGATGTAGATATTGAGGTTGAAGATATGGTTTTAGGGAAACTCACATTTCCTTCCAACGACTTGGATGATCAGGTTTTAATAAAATCGGATGGTTTCCCAACATACCATTTAGCTGTCGTAGTTGATGATCACCTAATGAAAATCACACATGTTTTAAGAGGTAGAGAGTGGCTACCCTCTACACCAAAACACGTACTTTTATACGAATTCTTTGGCTGGGAGAAACCAAAATTTATACATCTTCCTTTATTGAGGGAAACTGACAGCACCAAGAAATTATCAAAAAGAACGGGATCGGTGAGTGCCCTTGGGTTTTTAGAAGAAGGGTACCTTCCGGAAGCGCTTTTAAACTTTATGATGTTTTTAGGATGGAACCCCGGCACCGAGCGGGAAGTTTATTCATTGAATGATTTTGTAAAAGACTTTTCAATAGAAAAAATACAAAAATCTGAGATGGCCGCTTTTGATAGACAAAAACTTTTATGGTTCAACGGACTTTATATTAGAAATTTACCATTAGAAGATTTATGGAACAGAGTAGTAAAGTGGCACGAAGAGTATTCAGAAAAACTTAACTTGAAAAATTCTACTGATGCTAGAAATTTAAAAATATTAGAAATTGTCCGAGAGAGAATGAAAAAGCTTAGTGAGTTTAACGACATTACTTTTTACTTCTTTGAAGAACCCAAAATAGATAAAAAAACTGCGGAAAAATTTTCAGGTGATTCAAAAAAAGCTCACGAAATAATTGATAACTTCATTGAAGTTTATAAAAATATCCCGAGCGAAAAATGGAACGTTCCTGACCTTGATGCCATCTCTCACGAAAAACTTGCAGAATTTTCATATAAGCCAAAAGAAGCCTTTATGACAATAAGATATATCACGACAGGGTGTGAATCTACCCCTCCTCTATTTGATGTCCTTGGTTTACTAGGAAAAGAGGAGACATTAAAAAGACTTAAGAAATTTTAGTTAAATATAGACGTCGTAATATATCACATACTCAAAACAACTTCTCTATTAAAAATAGAAAATTCTAATTGATAAATATACCAGTACTGGTAAAATAAATTTATTATTTAAAAACAAGGAGGCAGCATATGGCAGCAAAAACATCTTCTAAAGTTAAAGAAATTAAAGAAAAATCTCCGGCTCAGGCAGGAAAAGATTTGGCTTTAAAAACAGCTATTGATCAGATAGAAAAAAATTTCGGAAAGGGGTCAATTATGAAATTGGGCGGTTCGATAGGAGAAAGATCTATTCCTGTAATTCCAACTGGTTCCATTGCTTTGGATATGGCGTTGGGTGTTGGGGGTGTTCCCAGAGGAAGAATTATTGAAATTTTTGGACCTGAATCTTCAGGTAAAACTACGTTAGTTCAACATATCATCGCGGAAACCCAAAGGCTGGGTGGCACCGCCGCTTTGATAGATGCAGAAAATGCTTTTGATCCTTCATATGCAGAAAAAACAGGAGTTGATGTTGAAAATCTCTTGGTTTCGCAACCTGACACCGGTGAACAAGCCTTAGACATTGCAGAAACTTTAATAAGATCAAATGCCGTGGATTTGGTGGCTATCGACTCGGTTGCGGCACTTGTGCCTCGGGCTGAAATAGAAGGTGATATCGGAGATAGTCACGTGGCAATGCAAGCAAGGTTAATGAGTCAAGCTTTAAGAAGATTAAGCGGGGCAATAAGCAGATCAAAGTGTACTGTTGTTTTCACTAACCAACTAAGATCAATGATTGGTGTGATGTTCGGAAATCCTGAAACTACCGCCGGAGGCAAGGCTCTTAAATATTATGCTTCAATTCGAATCGATATTAGAAAAATAGGTACATTAAAAAGAGGTGAGGAGTTTTATGGTATTAGAGCAAAAGCAAAGGTAGTAAAAAACAAAGTCGCTCCCCCATTTAGATCTGCAGAATTTGATATTTTATTTAACGAAGGAATTAGCAAAGAAGGTAATTTAATAGATGTTGGTGTGGATTTAGGTGTTGTAAAAAAGAGCGGAGCTTGGCTTGAATTTAATGGTGAGAAAATTGGTCAAGGTAAGGATGCCGCAAGAATGTATATTAAGGAAAATCCTAAGATAAGTGCAGAAATAGAAAAGGGAATAAGAAATTCTATTAAAGAAAAGAGCGATATACCTTTAAACATAGGGACAAAAGAAACCGAGAAAGCTTCGATAGAAGAGACTTCGGAAGAGTAAAATATTAAATAATGGATTTAAATAACTTAGATAAAGCATACTCAAGGGTATATTTCAAAGTATTGAATTTTTTATCTTTTAGTAAAAGAAGCGAAAGCGAGATACTTGGTAAAATTCAAACTTACATTTTTAAAACACATCTTTCTCCAAAAGAAAAAGAGATATTAAAAGACCGTGTAATTACAAATCTTAAAAGCGATGGTTATTTGACAGAATCAAACGACGAAGATTATGCCTCTTCTTATATCCAAGGATTAAAAAATTCAGGTAAATCTTTCAATAAAATCAGGGTTTTAAAATTTTTATTAAAAAAGGGAATTTCAAAAGATATTATGGATGAATCTCTTTCGGAAATTGAAGATGAAGATATTTATGAAAGTGTTTTGAAAGAAGCTGAAAAGAAGATTAAATATATTAAAGGTGAAAACAATTTTCAAAAAAAGCAAAAATTAACGACCTTTCTTTTGAGAAAAGGCTACCCCTATGAAACCATATCTTCCGTAATTGACACTTTAACCGACTTGCAATAGAATTACCCTGTGGAATTTGCTATGAAAAAAGATTTTTCGTTTACAAATATGAATACCTTTTGTTGTTATAACGATACATATCGGGTGTAAACCCTTTTTAAAGCAATTCCCATAAAATTTAAAACCTTGTGTAATAGGTTGGATTTATTGTTGATATATGGAGGAAATAAAAAATGGATTCACTAAATATTATATTTATAGTAATGGCCTTTTTGGGCCTATCAGGGGGTTATGTTTTCTATTCCAAGAAAAATAAAAAGGAAGAAACCCCGAAAGCAGTAGAAAATTCACAGACAGAGTCTGCTCCGAAGAAATTCCATGAAACAAGGGTAGATGTAGAAAACGATCCTGTTGTTATGGAAGCAAAAGCCAAATCCAGAGAACTAATTGTCGAAGCAAAAGCAGAAGCTTTAAATATACAAACAAAAGCTCAAGATCAGGCCAGGAAAATCAGAGAAGACGCCCTTGAGACGGAAAGAAAATCTATGGTACTAAAGGCCCAAGTTGATGCCAAGGCCAGAGAACTTGAATCAAAGGCAAAGAGTCTTGTTTCAATAAAAGAAAACCTGGAAAAAAAGCAGGAGGAAATTGAGAATTTTCATAGAAAACAACAGGAAGAGATGGATAACTTTAATAGAAAACAACAGGAGGAAATTGAAAAAATAGCTTCGATGTCCAAGGAAGAAGCCCGTGATATTTTGCTTAAAAATTTGGATAAGAGTTTAGTTGAAGATAAAGCCAAAAGAATAAAAGAAAAAGAAGAAGAAATTCGAAGAGATTCTCAGGAAATGTCAAAACAAATCTTGATGGAGGCGCTGGAGTTTGGTTCTACGGATATTGTAATAGAACACTCCACCTCAAAAATTAAACTTCCGGATGAAGATATAAAAGGAAGAATTATTGGAAAAGAAGGTAGAAATATTAGAACCTTTGAAGAGCTTACTGGAGTTGATCTTGATTTAGATTCTTCTCCGGGAGACATCATCGTTTCCTGTTTTGACTCTGTTAGAAGAGCAGTTGCTACCGCGGCTTTGGAAAGATTAATTGCAGATGGAAGAATACAACCTGCAAGAATTGAAGAAATAGTTGAACAGACCAAAAAGGAGATGGACAACATAATGTATAAGGCCGGAGATTCTTTATGCCATAAATTAGGTTTATATAATATCCCTAAAGAACTAATTCAGACGTTAGGGAAATTTAAATATAGATTCTCTTATGGTCAGAATATGCTTGAACACACTATGGAGACAGCCAGAATTGGTATGTATATCGCGGAAGAAATAGGTGCAGACATAGACACAGTTAGACTCGGATGTGTGTTTCACGATATAGGAAAAGTATTAACCGACCAAGACGGTTCTCACGTTGATCTGGGTGTTGAACTTCTTAGAAAATTTAAAATTCCCGAAGAGGCAATAAAATGTGTTGCCGAGCACCATGATGACAGACAGACAACCATTGAATCAGCCATCGTTACACTTGCTGACCACGTTAGCGGAGCAAGACCCGGTTCCCGAGGTGAGGATTATGAATCGTACGTAAAAAGATTAAAAGATTTGGAAGAAGCAGCAATGTCTTTTGATGGTGTAGAAAAAGCCTATGCAGTTTCAGCCGGAAGAGAAGTAAGGGTGTTCGTAAAGCCGGAAAAGGTAGATGATTACTCAACGGCTCTATTAGCAAAAGAAATTGCCAGAAAAATAGAACTTGAACAGAACTACCCCGGTGTAGTAAAAGTAATAGTAATAAGGGAAACCAGAGTTTCCGAAACCGCTAAATAGCCATCGGGCAATTTTAATCTATTGGGATTAGAATATACTCGGTAGCAGAAAGGTTTTTTATGTACTATATCTTAATAAGCGTATTTGCTCTGCTTATATTTATTCTTTTCATAAAGGCCTTGGGGTCAGTTATAAAAGGAATAATTACCACTGCTTTTGTGGTAGCCGTATTAGCATTTATTGTAATAATGGGTAAATCAATGAGTAAGCCGATGGATGTTTTTGGTATGTATAGAGTAGATAAAATGCAAATTACTAAATTTGATAGGTAATTAAAAAGGAATAAAAATGAAAATTTTATATGTGGGAGAAATAGTTGCAAAACCCGGAAGAGAGATTGTTCAGAAATTTTTACCTGAAATAATTAAAGAACATAAACCTGATATGGTTTTTGCCAACTGCGAAAATCTTTCAGGAGGTAGGGGAATTACGGAAGAGAAAATAGAACAAATGAGAATGGCGGGGATAGATTATTTTACAAGTGGAGAACATATTTTTCAGGAAAAAGGAACTGAAGATTTTATACACAACCTACCGGTATTAAGACCTGCAAACTACCCTGAAGGCACTATCGGTGAAGGATACAAAATAATTGATTCCGGAAAAAACGGTAAAGTTCTTTTAATAAACTTAATGGGACTGACTTCGTTCGGAGGAAAAAATGCTTTTTTGGATAATCCGTTTTCAAAAATAGATGAAATATTGGAAAAAACAATAGATGAAAAAGTAGATGCAAAGATAGTGGATTTTCATGCTGAAGCCACCAGTGAGAAGTATTCTATGGGTTTCTATTTAGATGGAAGGGTAGATGCCGTTATAGGTACTCATACCCATGTACCTACATGCGATAACATGGTATTACCCAAAGGAACATTGTACCTTACTGATGTAGGCATGTGTGGTGCAGTAGACTCGTCTCTGGGTGTAAAGGTTGATATAACAATAAAAATGTTTTTAACTGCGATGAGTCAAAGGTTTGAGTGGGAAAATGCTGGTAGAAAAGCTTTTCGCAGTGTATTATTAGATTTACAATCAAGAACGATTGTTAGGATAGATAAAATAATATAAGTTGCCTGACCAGGCAGCAATTTACCTTTGAGAGGGGGTGTTAATAAATGACAAAAATAGATTTAATTGCAAAAGTTGCAGACGTAGCAGGAATGACAAAAGTCGACGCAACAAAAGCTGTTGACGCAATCTCCGCTGCAGTAGAAAAATCCCTATCAAAAGGTGAGAAAGTAACATGGACAGGATTTGGTACATTTGAAGTAAGATCAAGAGCAGCAAGAATGGGAAGAAATCCTCAGACAGGTGCACCTTTACACATCGCAGCAAGCAAAACTCCAGCTTTCAAAGCAGGTAAGAGCTTGAAGGATGCTGTTAAATAAGTGATTTAACCGATGTACATTAACTTGTACACAGTGAAGGCTCTCCGCCGAAGGCGGAGAGCCTTCTCGTTTTGTTTGCTTTTTTTTACCTTTTACCTTTTTATTAAATGTAAAATTTAGTTAACTTTCATTTGTTTTCTCTTATGTCCGGTTTGCTTTTTTATAGAAAATGTTAAAATAAACAGTCGTATTTTAATAAATGTTAAAATAAAAATCGTATGGCAATAGCGAAAGACTATTATGAAACTCTGGGTGTGACTAAAAACGCAACCGCAGATGAAATAAAAAAATCCTACAGAAAGCTCGCGAGAGAGCATCATCCTGATATGGTAAAAGAAAGCGACAAAGCTGCTGCAGAGAAAAGATTTAAGGAAATTAATGAGGCTTATCAAGTTTTAAGCGATCCCCAAAAAAGAAAAATGTATGATCAGTTTGGAAATACCGGTCAAGAATACGGTCCTGGTGGTTTTTCGGAAGGCAACCAAGGTGGGCAGTGGGGACCATTTAGTTATCAGTACTCAAGCTCGGGGGCAAATCCATTTGGTGGGAATGGAGATTTTGATCCTTTTGATATTTTTGAAGATTTTTTTGGATTTAGAGGTTATAACTCTAGAAAACCAAGAAAAGGAAAAAATCTTTATTACGAAATGAGACTTGAATTTAAAGATATGATTTTTGGAATTGAAAGAGAAATAGATGTTGAAAGCGGAAAAGTTAAAGTAAAAATTCCTGCGGGTATGAGAGACGGTATGGAAATTAAATTTTCAGGAAAAGGAATGCCCGGACCTGACGGAGCACCCAACGGTGATTTATATTTAACAGTTAGAGTTAGAAATATTCCAGATTTTGTAATTATGGGTGATGATATTTTATTGAATAAAGAAATCAGTATGATTGATGCGGCTTTGGGTACTATTATAGATGTTCCGGTTGTTGACGTTCAAAGTAAAGATGGACTTGGAAAGACGAAATTAAAGTTACCAAGCGGTACGCAGTACGGTTCAAGATTTTTAATAAAAGGAAAAGGTATGCCCAAGCTTCACGGCAGAGGTCAGGGAAATGTTATTGTTCAAATTTTAGTTAAGGTTCCGGAAAGATTAACTAAAAAACAAAGAGATGCCTTGGAGAGTTTTTAATCCATTGCACAACCTATATTATTTGCTATAATATTTTCAAAATAAAAACTCATAGAGAGAGGAGAAAAAAAATGAAAAAGTTTTTCGTTGTCTTGGTAATTTTGTCAATGTTTTTTAGTTTCATTCCGTCTGTTGAAGCTAGTTCTTTTGAATGTCCAACACCGAAAAGCTTAATGCTCCATTCATGGTACGGTGTCCAAAATACCAGAAGATTAGCTGAGGCAATTATTGATAAAGGCTGGGTTACTTATACTTACAATCAGGTTTATGATTTATGGGATAAGGGTCAGTGTGTTCCTGAAAATGTAGTCCTCGTCTCTTTAGATGATTTCTACAGTGTCTACGAGAACAAGGTGTTGTTTAGTATGGCAGATACCTTCATTGACTATGGTCTTGTAATGACACTTGGCTTGATTACAAGAACCGATTATTGGGGTCAGGAACCAATTCTCTGGGAGAAATACAAATTCTACCTTGAAAATGGATTCGAAATTGCTAGTCATTCGGCCCATCACGCAAATCCATACGAGCTTGATATAAAATACCTAAAGCAGGAATTAGAACTGTCCTTCGATATGATTTGCAAGAATTTGGGAACTTGTCCTGAGACCTACATCTTACCTTACGGCACTGCGTGGGATTACGATAAGTTGCTTGCAATAGCTGAACCGCTGTACAGGGCTGTAGTAAGTATTGGAGGACCTAGTACTTATGGAGGTGACTTGCTTGTTTTGAAGCGAATCTCTCCAGGTACAAGTTCACCGGAAGATGTTATAGAAATTCTGGAAAACAACTTTTTCTGTTCCGAAAGTGGTAAAGAATTTTCTTTTCAATTTAGTAAAAATAGTAAGAGAAAGGTAATGGTAAGGATAAAGAATACTGTTTTTGCTAGATAACAAGGCTCCTATCAGAATAAAATTCGATGGGAGCTTTAATTTTATAATCCTCTAAAAACGTTAATACTGAATAAGTTACGAAACATCCTGGACTAATGTAAATTGGAATGTCAGTCAAAACA
>CAZSDQ010000010.1:0-29403 GCA_964605725.1 uncultured Candidatus Saccharibacteria bacterium
ACATTGTCTTTAATAGCTTTAGCTTTGGCAATATTTCTTAAAGCCTTAATGTTCTTACCTTCTTTTCCTATTACAACACCCATATCCTCATTTGAAACGTGTACATTATAAATGAAGATTTCTCCGTCATTATTTTCAGTTACTTCTACTTCTTCGGGTTTTGAAACGATTTCTTTTATTAAAAATTCCAGAAAATCTCTCATTTTATTCTCCTTTGGATTCTTCTTGAACTTCTTTTGCCGGTTCTTCCACCGATTCTTCTGCAGGTGTTTCCCCGTCATTTTCTATATTTTCATCTTCAGTCTCTGGTTTTACTTCTTCCGCTGGTTTTTGTTCTGATTCTTCAGGTTCGGGTTTAACTTCTTCGGTTTTATTTTCAGATTTTACTTCTTTTGCTGCTTCTTCGGCCATTTTTTTAGCATTTTCCTTCTCTTCTTTTATCTTCTTGGGATCGTATTTCACATACTCGTATTTATTTTCCATTAATTTTTTTACCGCTTCTGTAATAAGAGCTCCACTTTTTACCCATTTTTCATATTTTTCTTTATCATATGAAAATTTATTTTCAGGTTGCAAAGGATTGAAATGACCCAAAATATCAACAAATTTTCCATTTCTTTTGTCTCTAGTATTAGAAACTACCAGCTTATAAGCCGGTTGATTTTTTCTTCCTATTCTCGATAATCTTATTGTTAGTGACATAGCTGATTGATTGTAGCAGAAGGGTAATTAATTGTCTATTTTTTCTAAGGCTTTTTCGGCTGCATTCTGTTCTGCTTTTTGCTTACTCTTACCTTGTCCTTCCCCCCACAATTTATCTCCTACAAAAACTCCTACTTTAAAATTTTTCTCGTGGTCAGGGCCCCAAGAATCTTCGATTTTATAAGTTGGTGTAACACCAAATTTCTCCTGAGCTTTTTCCTGAAAAACTGATTTCGCGTCCTTGTATTTTTCTTTTTTAATTACATCTTCAATTTTATAAAGAAGTTCTCTTTCCACAAACTCTCTGCAAAACTCCAATCCTTTTTCAAGATAAAGTGCACCTAAGACCGCCTCAAAAGTATTAGCTAAAATATATTCCCTATCCCTACCCCCGGTGCTCTCTTCCCCGTTTGATAATAAAAGCATCTCTCCATAACCTAATCTCCTTGCTTCCTCTCCTATTGAAGTGGTGCATACAACAGCGGATCTATAATTAGTCATATCTCCTTCCGGTGAATTTAAATAATTTTTAAAAAGATATTCTGAGGAAAGAAGTTGTAAAACGGCGTCCCCTAAAAACTCTAATCTTTCATTCGACTTGTGGCCGTTTTCTGCGTGCTCGTTTAAATAAGATCTATGGGTGAACGCTGTTTTAAAAAGGTACTCGTTTTCTAATTTTGTTTTTAATATTTCCTGTACTTTATTAAAGTCAAAAGACATTTTTAATCTGGGAAAAAAACGAAGGACTCTTTAATAAGAATGCTTTGTCTTTGTCTCAGCCAATTTTTTACTGAATTTTTTCTTCTAAAAGATCGATGATATCTTGAATAGTTTCAAAGCTATCTGATCTTTCTATTAATTCTACGTGAAATGTTTCTTCAAGTTCCTCAAGGATTTCTAAAAGTTCCATATCTCCTATGTTAAGGTCATCACCGATATAGGATTCAGCTCCAATTTCGGAAGATTCTAAACCTGTTTTTTCTGTTATTACCTTTTTAATTTTTCCTAAATAGTCTGACATTAAATTATTCCTTCTTAACGGCGTCTTTTTCTTTAGGTAAGTATTTTTCTACTACTGTGCCTAAAACCCCGTTAATAAATTTATGTGAGGTATCGTTACCGTATTCTTTAGCAATTTCTACCGCCTCGTCTATGGCAACTTTAACGGGTGTTTTTTTACCGAATAATACCTCAAATATTGCTATTCTCAATATAACTAAATCAATTTTGGCTATTTTGTCAATAGGCCAGTCAGGAGCGCACTCTTCAATGATTTTATCTATTTCATCAGCGTGTTCTTTAACTCCATTTACAATAAATTTTGTAAGCTCATCGTCATAGGATATTCCCTCTTCTTCCAACATTTCTGCGGATGTCTCAACACTTTTATCAATATCAAGTTCTGCAAAAGACCATGAAAATATTGAAGATAGCGCGAGTTTTCTGGATGTATGTCTTGGGTCTGTATCGGATATCATTATATTTCAACGGATTCCTCTACGTGAGGTCTCTTGTAGCCCTTTTTGTTTTTAGTTAGGACTACGTTAACTTCTTTAGCTTTGTAGTGAATATTTCTTTTTCTTCTTGTTCTACCTTTTGAGGTTCTTCTTTTTGGTACTGCCATTTTTTAAGTTTCCTTAGTTTTATTCTTTTCTTTAAATTATTTACTTTTCTTAACTAATTTATGATAGCAATTTTAACAGTTAATTGCTCGGGGTGAAATATACATTGGGATTGGGGGTGTGTCAAATAAAAAAATACTCTGTCGGTTATGAATTTTATAAAAAAATCCACTTCCGACAGAGAGTTTGACTACCTTCTTCTGTAAGCCGTAGCCATTGCTATCTCTATGGCTTCTTCTGCCCCTCGAATTTCTGCCCTTGTACTACCACCGAACAGTGTTCTTTCATCAGGTCTGACTATTTGGCTAGTGGCCAACTGCATTGCCCATGACAACAAATTTTGCCCTGAGGAGGTTTTCCAAAGGTGTATCAGGTTGTAAGGATGACCTTCAAACAACTCATACGGGTCATCGCAAATTCGGTGAGCATTCAAAAGATCCATGCTTACCTCATAAGTATGCCTAAAATACCGCAAAAGCGCAATATACTATGAGTTAGTGTAATAAAGGGATTGCAAGATTTTATATTCTAAGCTGATAACATAATGAAAAAACTTTTCCCAAACTTCCTCTCCTCCATTATGTTTAAACCGGTTCCCTGAATTAATGTTGTTAAATCAAGATTCTCTCCATGGAAGAAAATGATAACCCCATCCTTGTTAAGAATATTTTCCAAATTTGAAACCAAAAATTTGTGATTAATATCATCATAAAAAGGATCTAAAAATATGATGTCGTAGGTTTTTTCAGTATTAACAACATATTTAGCCGCTTCTTTTCTTATAACTTCTGATTTTTCAAAAAAACCGCAGTTTACAATGTTTTCTCTAATAACTTCACAGCTAAAATAATTGCTATCAACAAAATCACACCACTCTGCTCCTCTGCTTAAAGCTTCTAAACCCATATTTCCGCTTCCAGAAAATAAATCCAGACAGAAGGCCCCTAAAACCTTATCCCCAAGAATAGAAAAAACCGAAGACTTTGCCACTTCTTGAACTGCTCTAAATCCCTCAATGTTTGGGGTCTTGAGTCTTTTGTTTTTAGCGGTTCCGGTGGTAATCCTTAATTCAGGTTTTTTTCCGTTATCAGTATTTAATTGTTTTTTTGCTTTTTTTATTCTTGATTTCATAGCTAGTTTGAAGTTATATACTCGCCTTTTCTTTGTGTCAATTTATTTTGAAGCTTTGGATATTTCTCGAGCTTTGGAAAATATTTTTGAGCTTCGACTTTTGCATCTTCCAGCATTTGCAAGTCGTTTATATCAGCAACTTTTAATTTTTTAAATCCGTGTTGAAGTGAACCAAAAATATCTCCCTGTCCTCTCATTTTTAAATCTATTTCTGCAAGTTCAATACCGCTATTTAGTTCTTCTAAGTATTTTAATCTTTTATATGAATTTCTGGAGTTATCGCTCATAAAGGCAAAACAAAAACCCTCTTTTTCTGCTCTTCCGACCCTTCCTCTAAGTTGGTGAAGACTTGCCAGTCCGTATCTTTCAGCGCTTTCTATAACAATAATTGCGGCATCCGGGACATCAATTCCGACCTCGATAACTGGAGTAGAGACAAGAATTTCAATTTCTCCTTTTCTAAATTTCTCTATGGTTTCTTCTTTATCTTTTGACTTCATTCTTCCGTGAAGAAGTCCAACTTTTTTATTTTTAAAAACTCCTTTTCTCAAAATCTCATATTCTTCTTGGGCGGCCTTTACATTTTCTAGACTCAAGCTTTCTGAAACATCAATCAAAGGGCACACAATAAAAGTTGGTTCGTTTTTATCTTTTATCCATTGATAAGCTTTCTCTCTTTCCTTCTCGGGAATTACCTTGGTGGTAACATTTCTTTTTTCAAAAGGAAAGTCTTTTAAAATTGATATAGAGAGATCTCCGTATAAAGTAAGAGCCAAAGTTCTTGGAATTGGGGTTGCCGTCATGGTAAGTAGGTGCGGGGTTGTTTCTTCTTTTGATAAATCAACAATTTTACCTCTCTGCTCTACCCCAAATCTGTGTTGTTCATCAATAATAATTAGTCCAATATTTTTATAACTGTTTTCCGTAAAGAGAAGTGCGTGTGTCCCAATTAAAATGTCCCAGTCTTTGTCTTTTACCTTTTCTTTTTTGGCTCCTGTCTCAAGATCAATTTTTATGTAGGTGCCTTTAAGAATTTTTTCAAATGTTTCTTTGTGCTGTTTTGCCAGTATCTCAGTAGGAGCCATATATAAAACGCGTGTTCCGTTTAGATATGCAATATAGGAGGCTAAAATTGCCACAATAGTTTTTCCAGTTCCAACATCTCCTTCTAAAAGTCTATTCATCGGATTTAGTTTTTTTAAGTCAGTGGTTATTTCATTTAAGGCTTCTAATTGGGATGTCGTTAATCTAAATGGAAGAGATTCTATTAATTGGCCCAATTCTTTTTTAAACGGTTTGAAGCTTTTTGAATTTACTTTTTTTGACCACTCACTTTTTCTTTTTTCTATATTTAAAAGCTCGATAAAAAGTTCTTCGAAAGCAAATCTTTTTAGGTATTTTTTTGAGTCCTCCTCTGCTTCTGGGAAATGTACTGTTTTTAAAGCATTGTTTATCTCTGTAAACCCTTTTTCTTTTAGAATTTCTTTGGGTAAAAATTCTTTTAAATCCGTTTGGGAATCTAATAAAAATTTTATTTTAGATCTTAGCCATTTTGAGGACACACCGTAAGTTTCGGGGTATATTGGCACCAGTCTTCCGGTGTGAATTGCGTCAGCCTTTTCACTGGAAAAGACATCGGAGGTGGGTTCCATCTCCGGGCTTATAAAACAAAGTTTTCTATCAAAAGTGCCGACTTTACCGCTGATATTGTAGGTTTTCCCTGTCTCCAAAGAATTTTTAATATAGTGTTGATTAAACCATATAATATCTAACTCTCCTGTGTGATCTAAAATTTTTGCTTTGGTTATTCTTTTTCTGTTTTTTGTGAATATGTTTTGAACTGAGCAAAGTATTGCTTTTACGGTAACTATGTCCCCGTCTTGTAGTTCACTTATTGGCTTTATTTTTGTAAAATCCTGATACCTAAAAGGAAAGTGATATAAAAGATCTTCCACAGTATAAATATCCAATTTTTCAAGAGTGGCCTGATATTTAGGTCCTATTTTTGGTACAACGGAGATTGGCGAATTTACTTCAAACATGGTATTATTCTACCAATTTTCACCAAAATAAGAATAAAGAACCTTGAAAAATAAATGATAGGAGCTTGAATGAAAAAAAAGAAAGTCGAAAAGGAGTTTGTTGGTACTCGGGACCTAGCCTGCGCAGTGTTTTTTGAAGATTTGGCTTTGTCCTCGAAAGACAATTCGGAGTGCAAAAAGTATTACGAATCTTTAGCTGACGAGTATCGTAAAAAGGTTAATAATACTAACAGAAGATTCAGAGTAACGATTTCAAGAGTTAACTAACAAAACACAAGGAGAGAGAAATGGAAATAATGTTGAAGTGTAATTCAGAGCAGGCTTTACTAATGGCCATTGATGATTTCGAAAAGACTTACCCCGGATTTAAAGGAGTGCTTTTTTCAGAATGTTTCCTTAAGGTTGGAGAAGTTTTTACATTTTCTGTTAACAGCATTTGTACGGAGTATTTTTTGGAATTTGTACAAAGTAAGGAATTCTTTAAAAAATACTTTCAAACCGAGGTTTCTTTGAATGAAGTTACTGGGTTTATATCATCAGAAAATGCTGTTGATGCCATTGATGCTTTCAACGACGCACTAAGCGATTTCTATATAGAACCATCTGTGGAAATTGCTGAGGTTCGGACAGACAAAGGAATTTTGTACATCCCAAAAATTTGTAACTGTAGATTAGAACGAATCTTTTGGGGTTTTGTCTTTAAGCACGATGATTTGGAGGAAAACGTTCTGACTGGTGAGGAGGCGTACTAATGACCGCCTTACCTTTTGAGAGCTGGGGACTTTTAGTCAGAGCCGTCATCCAATTCAACGAGTATCAGGAAAAAATTGGGGGCGATGTCATTGAAATCTCAGATTACCTAAAGTTTGGTAAAAGACATAGCGGAAGATATTGGGTTTTGCATGATATCGGTAACCCGATACTTCAAGAGAAATGGGAAAAATTCATCTCCAACAAACTTAATAGAGTAATTTTTTCAGATGCTCAGTTAAGAGGAGAAGAGGAAATTTAATAAATTTAAACCGAGATGCAAATAAAAAATGTATCTCGGTTTTTTTATTGCAAAATTAGAAATATTGACAACTAGTCTATAATTTTAATTTTTATATCAACAGATATGGTAAAACAGATCCTAATACCAGTGCTAAAGTAGCCGCAACAAGAACAATCTTTATTAAATTCTCTTTTTTAAAGAATTTTTTTAACCTCTTTTTTAACGGTTTTCTGATTTCATTTTCAGTATTTTTATTTTTACTCATTTGTAACCTCGTAAAACTTTCTTTTTCCAAACTTAACTATTGTTCCAGGTTTAAAATCCATAATCAAGAAGGGGTCCGTAATTTTGTTTCCATCTACCTCTACCCCGCCCTGCTCTACTACTCTTCTAATTGAGCTTAAAGAATTTTCACCGTTATCAATTTGTTTTAAAAACTCAATCAATTGAAGCATGCCCTTTACATTTGTTTTTGTAGTTGCTTGGGTTATATTTTTATTCTGTACCGTATCTTCAAAGAATTTTTGTGCTTTTTCAGCTTCTTTTTCACCTTTTATCATTTTAGTAATTTCATAAGCCATAATTTTTTTGTAAGGCATTGGGTTATCTTCAGCTTTCATCTTTTCTTGAATTTCCCAAATTTCAGCTAAGGGCATATCTGTTAAAAGACGGAGCCCTTTAAGAATTAGTTCATCCGGATAAGACATGGCTTTTCCGTAAATATCTTCAGGTTTATCTCCCAGATTAATTCCGTTTCCTTTAGTTTTACTCATGGTTACGGTATCAGGAGCCTCCATTAACTCATGTCCTCTCACAAATTTCTCTTTGTTTTTCATCACACGCATTAAACTTCTTCCCATTAACATATTAAAAATTTGATCGTTGCCTCCAATTTCCAAATCTACATCCATCGCGACAGAGTCATAACCTTGCATCAAAGGATATATAAATTCCTGCAAACCTATTGGATTTAATTCCTTTAATTTTCTTTGGAATAAGTCTCTTTCTAGCATTTGTTGAACGGTGGTTTTTGACATTAGATTTATTATGTCTTTAAGATTTAATTTTGATAGCCATTCAGAATTTCTTAAAAATTTTGCCGGATTATCTCCTTCAAAATCAATAAGTTGGGAGGCTTGTTGTTTCCATCCTTCCATATTTTTATTAATCTCTTCTTCCGTCATTATTTTACGATTTTTACCGTCACTAGGGTCTCCTGCGATTGCAGTAAAATCACCCACAAGAATAATTACCTCGTGACCTAGTTTTTGAAGGATTCTTAAAGCTCTTATTCCCATAGCGTGGCCAATATGTAGGTACGGACCAGTTGGATCAAAACCTTGATAAGCTCTTATTCTTTCACCTGACATTAACTTTTCTTTTAAGGCTTCGGGTGAGGGAACAACAGTTTCAACACCTCTGGTTAAAAATTCTTCAATAAGTTTTTCGTCTTTTAAAACTTTTGGCATATGGTGAAAGTATATCATAGGGAAAGCTGGATTGAGTTTACTGTTTCTTGTAGAGGGTATGTTAGAGCTGTGGGCAAAAAAATTTAGTATTGAAAATAGAATGCGATTTTATTTCGGAAAAAGTATGGAAAAGCCCCCGGTAAAATATGTCGGGGGCTTGTTATTGCAACTACTTTTTATTTTTTCGGTACGACATAACCTTGACGAGATAGGTGTGGTTTGTATGCTTTTTGTGTTTAATTGCTAAAAGCCACCATCGGGTAGTTCTCTTTGAACAACAAGTCACCTCAATTTCTGAATCTTTGCAGGTTAGAGGTTTCGTTACCTTCAATTCCGCATTTAAATCTGTTGGCCATGCGTCTTCATCAAACACAAGAATCCCAACAGTGTTTCCACATATCCCCAAAGGAATCGTAACCGAATAATCTTGTTTTGCCATTTATCTCTCCTTAGATATGAATTTGTCTAAATATTATAATATAGGTTGTTATTAAAAGCAAGGTTTCAGTAAGTTTTCAGTACTGAGTTCTCGATATAAAAGTAGGAAGGTATAACCCCCGCTCTTTTACCGGGCTGAGCCCGTTCCGGGCTCAGCCCTCTAATCTGTTATAATAAATCGATGAGAAAAACCAACTCTCCAAAATACAAATCAATGCAGAGTTTAAAAGGAAGAAAAAGCATTTTTTATAAACTGTGGAATATTGTAAAGAGCTTCTTTTCAACTATTTTTAAAATAATAAAGAAAATATTTAGTATTTTTGATTTTAATTCTAGTAATAAAAATCTAACTTCCCTTCAAAGAAAAAAGAAACTGTATACGATGTCAAACATAGCTTCTGTCCTTTTAGTAATGATGGTTGTGGGTCTTTTCTCCGTTATTTTTATTTTTGCATATTTTTCTAGAGATCTTCCAAATCCAAATCAACTATTAGAAAGAACATTTGAGCTATCAACAAGATTCTATGACCGAAACGACAATCTTTTGTATGAAGTTTATGGTGATAAAAATAGAACTTTAATAAAATTGAACGATGTTTCTTCCGACGTAGCACACGCTACTCTATCGGTAGAAGATTCAGAATTTTATCTTCATAAGGGGTTTTCATTAAAAGGAATTATTAGAGCTTTAAGAAACACTCTTTTTGGAGAGGGCTTGCAAGGAGGTTCTACTTTAACTCAACAAGCCATCAAAACAACTCTTCTTACCCAGGAAAGAACAGTAGTTAGAAAAATCAAGGAGTTGATACTTTCACTGCAACTGGAAAACAGATACACAAAAGATGAGATACTACAGATGTATCTTAACGAGAGTCCTTACGGAGGTTTAAATTATGGTATTTATAGTGCTTCAAAAGCCTATTTTAACAAGGAACCAAAAAACCTAACCCTCGCAGAATCAGCTTATTTAGCAGGCCTTACCCAGAGTCCTTCGTATTACTCTCAATTTGGGGCAAATCCCGAAGCAGGTATTGAAAGAAAAAACTATGTTTTGTACTTGATGCACGAACGAGGTTGGGTTCAGGAAGATGGTAAAAGATACTATCTGAGTGATGAGGATTATGAAAGTGCAAAAAACGAAGTTTTAAATTTTGATACAGCAAAAATTCCCTTGGAAGCCCCCCACTTTACTTACTATGTTAAGCAATATTTGATAGATATTCTAGGTCAGGAGGCCGTAGAAATGGGAGGTCTAAAAGTTAAGACCACTCTTGATTTGGATACTCAAAAACTTGCTCAAACTGTTGTCCAAGAAGAAATAGATGATTCTCAAAACTTGAATATTTATAACGGAAGTATGGTAGTTATTGACCCCAGGGATGGTGGTATTTTAGCTATGGTTGGTTCTAAAGGGTACAATCTTGATCCTTATCCTGATAACTGTGTTTCAGGTTCTACCGGAGAAAATAGTTGTAAATTTGACCCTTTTGTAAACGTAGCTTTAGCAAAAAGACAGCCGGGTTCTACTATCAAACCAATTACATACGCCACGATGCTTTCCCAAGGTTATACTGTGGCCTATCCGTTTTTAGATGTTCCTACAAAATTTGAAGGCTCTGCTCCTGACAAGCCTTACGAACCAGTCAACTACGATGGTCAATACAGGGGCGTTATATCTTTTAGAAAATCCTTAGCTAACTCTATTAATGTAACAGCCGTCAAAGCCCTAAAAATTGTGGGAATAGATAATATGATTGATCAAGCTGAAAAAATGGGAATTACCACATTTAAGGACAGAGAAAGATATGGTTTGGCACTGACGCTGGGGGGCGGGGAAACAAAACTATTAGAGCTAACAGGTGCGTTTTCTGCGTTTGCGTCAAAAGGTGTTTTTAGAGAACCAAACCCCATAATCGAGGTTACAGATCAAAAAGGCAGGGTTGTATATAAACCTGCTCAAAACGAAAGAAAAGTTTTAAGCGAAGAAGTTGCTTTTTTGATATCCGATGTTTTATCTGACGACGGTGCCAGGTCAGATGTATTTGGAGCAAACAGTCTTTTGAATATCCCTGGGAGACAGGTTGCTGTTAAAACTGGCACTACCGATGATAAGAGAGATAACTATGCAATCGGTTACACTCCGTCAGTTGTCGCAGGAGTATGGGTTGGAAACAGTAATAATGAAAAAATGAATCCTTATGTAGCTTCAGGTATTTCGGGCGCAACTCCTATTTGGAGAAGATTTATGATTGAATACTTGGAAGGAAAAGAGGCTGAAAAGTTTGAGGCACCTTCTAAAGTTGAAAAGATGGAGGTAGATAAACTAACAGGCGGTCTTCCATACAAGGAATTTGAAAAAAGAACTGAGTGGTTTGCAGAAAATACTAAGCCATCGGCAGTTAGTGATTGGTACGAGAGAATTAGGGTGTGCAAAATTGACGGGCGTATAGCAAATCAAGCTTGTATCGATGCTGATGAGTCTGAAGAAAAAGATTTTATAAAAATTAAGGCCGAGTTTCCAGAATGGCAGGCTTCTATAGATAACTGGATTAAAGATGCATATAAAGATGAAGAAAGATATTTCCCTCCTCAAATGGTTTCAAAACTAGAGTTTGATGGTGACGAGGTGTCTAATAAAAATGATGTCTATGCTGAAATAACGGGTTTAAAAGATGGTGATTCTGTATTTCTTAACTTTAGATTAAATGTTGAGATTTCCTGTTATGAAGATATTGAAAAAGTGACTTTCTATTTGGATGGAGAAAAAGTGTCTGAAGATAAAAATTCTCCTTATGGTTACACTTTTAACTTATCTTCCGGTCAAATAGGAAAACATAAATTTAAAGTTACAGCTACAGATGAAGATGACAATAAGGGAAGTACTGAGATTACTCTTGATGTCAAAGGTTACGCTGTTGATTAGTTAGTATTTTTCAACTTTTATTCATTATTGGAACTTAGGTTTATAATTGATATATTAGTAACATCTTATGGATAACCCCACAGATTTGGAAAAAATAAAAAAATATTTAGTAGAAAAACTTGAAGTGGCATCGAAGTCAGAAGATTTAATGTCGATAAAATCAGAGTTTTTAGGAAAAAAGGGCTATTTGGGTAAAATGCTTTCTGATATGAGTAAAATTCCTGTTGAGCAAAGAAAAGAATACGGTATGCAGATAAATATCCTTAAAAAAGAGATTGAAGGACAGATTAATTCTTATGAAAATAAGTTGAAAGAACAGTCAGGGATTTCTCAATACGAGGATTTGTATAAATCACTGCCGGGGAAAAAACTTGAAATAGGTCATTTAAATATTATTACTCAGGCAATTGATGAGATTGTGAAGGTATTTGCCCCACTGGGATTTACAAGAGTAAGATACCCTGAAATTGAACGTGAGTATTTTGCTTTTGAAGCATTAAATATGCCGGAAACACACCCCGCCAGAGATGAGTGGGAAACATTTTTCATTGATGAGCCTGCGGATGAAAAATTAGGAAGACTTGTTATTACACCCCACACCTCCAGCGGTCAAATAAGAGAGATGCAAAAAGGAGACTTACCAATCAGAATGTTAAATATATCAAGATGTGGCAGAAGACAAATAGATTTAACACACGTCCCCAGCTTCTACCAGTTCGAGGGGCTTGTAATTGATGAAAACATAAATATTTCTCATCTAATCGGGGTTCTTGATTACTTTGCAAAATCATTTTTCGGACCGGATAGAAAAACTAGGTTAAGACCTTATCATTTTAGATTTACCGAACCGAGCTTTGAAGTTGATATAGACTGCGGTTTCTGCCACGGTAAAGGATGTAAGTTATGTAAGAGCGGATGGTTGGAATTAGGCGGGGCTGGTATGGTTCATCCTAACGTACTAAAAGCCGGAGGTGTGGATTCAAACAAATACACCGGGTTTGCTTTTGGCTGGGGAGTTGAAAGAACCTATATGATGAAGTCAGGTACAAAAATAGACGATATTAGACACCTTTTTTCAAATGACTTAAGATTTTTGGAGCAATTTTAATATGAATATATCTATACCCTACTCTTGGTTAAAAGATTATATAAAAACTGACGTAAAAGCTGAGGATGTGGCAAATTTATTATCATTGCACTCTTTTAGTGTAGAAAAAATTCAGCACGTAGGCGGGGACGATATTTTTGAAATTGAGGTTACACCTAATAGAGGCGATGCTCTTTCAGTTTTAGGTGTAGCCAGAGAAGTTTATGCAGTTTTAGTAAGTCATGGTCATAAATGCGAGTGGGTGAAACCAAAAAATGAAAAAGATATAAAGTACGTTAATAAGGATTCTATAGAAGTTGTAATCTCTGAAAAATCATTGGTACCTAGATTCACCGCATTAGTTATGGAAAATGTGAAGTTCGGACCTTCCCCAAAATTGATTAAAGAAAGGCTTGAGAAAGTTGGTATAAGACCTCTTGGAAATGTTATTGACGTTACAAATTATATGATGATTGATAGGGGTCAGCCTATGCACGTTTTTGATTACGATAAAATACTTGGTCATAAAATGATTGTAAGAGAGTCCTTAGAAAATGAAGTAGTTATAACATTGGATGGGGTTGAGAGAAAGCTTCCGAAGGGAGTAATTGTGATAGAAGATGGTGGAGGTAGATTGATAGATCTTTGCGGTATTATGGGCGCTAAAAACAGTGAGGTTGATGAAAATACTAAGAAGATTCTTTTATTTGTACAGATATACGATCCTGGAAAAATTAGAAAAGCTTCGATGAGCTTGGGTCATAGAACTGATGCCGCTTTAAGATTTGAAAAGGGTATTGATTACGGAGGTGTGCTTGAGGCTTTATGGGATTCATCAAAAATGATTTCAGAATTTTCAGGTGCTGTTGTGTCCTCGAATTTGGTTGATTTTGAAAATATATCATTGGAACCGAAAAGCGTTTTGGTAGATTATGAAAAAATAAATAAAATTGCGGGTGTTGAGATAGAAAAAGAAAAGGTTTTAGAAATATTAAAAAGTTTGGGGTTTGAAGTGAGATCAGATAATTATGTTAATGTACCAACTTGGAGACACGAAGACATAAATATTCCTGAAGACATTGTTGAAGAGGTGGTTCGCATGTACGGGTATTATAAATTACCGGTTAAACTCCCTTCAGGGGAAATACCAATAAGAGAGGTTGATAAAACATTTTATTGGGAAAAAGTCGTTAGGTATTTTTTGAAATACGCCGGATTTTTTGAATGCTATAACTACTCTGCTACCTCTTTTCAAAGTGCCGGTGAAAATGCTATTAGGTTAGCTAATCCTTTAAATGAAGATATGACTCACTTAAGAACTTCTTTGCTTCCTCAATTGGAAAGTGTTTTAGATAAAAATCAGAGTTATTCTGAAAAGATAAAATTATTTGAGCTAGCAAATGTTTATCTTAAAGACGGTCTTAACACTGGAGAATCACTACCCTATCAACCTTTAAGACTTGCGTTGGTGGCTAAAGGTGTCGATTACAATGAGTTTAAAGGTTACATAACTTCTTTATTTGAGATCATGGGTTTAGATCGTGATAAATACCTTGGTAATTATTCTATCGTTGATTTTGGCGGTCAAAAGCTCGGGGTTGAGTTAGAATTTTCTGAATTGGTTAAAAAAGCTACTAAAGATAAATCTTATACCCCACTAACGTCTTTTAATTCAATAAAAGAAGATTTGACATTTGAAGTGCCGGAAAAAGTTTTATATCCCCAAATAGAAAAGGTAATTTTAGAAACAGATAACAGAATTTTTAAATTAGAATTTAAGGATATTTATAAAAATTACCTCACCTTCTCTATTGAATACTTGGATAATAAAAAACAAATTTCTTCAGAAGATACTCAGGATATAAGAAAAAAGATTTTTAAGAATCTTGAAAAAATTGGCGTCAAACTGAAAATCTGATTCTTCGTTTTTATTCTTTTTAATTTACTTTTAATTTTGTATGGGTAAAATAGCTTCTATGTTTAATCTAAAAGACTTCGGAGTAACCAAAAATATTGCAGTCTTAAAAAATGGTTCAAAACTTTACCATTTTTATAAAAAGAATATGCCGATTTCTACTGCAGTTCTGTTTGACGCAGGTTCTTGTAATGATCCGCTAGGAAAAGAAGGACTTGCTCATTTTTGTGAACATATTCTGTTTAAAAGTACTAAAAAATTTAAGGATGAGACTGAAGTTGGGCTATTTATTGAAAGCATTGGTGGTCAGATGAACGCATTTACGGGCGTAGATATTTTAGGAGTTACTGCGGAAGTTGGTTTTACAGAAGATTATCCGAAAGTAGTAGATTTTTTGCATGAACTTACAAGGAATTCATTATTTGACCAAACAAAAATTAATATTGAGCGGGGTACAATATTAGGTGAGATCGCTGATTATGAATCAAACCCAGCCTTTTATATACACGACTTAACTCAACAAGTTTTATTTACAGGTTCATATGCAGAAAGGTCTATTGCCGGCAGTAGTGAAACTGTAACCGGTATTTCCAGAGAAGATTTATATCAATTTTACGTTAATAGGATTGTTAAAAGTAAAATGTATATCCTTGTCGCTGGGGATATTGAGTTTTATAAATTAGTAGGTCTCTTTAATGATGGTTTTCAGGAAAATAACACATCCCCGATTTTAGAAGAAAAATCAGAGTTAGTTCTGCCAAGAAGTGTTGATACAAAAATAAAAGAATACAAGGACACCGACCAGATTTATATGAGTTTTTCTTTTAGAACGTGTCCCGCACATAATAATGATTCCTCGGTTTTGGAAGTTATACGAACAATCATTGGAGATGGTTTTTCATCCTCTTTGTTTAGAAAATTGAGAACGGAAAATGGTTTGGTTTACATGATTAATGTCTCTTCCGAGAACCTTTTTGATAGAGGTTATTTTTCAGTTGTAACGTCGACGTCAAAAGATAGAGTTCAGAAGGTTCTGGACGTTTTAACTGAAGAATTTAGAAGACTTGAATCTGGTGAAATTACGCAAGAAGAATTGGATTTAGCAAAAAATAAAATAATCAAGTCAAAAGTTCGGGAGATGCAAAACTCCTCCTCGTGGGTTGAAGCTCATATTTCTGAAATATATTTTAATCCTAAGAATCCTAAAGATTTAGCCGAGATTCTTAATGAGGTAGAAAAAGTCAGCTTAGATGATGTAAAAAATGTTTCAAGAAAGTATTTTTCCAACGACAAGTGGTATTTAGCGATGTGCGGGGATATATGTGAAAAAGATTTTAAGGTGAACTATTAAATTCTATTCTCTGTATCCTATAATTAGAATTTGTGAATTAAAGACTTTCCTTTACTTTATCTACTATCTCGTCAAAAGATTTGGGATCGTTGATAGCAATCTCTGATAACATTTTTCTGTTTAACTCAATGTTTGATTTTTTTAACCCTGCAATGAATCTGCTGTACATAATACCGTGATTACTCAAGGCTGAATTAATTCTGGAAATCCAGAGTTGTCTCATATCTCCGGGTCTTTTTCTTCTTCCTTCAAAGGAGTGCTCCCCGGCTCTAAGTACGGCTTCGTGAGCTCTTTTTAAGAGTTTGCTTCTTGTTCCTCTATATCCTTTTGCAAGTTTTAATATTTTTTTATGTTTTCTATTGGTCCTAAAACCACCTTTTACTCTTGGCATTATTTACCCTTTCCGTGCTTATTCAGCATCTTTTTAAACATTTTTTTATGACCTTTATTTTCTTGAGCCACCATACTTGAATTTCTTGTTTTGTTGGGACCACTCTTTTTCTCCTTTAAGTGTCCCATACCGATACTTCCTTTCATTATTTTACCGGTTTTTGTTATTTTTACTCTTCTAAGCAGAGTTTTTTTTGTTTTGATCTTTTGTTTTGCCATTTTTTCCTTTTTACCTTTTGTTAACTTTATTAAATTACTTACCAACAAATATTGCCGAAATAATATTGCCCATTCTTTTTGGGTCACTTTCAAGTTTTGCTATTTCGGTCAATTCTTTTTCTATCTTTTTAACTTGATCAAAGGCGACTTCAGGGAACATTACTTCCCTCCCCTTCATTTTCACGGTAATTTTTACTTTGTCACCGTCCTCTATAAATCCTTTTGCTCTTTTTACAAATCTTTGTATGTCACCTTCTCCGGTAGTTGGACCGAGTCTAAATTCCTTGACGTCTGTTTTCTTGCTTTTAGCCTTTGCACTACTTGCCTTTTTTCTTTCTTCGTACAAAAATTTAGAGAACTCCACAATTTTTGCAACAGGCGGGTTTGCGTTAGGCACTACCAAAACCAAATCCATTTCCTCGTACCTAGCTTTTTGAATAGCTTCCCCGGTCTTCATCACTCCAAGATTTTCACCTTTGGATGATATCACCCTTACTTCGTTTGCTTTTATCTGTTCGTTTTTTGTGTACCAGTTTGGTATATGCTTTTCTCCTTAAAACTTATGTAAATTACCACAAATTAAGAGATTTGGTCAAATACATATTTTCAATCTTTTCAATTACTTCATTTAGGGGTTTAGCTCCTAAATTTTCTTCAGTGCGAAGTCTAACACTTACAGTATTATTTTCAACCTCTTTTTCCCCGACTATCAACATATAGGGAATTTTCTTAACTTGCGCATCTCTAATTTTTGACTGCATTGTTTCGGATCTATCATCTATTTCAACTCTGATGTGTTTTTCCTTTAGTAGTGCTGTTAGCTTTTTGGCATATTCAAGGTGTTTATCTCCGATTGGTATTATTTGAGCTTGAACCGGTGAGAGCCATACCGGAAGTGCTCCTGCAAAATGCTCCATTAAAAATCCCACAAATCTTTCACTTGATCCAAGAGGTGCCCTGTGTTGAACGATAACAGGTTTTTCTTTTCCATCCTTGTCGACGTACTTTAATCCAAATCTTTCAGGCATGTAAAGGTCAATTTGATTGGTGGAAATTCCGTATTCAGTTCCGATAGCTGATTTTATCTTGAAATCCATCTTAGGACCATAGTGAGCTGCCCCTTCATTTACGACTGTATATGTTAAACCTGATTTATCAAGAGCTTCTCTCGTGATTTTTTCAGCTTTTTGCCACATAGATTCTTCTCCGTGGTATTTATCCATTTTGGTAGGATCCCTTAGGTTTAGCTCTACATGATAATTGGTTAGTCCTAATGTATCGTAATAATATTTATGAAGGTTTACTATTTCTAAAAATACATCCACCGCCTGCTCTTCGGAACAGTAAACGTGGGCATCATTTTGGCAGAAAACTCTTGGTCTTAGGATTCCGTTGATAGAGCCCCTGTTTTCGTATCTGGCGACTGTTCCGTATTCGGCTAATCTTAATGGTAGTTCTTTGTAGGTTCTGGTTTTTGATCTAAAAACTAAATGATGAAAAGGACAGTTCATTGGTTTTATGTAATATTCGTCTTCTTCTTCTCCAGGGACATCGACTTTGAACATTTCATCTCCGAAATAGGACATATGACCTGAAATCTCAAAAAGTTTTCGTTTGGTCATGAAAGGTGTAGCTACTCTTTGATAACCCCATTTTTCTTCCGTTTCTTTACCCCATTTTTCCAACTCCTCTCTAACAATCATCCCGTTGGGAAGCCAAACCGGAAGCCCGGGACCGATTTCTTCAAATAATGCAAATATTTCTATATTTTTGTTTAAATTTCTGTGATCTCTTTTTTTTGTTTCTTCCAGCTTTTCAAGGTATTCATCCAGCTCTTCTTGAGTTTCAAAGCTTGTAGCATAGATTCTTGTGAGCATTTTGTTTTTTTCATCACCGCGCCAGTAAGCTCCGGCTACACTTAAAAGTTTAAACGCACCAATGTTGCCGGTTCTTCCCGTATGATTTCCTGCACAAAGGTCTATATCGTAAAATTTGTCGTCCTTTTGACCGATTTCACAGGCCGTAACGTTACCTCCCTCTTTTTCAATTTCTTTTATCATTTCCAGTTTAAAGGGGTTGTCTCTAAAAATTTCTTTTAGTTCGTCAAAACCTGCATCTCTCATTACAATAGGAAGATTTGCTTTTACAATTTCTCTCATTTTTTCTTCGATTTTAGGAAAGTCCTCTTCTGTAATTTTTCCGTCATAATCAAAATCACCATAAAAACCATCTTCGATTGGAGGTCCCACTACTTTTTTAGCGCCTGGAAAAAGGCTTTCTACCGCCATGTGCATCACGTGTTCGGCGCTATGTCTTAGCGGGTATATTGGTTGTTCCTTCAGTTTGTCTATTACTTTTTGTTTTTTCATGTTTATTTTTATATCTTGAGCCTAAAACATTTTAGCGCTCTTGATGTTATTTATTATATCTTAAATTTTGTTTAAATGAATACGATTTTATGAGTTTTAATATAGTTAATTCCCCGCTTTTGGCGAGGTTGTTGTTGTGTAAGTTGTGTAAAAAAAGTTTAAAACCACTGTGTATAAGTATTACTACTTATAGGTTGTAGTGTCAATAAAAAGAAAAGCTTCACAAAATTTTTGTGAAGCTTATGCAGCCACATTCTGAAAAAACATTTAAAACTTCGGTTGTTTTTTCACAAAATGATAGCTTATTCCACAGTAGTTTTTTATCATCCTGCTTTGGAGTACCAAAGTAAGCAGAAAAAACTGCTGCGTCATGGATGTGAATAATTTGATTTTTCCCATTCTGTGTTGCCAGTACTCTTTTTACACTTTCTGATATGTTAGTCCCTACATTGGTGCAATCTAACACTATACCTTCAGAAATACAGTGTGTTTTTTCAGGATCGACAACAAAATCAAGAATCTCAAATACAGATTTCTCTTCCATATTAAATTTACCTCTTTTACCTTTCTTGTTTTTCTGGGTTATAGCAGATTAAAAATAAAAAGCAGGAAGATTAAGATTAAAGCTTAAAAATTTCTTGTTCTGTGGGAATTTTTTCGATTCTAATAAATTTAAGTTTTCTTAGTAAAAGTAAAAAAAGAGGTGAAAGACTTGAATAAATAAAATATGCGATGGTGTGATAAATCTGAAGCATTCCAAATACTAGAAGTGCTAAAGTTGGGCCGAAAAATTTTCGGTAGGGTTCTATGGATTTATTTACTTGATCGGATATAGACTTTTTGATTGTACCTGCAATATTCTCTGAAATATTTTCAGAAGCTGGGATTTTTATAGGTAAATCGTTTATTCCAAAGCTACTAAGAACTGAAAAAATTTTAGTATTTGATTCTCTTAGAGATTGCAAATTTATGTTGTTAATATTCTCGGGAAGTTCTTTTTCAGCCTCCTTTTTTATAGCATCTTCAATTGGTTTTTCTACGATATCAGCTGCCCATTTTCCTATATCTATTGCGATTGCATTATTCGAATTTAAATAAACAGCTACGGATATAACCGCACTTATCGTAAGGAGAAGCCCTTTAGTTACGGGTCTTGCAGAGTGACTGATGTTAATTTTTAAAACGCCTTTTGTTAAAGAGTCGGTTCTTTTTTGCTGACATAGAAAAAATAGTGATAAAACTACGGAACCTAAGAGTGCTTCTAATATTTTAAATCTGGCTAAAAATATAAATGATGAAAGAAAGATAATAGCAGGGGGTAAGAAAATCTCCCATTTATCTTTAGTGATTTGTGAAATCAAGGATACAGTAAACAATAAAAAAATCAGAACTAAAACGTAAGGGACAGCAAAATTTTTGGCTAAGGAAAAATATTTTTCACTATCAATAAAGTTTAAAGCTACCGTTAAAAGAATTATCAATTCAACTATAAAAAAAGCATAGAGAAATATTTTTTTAACCAACCCAAAACCTCCTTTTACAGGAATTTCCATTATCTAAGTATAGGTTTTTAGTTTTTAATTACAATATTTAGTCGTGATGATGAGCTTTTTCGTATTCTTCCGCTTCAGCTTTTGTAACATGTACAGTCCCATCAGGATGGTTTGCAGGACTGTATATTGTGTACAATTTTAAATCCTCTGTTTCACTGGTATTGATAATATTGTGTTCTGTTCCGGCTGGAATGACGATGGCATAACCGTCAGTAATGTTAAATTCCTGACCGTTAGCGATTACCTTTCCCTCACCTGAGTCGATTCTAAAAAATTGATCTACATCATTGTGAACTTCCATCCCAATGTCTTCCAGGGGTTTTAAGCTCATGACAACTAGCTGACTATGTCCGTTTGTGGAAAGAACCTTTCTAAAATTAGTATTTCCGAGAGTCAATTCTTCAATATTATCTACAAATATTGGCATATTTTTACCTTTCAAAAATAATTAAACCTTTTATTTAACTAAATTATTATTTAGTATTTTTATTATATCTTATTTATAGTACGTCGTTAAACAAGAAGAAAAGTCTTACCGGAAAGTAAAATTAAGACCACTGCCTCATTGTAATCTCGTGGATTATAGAGTGATTCTTTCCAAATACGATGAATAAGTTATATCCCCTACCCCAAAGGTTTTCAATATTTTCAAGAATTATTTTATCTTTAAATTGAGATTTCGAATTTATAACTTCGTTGATTTGGTTTTCTTCGAGATAAGGGTCTGTTTCCTTTTTTATGTATTCTAGATTATTGTAGTCAAGGTCAATACCCGAAATCTCTTTGTAGCACCTTTGGATGCTCTGCATTGTAAAAAACTCGTTTTCCCAACCAGATATTCTTTTTAGATAATCTAAATATGTTTCCAAAGAAGCTTCCATATTTTCAGGCTTTATGTAATTACTTCTTATGGATATTTGCTCAACGTAAAGACTTGTAATTATTAAATCCTTAGGAAATTTTTGAGACAGATGTTTTAATTGATCTATTGTATCTGGTTCCGGTGAGGACACTTGTACTGCCGAGGCTTGGGCTAAAAACCACGTATAGTAAGATTCTCCCATTGTTTTAATCTGTTCTTTTCTTGAATATGGAAGTGTTTTTTCACCGCCTTCTACTAAAACTAACCTTTTTTTACCATCAGTTTGATTTATAAAGTCTTGCAGATAGTTTTCTAGAACTCCCCACGAAGTGTCTTTTGGGTCGTATGTGTGCTCAAATCCTAGGTAATAAAGTATTTGCCCGCCTTTTCTAATATGAAAAAAGTAAGGAGTTGGAAAAGGCCCAAATTTTGTTAGTTCAAGGTATTTTTTTTGAAGATTGTTTAACACGGGTTAATTATATATATCTTGGGACTAAAATCATAGTTTTTGGTTAAATTCTACTACCCGATTGTAAAAAAGCGTTCGAAAGTTTAAAGTATACCAATGCAAAAATACATATACTTTTTTGGAAATAATAATACTGAAGGTTCTTCGGATATGAAATTTATTTTAGGGGGTAAGGGTGCTAATCTCGCAGAGATGAGTAAAATAGGAATTCCCGTACCACATGGCTTCACAATATCCACTGAAGTTTGTAGAGATTTCAATTCCAATAACGGTAAAATTCCTGAAGGTTTGGAATCAGAAGTTGATGAATATCTGAAAAAATTGGAAGAAGCTACTGGTAAAAAATTTGGTGATGAGAATAACCCTCTCTTAGTTTCAGTAAGGTCCGGAGCTGCGGCCTCCATGCCAGGCATGATGGATACAATTTTAAATTTAGGATTAAGTGAGATAGTTGTTTCAAGTATTTCTCAAAGCACCGGTAATCCAAGATTTGCTTGGGACTCATACAGAAGATTTATTCAAATGTACGGAAATGTGGTTGAAAATATTGAACATGAAAAATTTGAACATATTATTGATAAAGTGAAATCTTCAAAAGGTAAAAAAGAAGATACCGAAATGATGTCTGAAGATTGGCAGGAAGTTGTAGCAGAATATAAAAAATTATTTCAAATTGAAAAAGGGTACGAATTTCCCGATGATGCTAAAAAGCAGTTGTGGGGAGCGATTTTAGCTGTCATAAAGTCATGGAATAATGCTAGAGCTGAAACCTACCGAAGACTAAACCACATCGATGAGTCTAAAGTATTTGGGACCGCAGTTAATGTTCAATCTATGGTTTTTGGAAATCTAGGTCCGGAATCTGGAACAGGAGTTGCCTTTACGAGAAATCCTTCCACTGGTGAAAATGTTTCTTACGGTGAGTATTTAATGAATGCTCAGGGTGAGGATGTTGTAGCAGGTATTAGAACTCCTAAACATTTAGATTCTTTAAAAATGGAGAACGAAGCTGTTTATAACCAGTTGATGGAGATATTTTCAATTCTTGAAAAACATTACAGAGATATGCAAGATGTTGAGTTTACAATTGAAAATGGAAAGCTTTTTATATTGCAGACGAGAAATGGAAAAAGGACAGCCCCAGCTTCAGTTAAAATAGCCGTGGATTTAGTAAGCGAAGGTCTGATAAGTGAAAAAGAGGCATTATTAAGAGTAGAACCGGATAAATTAGATCAACTCTTACACCCGACACTTGATCAAAATGAAAAATCAAAATTTAAAATGATTGCAAAAGGTCTTCCCGCTTCCCCGGGTGCAGGTTTCGGTCAGGTAGTTTTTGATGCAGATTCGGCAGTTGAGTGGAAAAAACAAGGTAAAAAAGTAATTTTAGTGAGATTGGAAACATCTCCGGAAGATATTGCAGGAATGAACGCTGCCGCTGGGGTTTTAACTGCAAGAGGCGGAATGACTTCGCACGCGGCGGTAGTGGCAAGGGGTATGGGAAAATGCTGTGTTTCGGGATGTGAGTCAATTTCAGTTTCTGAGGCTGATAAAAAGATGCACGTTGGAGATTTAGTAGTTTTAGAAGGTGATTTAATAACACTTGACGGTTCAACTGGTGAGGTATTTTTAGGTGAAGTTCCTACAACCGATCCCGAGCTTTCAGGGTACTTTGGAACTATTATGGAATGGTCCGATAAATATAAAAAACTTGGAGTAAGAACTAATGCAGATACTCCCAAGGATGCGCAAGTTGCCAGAGATTTTGGTGCCCAAGGAATAGGTCTTTGCAGGACCGAACACATGTTTTTTGAGACCGATCGAATATTTGCAGTTAGACAAATGATTGTTTCAGATACTGTTGAACAAAGAAAGTCGGCTCTTGAAAAAATATTTCCAATACAAAAAAATGATTTCAAAGAATTATTTCAGATAATGAAGGACTTTCCCGTTAAGATAAGACTTTTAGATCCACCTCTTCATGAGTTTTTACCTAAAACAAAAGAAGATATAAAAGAATTGGCAAGCGAAATTGGAGTTTCAGAAGAAAAATTAAATGAAAAAATTGAATATTTACATGAATTTAATCCAATGATGGGCCATCGTGGTTGCCGACTCGGTGTTACGTATCCTGAAATATTCGAAATGCAGGTAAGAGCTATTGCAGAAGCCGCCTGTGAGATTATTAAAGAAGGTAGTTCAGTTACTCCTGAAATAATGATTCCTCTTATAGGAGAATTTAACGAGTTGAAATGGTTGAAAGATCGACTTGTTCCTGTAATTGAGGAAACAATCCAGAAATTCGGGGTTGAGATGAAATACGAAATAGGAACAATGATAGAGATTCCCAGAGCTGCTTTAACTGCAGATAAAATTGCGGAGGAGGCTGATTTCTTTTCATTTGGAACCAATGATTTAACACAAATGACTTATGGTTTTTCAAGAGACGACGCAGGAAAATTTTTAGGAGACTACGTTGAAAAGAAAATTCTACCTGAAGACCCATTTAAGACATTGGATATTGTTGGTGTAGGAAAATTAATGAAGATGGCGGTTGATCTTGGAAGAACAACTAAAAAACATTTGCACATTGGTATTTGCGGTGAGCAGGGCGGGGATCCTGCGACAATAAAATTTTGTCATGAAATAGGATTGGACTACGTTTCTTGTTCTCCATATCGTGTTCCAATTGCTAGATTGTCTGCAGCTCAGGCAGCCATAGAGAACGAAAAAATATAAACATTAAGGCACCATGATTTAATTGTAGCGGGTTAAATTTTTTATAGATGGTTTGTGTTATTGTTTTTATAACAACATTTAATAGCTTTACAAAACAACAATCTATGTTACAATAATGATGGTTACTTTCCATTCCTTTTCTTTCCAGCAGTTTCAACTGCTACAAGTAAATAATTTTTTAGTGTTCTAATACCCATGGAAAGGATCCGTGGGATTTTTGTATTTAAAGGGGGTGAGTTTTAATGGAAGAAGGTAATAAATCTTTAATAATGGGTCTTTGGAAGTTTCACGAACGTGTAGGAGAGAAAGAATTAATTGAGGTAGCAAACGAGTGGGCAGAAGATAACAAATATTTACAACTATATATTAGAAAAGTAAGTAAAGATCAAAACGGAATTGGGTTTGCATATTTAAGCGATGGTTCAAGAGAAGCACACAGCACATATTTTGATAAAGTTTCCGATGCTCTTAAAAGAAAATTTGGTAACGATTTAGTAGGTTGGGATATTTCTAGTTCATCCACTCTGATTAAAGGGTTTTAATAACCATTTGGGGTGGGAAGTAACCAATTGGGACTGGGATACAGAAATGTAATGTGTTTCTGACCAAATTAGTCGGAGATATATAACAAGTCTTGTATCACACAAACGGAGGTTGTGGTGAAAAAAAATTTCTGGATGGGTTTTTTAGTTGGTGCAGTAGTAGTAATGGTACTGCTTGGAATAACTTTTAATGGTTCAAAAGAAGCAAAGCAAGGTTTTTTGGATTCAGGTTTATAGGACCAAGTTATATCAATAACCATCTTAATTTGTTTTTTTGGGTTTTTATCTGGTTTTGCAAATTTATATTTTCTAGAACATACGGAGGAAATGAGAAAAGAGAAAAGAGGTTGGTGAAAAAAAGATTTAGTTGTATGTAAAAATACAATAAGTGGGTGCTCGTCTTAGAACATCCACTTTTTTATACCAATAACTTTAATAAAAAGTTCTTAGTTTTGGTGGGCGGTAATGGAATCGAACCAATGACCTCCACAATGTCAATGTGGCGCTCTAACCGACTGAGCTAACCGCCCCTGCTTATTATTATTTCAATTTTTTTTATACACACTCGCTAAAGCTCGTTTTTAAGACCTTAAGTTACTTGAGTGTAAGGCTATCTCCGGTTTTTCAAACAGGAGCTAACCGCCCGTACTTCTAGATTATTTTATTTTCAACTTATCTTACTCGCTAAGGCTCACCTTTAATATCCTAAGCTACTTGAGTGTAGGGCTATCTCCGGATGTCGCTCCGTTCCATCAGGAGCTAACCGCCCCAGGTATGATTTTATTTTATTTTCAACCCCCTACTTCTTTTTAGGGCTCATTACTTTATCAATAATTCCGTATTTTACAGATTCTCCGGCATCCATCCAATAGTCTCTGTCCATATCTCCTTTTACTTTATCTAATTTTTGACCTGTTTCTTTGGCAATGGCTTCTGCGTACTGATCTCTAAGTTTTAACATGTGTTTGGCTGTAATTTCAACGTCGCTGGCCTGCCCCTCTACTCCACCAATTACCTGATGAATCATAGTGTGTGAGCCCGGAAGAGCGTATCTTTTACCTTTTGTTCCTGAAGACAAAATTAAAGCTGCCGCAGAAGCTGCTAACCCAACATTTATCGTTACAACATCATTTTTAATATGTTTTATAGTGTCATACATAGCAACCCCGGCGTAAACTTCGCCTCCGGGAGAGTTAATATACACACTAATGTCTTTATCAGGATTTTGGCTTTCCAAAAAAAGCATTTGAGCAATAAATGTATTTGCTACACCCATATCAATTGGTCCGGTAACAAAAACAACGTTATCTTTTAAAAGTCTTGAATAAATATCATAAGATCTTTCCATTCCTGACTGGTCTTTTTCTATTACTATTGGAACCAAGGTGTTATTCATCTTTATCCTCCTCGTCTTTGATTTCTTCCTCAATTTCTTCTTCGGTCACCTCTTCTACATGTTCCTCTTCCTCTTCTTCAGTCACTTCTTCTACTTTTTCCTCTTCCTCAATTTCCTCTTCGGTTATTTCTTCAACATTTTCCTCTTCCCCCACCTTTTCTGCGAGCGTTTCTTCTTGGGAATGCTCTTCTTCATGATGATGGTCATGATCGTGAGGACCCTGTGTCTCTTCAATTAACATATTTAAAAGTTTGTTTTTTTGCAAAATAGTCTTGATATAAAGTTTTTGCATTGGATCTTGCATTTGTTCGACTACAGCAGGATCTCCTGCGGCATTTATCATTTCATCAATTTCTTCTTCGCTCACATCTATTTTTTCAACTTCGACCAAATGTGATAAAACAAATTCTGCCTTTATGTTGTTTTCAGCTATTTTTGTATAGTCGGCCCTGATATCATCTGCAGTTTTCTCTTGAGCTTTTAAGTATTTATCCAAAGGAAGTTTTATTGTTTCCAATTGTTCTAAAAGCTTAGTCATAAGCCTATCGGCCTCTTCCTCAATCAACATGTCTGCAATTTCAACTTGAGATTCTTTTAAAATTACATCGATTACTTCGTTTGCCCCGATGTGAACGTGTTCATGACCTTCCTTTTCAATATCAAGCTCACCTTTTTTAAGTTTTTCTTCTTTTTCTTTTTTAATTTTCTCTGTTTTTTCTTTGTAGTAATCTTTTAAGGCTTTTTTGTAATCACCCATCTTTATCTCAGGTTTAACTGCAAATTCAGCTGTAAATTCCAGATCTTTTTCAATATCAAATTCTTTTATTTCAACTTTTGGGTTAGAAACCGGCATTACTTTGTTTTCTTTTAAAGCTTGTGGATAGTGGGTCTGAAGGACTTCATTGATGGTATCACCGTATAATTTAGAGTTACCAACCTTCTCTATCACCATATCCCTTGGCGCGGTTCCTTTTCTAAAACCTTGAAGTTCAGTTTGTTCAACTGCTTTTTTAACTTCTTTTTCGTAGAATTCTTTTACAACACTGTTTTCTACGGTAACAGTTAATTTCATAGTTGCTTTTGGCATTTTTTCTATTTGTGTTTTCATAGCTTAGTTATTGTATCACAAGAGATTAAATTTTAGCTTCTTTTATCTTGGATTTTATGTATTTAATTGAAAAATCAATGATGTCTTCTTTGTCGTAATAAATATCTGGATTGATTTTAGTTTCTTCTATAGTTTCTGTCTCTCCGTTTAAATAAAATCTTCTGGTTGGGATAAGTATCGCATACTTTTTTCCATTGTATTCGATAATACTTTTAACAGGATATGCACTTCCACCTGCTGTTTCTGTACCAATTACAGTGCAACTTGACCCTGCTTTCATTATTGCAACAAACCTTTCTGCTGCAGAAAAAGTTTTATTTGAAGTTAGTATGATAACCGGTTTTTCGTATTTTTTTCCCTCGACAGGAGATGTTTTAGAATCAAATTGATGTAACTCACCTTCGGGAGCTATTTTGATATTAGTTCCCACAGTATGTTTTCCTTCTCTTATGAAGTGCCTTTTAGCAAAAATTCTATTTGGGCCTGTGCGACCACCCTCATTTAATCTTAGATCTATAATTAGTCCTGTACTTTTGTCTTCCTGTGGCAGAAAGATACTTTCTAAATCTTTTGTTGAAACGCCAAAGAAAGTTGGTATTTTCATATATAAAACGTCATCTATCATTTCACTGGTGGGCATTCTATAAGGTATGTCTTCTGTTTCTTCTTGATTGATTTCAGAATTATTTTCCATTAAATAAGCATGGGGGTTGTTTAGAAGTTTTAGTAGGTTGATAATATCTTTTATTGGGTTATTTAACTCTATTTTTGTAGCTTTTTTCATGTAGTTCTCATATTCTTCTTCGTTTAAAAATGGGTATGTAGCTGCTATTTCGGTTAATACAGCTGATGAAATATCTTGTACTCGAAATTGTTCTCCTTGATAATTAATTGTACTAACTATAGTTTTTAGATTACTCATTGATTTTTCTAATTTAGTAAAACGTTTTGCTGCGTTAGTAAAACCCATGTCTACTGTATCCCTACCTCTTGCGGCTTCGATATATTTACTTCCACTTATCGAGTAATCTCCGTGTTCGTGGAATCTTTCTTCTCTGTTTCCAGGGTTTATTGTGTACCACTTCTTATCTTTTTCATCATATACATCAAGAAAATAATGGCCTGATATTTTCTCTTCTTGTTGTGTATTCCAATCTTCGTTATTTAGAATCCAGTTTTCTTCTATTGTATCTACTGATAAACTTGGAATTCCCTTTGCAAGAAGAAGCGCTCTTGTTATATAAGATATTTGGGTACATCCATCTATGTTTCTTATCCTTCTATGTCCTGGAATTAGGTTTTTTTCACTTAAAAGTTCGTCTGCTGTTGTGTCCCACTTGTCGATTTTGGAAATTTGATTATTTTCTCTAGATTCTTTTAAAGTCTCATTCGAGGGAGTCATAGTTCTTACATATCTACACACCTCTTCTACCAATTCTTTTCCTTGAAGTTTGTTTTCAGGGTCAATTTCATCTGCTACTTTTAGTACGTTTTCTGTAACTTTAGTTCTTTCTCCCTCCTGATTTGCTAAATCCTCAGGAGATATTTCGTCGTATAGGGTTTCATAATTGTTCATAGTTTATTTAATTTATTGATAATATTCCTTTTAAATTTTAACAAATAAATCTTGGGAATTATTTTTTTTAACTCCCTCTGTCTTGGATTTTATGTATTTAATTGAAAAATCAATGATATCTTCTTTATCATAGGTAATGTCGGGTTCTATTTTTGTTTCTTCCAATGGTTTGTCTTTTCCGGGAAGGAAGAATCTCCAGGTTGGTATCCAAATGTAGTATTTTTGATCTTTTTCATAAAATTCGTATTCTTTGGGGTTTCCGCTTCCTCCTTTTGTTTTTGTTCCTATTATTACGCAGTCGGTTGAGGCTTTTATTACTGAAACAAATCTTTCTGCGGAGCTAAATGTTTCGTCGTTAACGAGAACCGCAATTGATTTTTCGTAAGGGGTGTTGGTTCCTTTTACGTAAATTTCATCCTTATTAATTGACATCCCTATATCTCTTGTAAAATTAATTCCCATCAGATGGTCACCAGGTTTAGACAAGTATTGCGTGATAAAAGTTC
>CAZSDQ010000011.1:0-27716 GCA_964605725.1 uncultured Candidatus Saccharibacteria bacterium
TGGAAAAAGCCCAAGCTGATTTAATATCGATTAAAAATAGTTTAGCTATAAAAAAGGTGTCCGAGGAAGAAGAAAAAAATCAACTTGAAGAAAAAGCTGAAGGGTATGAGGAAGAGCTTGAAAAACTTCAAAGCAAAATTTTGGCTTTAAAGTATAGTGAAGAAGGAGGAACTGTTGGGGATAATGCCACCCCCTCTTCAAAAACTCCAAATCCTCCTTTCGACGGAAGAGCATTCGCAGCATTTAGTTTTGGTGCTTACACGCATTACAACGGAATGAGCCAGTACGGAGCTAAAGGTAGAGCTGATGAAGGTCAAGA
This sequence comes from uncultured Candidatus Saccharibacteria bacterium, assembly GCA_964605725.1. Classification (GTDB taxonomy): domain Bacteria; phylum Patescibacteriota; class WWE3; order UBA101185; family UBA10185; genus JAAZNV01. Next base: position 320 of record CAZSDQ010000011.1, read on the forward strand.
CTACAAAAAAATTATTAAGTTTTATTACGGTGAGGATGTAAAGACTAAAAGTGATTTTCCAAGTAAAATATGCGTCGAAGGATACGGAGAAATGGACTATCAAAAATATTTGTATGGGCTTGCGGAAATGCCAAGCTCTTGGGATAGTGATGCACTAAAAGCACAAGCAATAGCAGCAAGGTCGTACGCCTATAGAAGAACAAAAAACGGAGGGTGTATATGTACAACTCAATCTTGTCAGGTATTTTCTAAGAGTAAATCTGACAATCCACCTGACAGTTGGAAACAAGCAGTCAAGGACACTGAAAAAATGATTATAGGTGGAGACACAGGAAAAACAGGCTACGGGTGGTACTCATCCACAACCGGAGGTTACGTAAACATTGGAGGGTGGGATGCAAAAGATGGGTTTAAAGGTTGGCAGGATGGAAAAGCTTATGAAAAAAGCTCCCCTTGGTTTTATAAAGCATGGTATACAAAAAGCTATAGTGACGGAAGCTCCTGCAACCACAACCATCCGTGGTTAACAGAAAAAGAAATGGCAGACATCTTAAATTCTTATGTCGTGTATACAAAAGGGTCTTCAGGTGAAAAAGGACACATAACCCCAAGATCCGACTGCTGGGGAGGAGATCCGTACTCTCTGGATGAAATGGCAGAAAAAGCAGATAAATACGGTAACAAATACACAAGCGTAAGCAGTGTAGATGAGACTGTAAGCAGCTCGGGGTATACTTCAACAGTTACTTTTCAAACTAATAATGGAAGTGTCTCTTTTGATGGCGCGACACTTAAAACCGTCTTTAATCTAAGAGCTCCTGGATACTTAGCTATCAGAAGCAGGCTTTACGATTTTAAAATTAAAAACTAACCTAAGGTATAATCCCAACTAAGTGAAAAAATTTCTAAACGATAAAAGTATAAAAATATTCCTATTAATATTTATTGGGACAACGTTTTTATTTGACACTCCCCACGATCCTGATTTTGGTTGGCATTACAAATACGGAGAGTGTTTCTTTCAAAACGGAAAAATATTAAAAGAAAATATTTTTTCTTACACTTACCCAGACTATGAATGGGTGAGTTCTTATTGGATACCACAAATATTAATTTACATCTCAAATTACTTACTGGGAAACACCCTACCAGTAATTTTAACTAGTGTGACATTTAGTGTGTTGCTATTTTTATTGTTAAGAAAACACTCTAAAGATTTATTTTCGATTTCTTTGGTTTTTGTATTAACTATAATTACACTCAAATCATTCGTGATTACTGTTAGACCGCTGTACTTCAGCACACTTTTATTACTATTGTTAATAGACACACTCCTAAAGAAGAATGTTAATAAATTTTTTATTCCAATAATTTTTTTAATCTGGGCTAATACTCACGCAGACTTTTTATTAGGTCTTTTTATATTGGGGATATACTGCCTTGATAATTTCTTCACAGAGACATCGGCGCCTACACCAGACTTTAAAAAAATAATATCTCCTTTCAAAAACAAGGTTTACCTAATAACATATCTTAATTCTTTTAAAGAATATTTAATGTCACTTTTCAAAAACAAGAGTATCAAGTCCCCGATAGTTGATAATTTTTGGGTTTTGGGACTATCTGTTGGAGTTACATTGATAAACCCTTACGGTTTTAGACTCTGGGCTGTACTATTCAAAGAGTTAAATCAACCTTTTAGAGCATTTGTAATGGAGTGGCTACCCCCACACAATATAAATTTTTTAAGTATTGTTTCCAGTACTTATATTTCGATGGGATTGATATTCTCCATACTTCCTTATAAAGAATGCAAAGATGATAATGGTTGGAACCGTTTTATTATTATAGTTTTCTACATTTTAAGCATTAAATCAGTTTATTTTCTTAGAGTTGTAGTAATTGTATCTTTTTATGTGATTCTTAAAAATATTGAGCTAGTTAAAAAAGATCTCCTCCCGATATTAAAAGATAAATTAAACAAAATACCTGCCTTCACCTCAACTCTTTTCCTAATTTTTTTGTCAACATCTGCGTTACTAATATTTACTAATAACTTTTTTTTATCTTTGAATTTAAAAAAATGGGCTGTTAAAAATAAGTACCCTTACGGAGCTGTCTCTTATATAAAAAAGAACCCCATCGAGGGCAATATGTTAAATGATTATTCCTGGGGTGGTTATCTTATATGGCAACTCCCTGAATATAAAACTTTTATTGATGGGAGGATGACTGCTTGGAGAGACGAAAGCAGTTATTTGATGGAGGATTATAGAGAAATTATTTATGCAACTGAAAAAAACAGGGGTGTTTTAGATAAATATTTAGAAAAATATAATATTAAATGGGTATTAAACCGACCGGACAGCCAACTTGTTAAATATCTAAAAGAAAACCGTCCTGATGAATGGAAAGTCTTATTCGAGGATGAAGTAAGCACAATATTGAAAAAATACTAACGAGTTTAAAAACCTCTCGAGCACGGTGCCCAACTACAAAGTACCGTGATATAATAAATCCAATGAAAAGACCGCAATATCTTAATTCCCTAATTAAAAACCCCGAAAACACTTCTTACGAAGGAAAGGATCATGACGAAGAAGTACTTCTTTTAATAAGAAGGAGCATTGTTACTACATTCACATGGTTTATCGGAGGAATAGTGTACTTCATTACCCCTTTTATAATAATACCCTTAATAAAAAGCGTGACATACGATGGAAGAGCCGTATTTGATAATTTTTTTATCCTCTGTTTAATCTTTTTTTGGTATATGTCGTTATTTGGATATTTATTAAGAGAGTTTCTAGATTGGTATTTTGAAGTATTTCTTGTCACGACTAAAAAAATTATAGATATCGATAGAGGGGCTACAAATATATCAGAAACGTTGCTTACAAACGTTCAAGATGTAACATCTGAAACACCTTCTATCTTTATGCAATTATTTAATATCGGAAATATTAAAATTCAAACAGCAGCTGAAACAAAGGAGTTTGAATTTGGAATGGTAGACGACCCGTCCAAAGTAAGGGACTTTATTTCTGACACAGTTGCCAGAAAGGATCAAACATCACATGGAATTAATTAATATTTTTAGTGAGTCGGCAATGGTACAAACAGGCATAACTGTACTAAAAGGTTTTATGATTTTTATTTCACTGATTTATTTTATATACGCGATCACTTTTTCCAGAAGAATAAAAATTATGAATCAGAATCTAAAAACCGGATATGAAAAAACTTTTAATGGAATGTCAAAATTCCACATTTTTCTATCCTTAGTTTCTATTATCCTTTTTCTGCTTTCAATTATTTATTGAACCAGATGATAAAAAAACTATCTGCAAAAAAACAGGAATTAAATCCAAAATTAAACCAGTTCAGCAACTCTTTTTCAAAATGTATTGATATAGAACCGGAGAATCAAGAAATACTATTAAGAAAAGGCGCTGTAAACTCAATCTTTGAAATATCCGGTAACTCAAACTTCGATACTGATTTTGTAATAAAAGTAATTACCGATATTTTACTCAACTCCTACTATAGCTCTGACAATATATCTCCAGTTCAAACGATGGAAAAAACGATATCAGAAATCAAAGAAAAAATACTTCAGTTATCCAGCGACGCTTTAATCTCATCTCCGGATGAAATATCTTTTAATTTTATATCTTCTATCCTATGGGGGAACGTACTCTATATAGTAAAAATAGGAAATATCCAGAGTTACACTATGAAAGGCGGGGAGGTGGTATCTTTGGAAATGATATCGGAAGGAAATTTCTCTTCTTTTTCAAAGATTGTTGATGAAGATGATATTTTTATATTTTGTACAAAACCTTTTGCACAGGAATACCCTCCTGAAAAATTGCTTCAAACAAGTATTCCGGAAGGGTCTTTAAGCGAAAATCAGTCGTGTCTGCTGTATAAACTATTACTGGACACAAAGACACCACAAAACGCCGAGATAGACACTGGTTTAGGAGAAGCGGTCCAAAAAAACAAACAAAGAGAATTTACTAACAACATAACGTCAAGCTTAAATAAGCTTTTAGGATTAGTGTCGCCTATAGTAAATAAAATTACCTCTATAGCCAAACCCTTGGTGGAAAAAGTATCTTTATTAATTTCAAAACTAATCCCAAAAAGAAAGATGGTGCTGTTCACCAGAAAAATAGAACAGACAACAGGTGGTAAAAATAAAAAAGTCAGAGCTTGGATATTATTAGGATTAATTTCTTTTGTGGCGGCATTCTTTGTCTTTCGTATTTTAAAATCTTTTGTTTTTAAGGATAGACCAGAAAAAGTGGAAATTCCAAAAGAAGAGTCACACCAAACTGAATTAAAGGAGGAGGTTGTTGTTGAGGATAGATCAAAGGACGAAGAATACAAAATTTCCAGAATTAAGCCGGAAGTTTTTTACGACATTAAAATTGCTGACCCTGAAGCAGAACCAACAGAAATACAAGTTATTAATGACAAAATAGTAGCTGTAGATAAAGATAGGGGAAAAATATTCAAATCAGAAGTAGCGTTACCAAACTTTTCCCAAGAATCTAATATATACAAAGGCATCAGGTCATTAGGAAAGGAAGGCAGTTTATTTACATTTCTTGATGACGAAGGTTATAAAACTTATGATATTGCTACCTCTCAAGTAAAAGAAACGTACGAACTACCATCTGCAAGAATTGTATATCCTTATTCGGGATATATTTATTCCATATCGGAGGATATTTTAAGTAGGGGGTCTGTGGAAAACAACCAACTAAAACAAGTGGTTTGGGGCCAGAATCAAAACTTCAGGGACGCGGTTTCAATATCAATAGCGTACAGTGTATATGTTTTAACAAATCAAGGGGCCTTAGTAAATTATTCGGGAGGAGTTGAGACCGATTTTACAGTTTCAGGTTTGGATAAACCTTTTTTAAACCCGATTAAAGTAATTGCGGACTTAGATTTTGAAAACATTTATGTTGCCGACAGAGGCAATAATAGAGTCGTCATCCTTAACGAAGATGGAGAGCTGGTAAAGCAATTTAAAAACGATGACGATTCTCTATGGTACGACATAAAAGGAATTTCTGTTTCTTCTGACGAGAAATACTTGTTTGTACTGGATACGAGCAAGATATACAAAGTAACTCTTGAGTAAAACCTTAACTTATTAGTTTTTTCTGTTAAAATATCAGGATGTTGACCTGAGGGCCTTTTGTAAGTAGAATACCAATGCCCTAAACCAATATATGCAAATACAAGCAAAAAAGAGAGAAACTCTCGGAAAGAAAAATAAATACATAAGAAGAGGCGGAGAAATTCCAGCTGTCGTTTTTGGTAAGGGAATGGATTCAGTAAATATATCCATGGATTACAACACATTTGAAAAAACCTTTAGACAAGCAGGAGAGACAGACCTTTTAGATGTAGTGGCTGATAGAGATAAATACAAAGTTCTTATAAAAGACGTCCAGTACGATCCAGTTACTACCAGAATTTCACATGCTTCTTTATATAAACCCGACCTTACGGTTAAAACGGAAGCACAAGTTCCTGTTGAAATTATTGGTGAGGACACAAATGAACTTATTAAATCCGGAGCTGCTTTAGCACTCCAGTTACTACAAGAAATAACAGTAGAAGCGCTTCCCGAAGATATTCCCCACCATTTTGTTATTGATGTTTCTGCGTTAAACGAAATCGGGCAGGGGGTAACTATCTCTCAACTTGAGTTTGATAAAGATAAAGTTACCATTCCGGATGTAGACCCCGAGGAAATGATTGTAAGAATTGATGAAATTGTAATTCAAGAAGAAGAACCTGAAGTAGCCCCTGTATCTGAAGAGGAAGCTATAGCGGGTCTTGAAGCTACTGCAGAAAAACCAGCAACCGAGGAAGAAGAAAAATCAGAAGAGAAAAAGTAAGAACTATACTTTTAAGTTTAATCAAAACTTCCGTACTAAATTTACAAGTATTTTATTCCAAGCGTTTGATATAAAAATGTTGTAGAAAAACTCTCTAATTCTGAGGCCAATTAGAAGATAATAGTAAATCTTCCTCACCTTCAAATTTGAGAATATTTTCCCAAATTGATTCAGTGACAAACGGCATAAACGGGTGCAAAAGTTTTAATCCAGTAACGTATACGTATCTTAAAACTGATAGGGATGTGATTTTTTCACCACCTGATAATCCCTTAACGTGTTCAATATACTTATCAGCAATTTCGTGCCACATAAACTGATATATAAGATCAGAAGCGTCAGAAAATCTGTATCTTTCGAGATTAGCATTAACATTTGAGATTAATTTTTTTAAACTCTCGAGTAACTCAAGATCCGTGGAACTTAAAGAGCTGTGATCAATTTTACTATAATCAAATACAGTGCCTTCCTCAAAATCACCCATCATCATTAGCATAAACCTTGCCATATTCCATAATTTATTTGCAAAATTCCTATAAGCAATTACTTTATCTTTCGGAAATGCAAAATCTTTTCCGTTGGCAGTACCACTTATCAACCCCATTCGTAATGCATCAGCTCCGTACTCTTCAATATAATCCAGAGGGTCGATAACATTTCCTAAAGATTTACTCATTTTTTTACCGTCTAAAGCCCTGACTAAACCGTGAAGATAAACATCTTTAAACGGAGGTTTGCCTGTAAGATAAATTCCAAACATAATCATTCTTGAAACCCAAAACCTGATAATTTCCCAGCCTGTTTCCATCACGGAAGTAGGATAATAATATTTAAAATCGTCAGAATCCGGATATCTTAAAGTAGCTAAAGGCCAATGACCTGAAGAAAACCAAGTATCGAAAGTGTCAGTTTCTTGAAGTAATTTTCCGGATTCAGATTCTTTATCAGATTTAACTTCGGGCTCGGTTATAAATTTAGCGTCTTTCGGTGCAATAAGATTTTGTAGACCATTTTTAATCTCATCAAACGAGTAATCTTTCAACAAATCCTCTACACGCCCTGAGATTCTTTCCCCGCCCCGAGCAATAAACGTAACTTGGAGGTTGGGGTTTTCGTCGACATCATACCAAATAGGAATTCTAATCCCCCAAACAATTTGCCTTGATATAGGCCAATCTCGCATTTCTTCCATCCACTTTGTATAAGTAATTTGACGCCACTTAGGGTAAATCTTTACATCACCGTTCAAAACCGCATCCAGTGCTGGCTTTTTTAAAGATTCAACCTTAATAAACCAATTAGGAAGTACTGTGGGTTCTATCTCATGACCTCCTTTGTAGCAAACTGTTACAGAATTTGCATAATTCGTATCAATTTTTTCAAGCATGCCCATTTCCTGAAGATCTTTTACAACTTCCTCACGCGCCACAGAAACATCCATTCCAGCATACTTACCGGTATTTTCAGACATCTTTCCGTCAAAACCTATTACACTAACTACAGGAAGCCCGTGCTTTAAACCAATTTCATAGTCATTTTTATCATGCGCTGGGGTAATTTTTAAAACACCGGTACCAAAAGTCATATCAACATACTTATCGCCAATAACAGGAATTGAAAATTTACCCAACGGATCTTCGTATTCAATTTCTTTTCCAATATATTGCTGATATCTTTCATCATCAGGATTTACAGCTAAAGCCACATCCCCAAACTTAGTCTCGGGCCTTGTAGTAGCAACCACCAATGGTCCATATTTTATGTAATACAAACTACTTACCTTATCTTTATGTTTAATTTCAAGATCCGCAAAAGTAGTTCCGCATTTTGGACAAAAATTCACAATATAGTTGTCTCTATAAATTAAACCTTCGGATAACATTTTTTGAAAAGTTGAATTTACAATTTTTACAACACTTTCATCAAGAGTGTAAGTATAACGAGACCAATCCAACCCCGGACCCATTCTTTTCATTTGATTTTGAATAACCCCTTTATTTTCCTCAACAAATTTCCAAATCTCTTTGTACAAAGAGTCTCTATCAAAATCAAATCGGGACTTACCTTTTTCTTTTAAAGATTTTTCAAAAACTACTTGGGTTTCAAAACCCGCGTGGTCAGTGCCCGGAAGCCACAGAGTAGAGCAACCTGACATCTTTTTCCAACGAATTAAAATATCTTCAATTGCCAGCATTAAAACATGACCTGTATGTAATTTACCATTTGCATTGGGTGGGGGAAGAACAATTGTGAAAGGCTTTTTTTCAGGCTCTATCTTACCTTTAAATACACCAGAATCTTCCCATTTTTGCTGAATGTTCGGTTCTTGAATTTTATGGTCGTATTTCTTTTCCACGAAGATAAGATATCAAATCTACACCGCTATTACAATAAAAAAGTGCCTCGTTTTTTGATTGTGATAAAATCAATACATATGAAAGCTGAAAAACATAAAGAAAAAAGAATAACACCAAGATCAGAAGACTTTTCTCAATGGTATCAAGATATTGTTGAGATAGCAGAGCTAGCCGAGCACTCGCCGGTTAGAGGTTCTATGACTATTAAACCTTACGGATATGCCATATGGGAAAACATAAGAACAGTACTCGATAAAATGTTTAAAGAAACCGGTGTAGTAAATGCCTACTTCCCACTTCTTATTCCTGAAAAATTCTTAAAAAAGGAAGCTGAACATGTAGAAGGTTTTTCTCCTCAGGTAGCGGTAGTAACACATGCAGGTGGAAAAAAACTGGACGAACCTTTAGTAATAAGGCCTACTTCGGAAACAATAATTTATGAAGCTTACTCAAGATGGGTAGAATCTTACAGGGATCTTCCAATATTAATAAATCAATGGGCAAACGTATTAAGATGGGAGCTAAGACCTAGACTTTTCTTAAGAACAACGGAGTTTCTTTGGCAAGAAGGGCACACAGCTCACAGAACAGAAGAAGAAGCAGAAAAAAGAACTAAACAGATGTTATCTGTGTACAAAAATTTTTCAGAAAATTATCTGGGAATTCCTGTTATGGAAGGTTTAAAAACAGAATCTGAAAAATTTGCCGGAGCATTAAGAACTTACTCGATAGAAGCAATGATGCAGGACGGAAAAGCACTCCAAATGGGGACTTCTCATAATTTAGGACAAAATTTCTCAAAACCTTTTGATATTAAGTATTTAGACGAAGATAATGAATTAAAATATTGCTGGCAAACAAGCTGGGGGGTAAGTACAAGAACCATAGGAGCTATAATAATGGCCCACAGTGATGACAAAGGGCTCGTGCTACCACCAAAGATAGCACCTGTAAAAGTAGTGGTAATTCCGATTTTGAATAAAAAAGACGATGATAAAGTTTTATCCGTGGCTGAAGAGATAGCAACCAAAATAAGTCTAGGATTGAACACAGATGTTAAAGTAGATAGAAAAGAAATAAGATTTGGAGAAAAACACTATTATTGGGAGAAAAGAGGTGTCCCAGTAAGAATTGAGATAGGACTCAGAGAGATTGAAAGTAACATTGTTATTGCTACAAGAAGAGATACCGGTGAAAAGATAGAAATATCTCAAGACGATATGTTGGATAAAATTCGAGAAATACTAGATGATATTCAAAACAATATTTTCCAAAAGGCTCTTAAACATAAAGAAGAAAACACAGTGAGAGTTAGTTCCTGGGATGACTTTAAAAAGCAGATAGAGAATGGGAAATTTGTTTTAGCTCATTGGTCGGGAGAATCTCAAGTTGAAAAAAAGATAAATGACGAAACAGGAGCTACAATAAGATGCATCCCTGTGGATATTAAAAAAGAAGATGGAAAATGCGTATATTCCGGAAAAGATTCTCAAGGGCTTGTAATTTTTGCAAAATCTTACTGAACTAACCCATAATTCCCAAAGATGGGTTTGGTTGAATATCTTTGAAATCTATATTTAATTGCTCGTTATGTCCCATGGCACTCCCTAAAATCGAATCTCCCGGATTACCTTTAGAACTCGAGTGCGGCTTTTTTATGTACATAAAGTACGCTGCGCTGGCAATGTAGACAGCATTGTCGGTACAAAGTCGAAGGGGCGGGGCGTAGAACTTCACGTTAACCTTCTCACACTCCCTTCCCAATGTTTCTCGTAAATGTAGGTTAGCGGACACCCCGCCCCCCATCAGCAGTGACTTCACACTAAATTTTTTAACCGCTTTTAGAGTTTTTTTAGTCAAAACTTCCACAACAGCATCTTCAAACTCTCTTGCAATAACTTCGGTAGAAATTTTCTCGTTTTCAATTAATCTTCTGGTTGCAGTTTTTAAACCTGAAAATGAAAAATCAAAATTATCCTGATCAATCATAGGTCTTGGTAATTTTCCTTTTATTTTATTTACCTTGCATTCTTGAGCCTTTTTAGATAGAAGGGCACCTCCCAAGTACTGTGACAAACCCAAAAGTCTGGCAACCTTATCGTAAGCTTCCCCTACAGCATCATCCAATGTACCTCCGATATATTCAAAATCCCCGTGATTTTTTATAAGAATTAAATCTGTATGACCTCCGCTCACAAGCAACGCAACTGCAGGAAAGGCAATATTTTTTTCAACCCCTCCCTCTGCTAAATAGTTTCCATAAAGATGTCCGATTAAATGATTTACAGGGATTAATGGTTTATTCAAAAAAAATGCCAGTGATTTGGCTGCCTCTACACCAACTACCAATGACCCTAAAAGTCCCGGACCAATGGTTACTGCTACAGCATCAATATCCGTATAACAATGCTCGATACTCTCGTATCCTTTTATCTCTTTATATTTTTCAAAACACTCCGCTATTACGGGAACGATTGATTCTACCTGCTTTCTCGCTGCTACTTCGGGTACAATTCCGCCTGTTTTTTCATGAAATTCTTTTGAAGATGAAACTACACTGCAAATTTCATTTACGCCATCCTCAACGATAGCGGCAGCTGTTTCATCACAAGATGTTTCTATACCAAAAATTAACACAATGGAAATATACCAGCAAAAAACATAGGTTCAATAATTTAATATTTACTGCTGTGTACCTGTAATTGTTTCTTTACAAGTTTTTAAAGCTTGTTCTGAGGTAACCTCGCCGGATAAAACTGCGTTTACTGCTGTTTTTAAAGCCTCTACTTCAGTATTGTTACCTGATCTTCCTGCAAAAATATTACTTTTTGCAAAAGGAGCTGTATTTAAAACCGGTTTTATATATTGCGAAGAAGCACTCTGACCTGCTTGAGACGACAAATTTACCGATGAAAAAGGAGCTCCGTAAGGTCTGTATTTAGAAGCCTCATTAAATAAAGCCAACTGCTGATCATCTTGAGAAACAAAGTTAATAAATTTCCACGCAGCTTTTGAATTAGAGCTGGATTTTGGAACAGCATACATCCAAAAACTTCCCCATGAAACAGGTTTTTCAGCAATTGCTTGAGGAACTGGAGCAACTCCGATGTTCATCCCGGGATTTGCTCTAACAATATCTAAAAGGTTCCAAGTAGGAACAAATATCATAGATACTTTACCGGCAGAGAAAGCTTTAGATGCTTCCGGAAAAGACTCGCTCCAAACACCGTCTGATTTTAAGAACAATGTGTAAAATGATAACGCGTCTTGAGCCGCTCTGCTATCTATACCCGAAGGAACCGAAACACCTGCCTGTGCAAACATTAATCCCACAATATCCGAAAAGAAATCAATATTATTTGCTGCTCCTATTGCAGCGCCTGCCCTAACGAGACCCTCCTTATCTGTCCTAACGGTTAAAGCTAAGGCCACTCTCCTAAATTCTTCCCAAGCAGTAGGTGGAGAAACCTGGTCTATTTCGTCAAAATGATCTTTATTGTAAACCAAAACTAAACCATCATAATGAGCTGGAACAGCGTAAACCTTTCCGTCAACCACAGAAGACTCTGTGGCAACCGGATAAAACCTTTGTGAGTAATCTGCAACAGCTATAACATCCGAGGGAGCTGGTTCCAGATAATCTTTTAAAAAAGGTACCCAACTATTATGCACCATTACTATGTCTGGTAAATCACCTTGCTTAATTCTTGTAAAAATACTGTCTTTATATCCGTTAGGGTTGTTTATTGACCTGTCTTCATAATTTAACGTAACTAAATTCTCTTTAGTTTGATAATTCTTAATTATTACATCCATTATATCCGGTGTTTCCCACAACCCCCACATATTTAAACTTACAGGAACTCCGGGTTTCCCAGGATTACCAGCACCTCCGCCAAAATATTTACCAACAACAGGAATATCAGAAAGTGTGCAAGCGGTTAGAAACAATGGAATAAGCAATAATAATATGGCAGTAGTAATTTTATTTTTCATCTTCATAATTATATATACACTAAATTAAAAATCCAATACTATTGTAAACTTAAGCCAAAAATAATCCAAAATAATAAAAGGGTTTGGTGTATTGTAAAAAGATAATGGTCAAAACTACCCAGCAATACTATCTGTAGTAACGAAATTAAAAAAACATGAAAATAACTTGAATTTACAAGTCTCTTCAAAGAAAAACCTATTAAGCTTATGAATAATAAGAAGCCAAAAATCCCTGATTCTGAAAATATAAGAAGAAAGATATTATGAACAGGTTGTGAAAATCTAAGATCTGAGGAGTCGTAATTATATTTATCAACAAACACAGTAAAATTGTTAAAACCAACTCCGAATAAAAAGTTATCTTTTATCATCCTGTAGGAAGCTGAAGTAAAATCTATTCTTCTTGTAACACTTCTATTTCCTTCAAAATTTAAATTTAACATTCTTAAAACAGGGAGCGATAGAGAAAACAAAAATATTGTTAAAACAACAACAACTGCGCTTTTCTTATACTTTCTAATTTTTTGGGGATTTTTAGAAAAAATCAAATGAAAAACAATTCCAAATATAAGTGTGAACCATGAAACATAACTAAATGTAAAGATTATTGCTATTAAACCTAATAAAAAAGACACGAAATAAGATTTTCTTTTTTTAATGAAACAAAATAACCATGACAATGTAATAGCGAGATAACCTCCGAAGGCATTAGGGTGTCTGAAAAGGCCGTAAGCCGGTATTAAAGACCTACCAAAAATATATTCTTTTGCTATACCAAAAATACCGGCAGAGTAGGGTTGTTCTCCTAAAATCAGGTAGTTATTAAATACAGAACCTTGATTTATAAACTGAGTTATTCCTAATAAAGATATTAAAAAAACCGAAGTAGAAGTTATATCCAAAATTTTAAAATAATTATCCTCCACATTTATTTCTAATAACGTATAAATGAAAAAAAGATAATATACCAACATTCTTAACCAAGCATAAAATGAGGGAATAAACCTCACTGATACCAAGGTCGATATAAAAAGTGAAAAAATAAACAAAAATGAAATCTGAATTTCTTTTTTTTCAAAAAGTTCTATTTTGGTTGAAAATAATTTTTTAAATCCTCCACTAAATAACCAAAACAAAACAACTAACAATATTAATATATCCTGAACAAATATAGTTGGAACAAGATAATCTACAAGAACACCTCCTACATACGAGGAAAATATTTCAAAATGTTTTCCCAAATTGATAGGAATTAGAAAAATCAGAATAAAGAATATTTTTTTAGATAGTCCCAATAATCTTTCTTTATATTGCATTAGAAAATATTGGGCAGATTTAATATTTATATTTAATGAATTTATTATAACCTAATTTATTGATATCGTTTGAGGTTATCCCCAAGTTTAATCAATATAATATTTGTATATAAAATAAGAGGTAGTTGTAGTAGTTGGTGTGGATATGTTGAAAAGTCTTTATATGCTTGAACGGTAACGAATAACCATTTTAATAATGTGGATATTTACATTTGCTTTTAAACCAAGTTATAAAGAGTCATATTATTAAATATGTTCTATTTAAAGGATTGTTGTTTGTTGAAAAGTGCTTAAAAAATGTGGATTACTTTGTGGATAAAAGTGGTTACTTATCCACATTAGTTTTAGATTCTTTCTTTTTCCACAAATCCTTAATCGTTAAAAATTATCTGTTTTACATTCACAATATCTTGAGTAACCTTACCAGTTTCCGCGATTTCTTCCTGTATTTTGTTTACACCGTGCATTACTGTTGTATGATCCCTTCCTCCTAAAAGCTCACCAATAGACATAAAAGGGATATCAGTAATTTCTTTCATAAGGTACATAGCTACTTGTCTTGGTAGCACTAATTCTTTATGTCTTCTTTTACCTTTAATATCCTGAATTTTTACTGAATAGTATAAACATACAGCTTTCAGTATTTCATTCACATTTACGTTTTTAACAACCTTTTCTTTTACCGTGGCTCCCAGCGCCCTTGCGGCTGTATCTACTGTCAAAACGTCTCCTGTAGCCTTTGCGTAGGTTATAACTTGTATATACGCTCCCTCCAATTCTCTAATGTTAGAATCCACTCTTTCAGCAATAAAATTTAATACCTCGTTTGGTATGTTTTCTTTTTCAGCATCTCTTTTTGATCTTAAAATTGCTACCCTTGTTTCGACATCAGGATTTTGAATATCTGCCACTATCCCGCTACTGAATCTTGAGGTAATTCTCTCTTCTAGGCTATTAAAATCTTTTGGAGGACGGTCGGATGTTATTAAAATTTGTTTACCGCTCATATACAAAGCATTAAAGGTATGAAAAAACTCTTCCTGGGTTGATTCCCTTCCGATAATAAACTGCACGTCATCAATTAAAAGTACGTCTGCTTTTCTAAATTTTTCTCTGAATTGGTTTGCTGTGTATTTTCCTCTTCCTTTCCCACTCTGAATTGTTTCAATTAATTCATTGGTGAAAGCTTCTCCTGTGGTGTATACAACTCTCATTCCCGGTTTTGTTTCTATTATTTTATTTCCGACAGCCTGAATTAAGTGGGTTTTTCCAAGCCCTACTTTGGAATAAATAAAGACGGGATTGTATAGTTCTCCCGGTTTTTCAGATATTGCCGTGGCTATCGCGTAAGCAAGGTTGTTGTTTTTTCCTAATATAAAATTATCAAATGAAAATTTTGGATTGAGGTTTGATTTAATTCTTTTTTCTTCGTTTAATTTTTCTGCAGTTTTTTGTTGGGAAAAAAGTGGCCCTAACTCGTCTTTGTTTTCCTTTACTTCTTTTTCTTTTGAAACAGAGTATTTAATTTTTATGCCTTTCCCCCCGATGTTTTTTACTGAGTTATCTACCACACTTGAAAATTTAGTTTCGAGATTTTTCTTAACAAAGTTATCTTCGCAAAACACTTCTAATGTGTCATTTTCAAAAGACACCCCTGTAGTTCTTGAAACCATTGTTTTGTAAACCATAGGGGATATCTCAAGTTGTATCTGTCCGAGAACAGCTTTCCAGAACTCTTTTGGGTTGTTATTTAGCGCCTCATTCATTTAAATAATAAACACCCTTCTTTTAATGGGGGACAGCGTCTGCAGTTTATATTTTGCAGTAGAAGTACAAGTTACACAAGTTATCCACAATTATCAAGCAATGTGGATTATAGGGAGTGGTTGTTAAAGACTTTGTCTTTGCTTTTTATCTTCGATAGCACCTTTTACAGATTCAGCTAAATACTCCTCATACGTTTTATCTATATTTCCGGGGTAGGCTGTAAAATCTAATGAAAATTCTTTAACCTTGTCTCCAAAAAATGATTTTCTTGTTTTCAAATCCCATATTACAAAAACGTCTACTTTTGCTTTGTTAGCGGCGCGGACGCCGGGAATCGACCCTTCAAAAGATACCACTTTTTTAGGATTCATCTTTAATTTTTTTAGCACTTTTTTATAAATTCTATGTAGCTCCTCTTTGGTATTTTCATTACAAACGACCACGTCAAAAATACCTTCTAATTCAATCTTTTCTGTTAGTTTATCTACAACGGGCTTTGGGTAATTTGAAACAAGCGCCGTTTTAAACCCATGATCTTCCTTTAATTCTCCAAAAAGTTGCCAGAAACCATCCGTAGTGTCGATAATAATACCTTCATTGTTAATAGTTTCTATGTAAGCATTTGTAGTTTTTTCTATTAGGTCTTTAATTTTAAACTTTCCCTTTTCTATTTCATTTGCGTACAAAATAGATTCCCAGATAGTTCTGAAAGAATACCCAGGAATACAGTAAGAAGTTGGGTCAATATAGCCAAGAAACACATCGTTCATAACCTTTTGAAAAACCTGAATTTTAATTTCATTTAGTTCTGTAATTACAGCGTCATCAAGATTAAATATGACTGCTTTTTTTCCTTCGAATAATATTTTGTACATATTTACCAATCAGTTGGAAGCCTCTTTCCTCTTACTGTTAAATAAAAGATATACACTACAGTCAGCGGACCTAAAATCCAGTTTACAGGAAACCAATACCATTCATCTATTTTTTTAGTGGCTATAAAAACTGCGTAAATAAATCCAAGGATTAAATAGATTGTTGTTATAGTTTTAAAAACCTCCATAAAATTATTCTATATTTAATTTTGGACTAATTCCACAACCCTCATTTTTGATCTGATTTTTACTCACTATTAGAGTTTTCTTCAAAAAAAGTTTTTAATATTAAGCAAGCCGCAAGGTGGTCGTTTGAAGCCCTTCTTTTTTTGGGTACGTCCATAGATATTGCTTCCTTTAAGGCCTCTTTTGATGTTCCGAATTCATTTTGAAATATTACCGGTCTTTTAGATATTGTTTTTAAATTTTTAGCAAACCTCCTTACAATTAATGATTCTTTGGTCTCTTTATTCTCGGCAGTGAGGGGGATTCCAATAATAATGTTTCCAACTTTGTTTTCGATAATTACTTTATTTATTTCAAATATTGCATCTCTGTCAGTTTTATTAGAAACAGTTTTTAAAGGCATTGTGAGCCCGTTGTATCCTAATGCTAAACCAATGTTTTTTTCTCCATAATCTATTCCGAGGAATCGGGGTAGGGCAGAGTCTTGGTTGGTTTTCATAAGGCCTCTCCCTTATACATTTTATTTAATGTCACATCTATTCTTTTGGTGTCTCTCGGAACTTTTGAAAAGAAAGGCACTACAGGGGATATGTTAAATTCATAGGACTCAATATTTTTTAAACTGTCTATATATTGCTTTGATTCTTCCTTGGTTTTCCCCTTTAGGTTTTCTTTAACATCATCCTCTTTTATGTCAGGTATTATAATGGAGCTTAGTGTCACTTGGATGTCGGCTTCAGTTGAGTTAAGCACACTGCTTGCCGATTGTCCCAGTATGTTAACTGTGATTTTCTTATCTTTGTCGGGCATATAATGACCTTCGGGGATTACGTTTTTAAAATAACCGTCAATGAACTTATTTAGCTCGTTCTCGTTATAAACTAATGCTTCTCCTGTTGCCCCTTGTGTGAGCGATAATTTTTCTTTTTCTTCATCAACTTTAGCACTGAAGTTTTCTGAACTTACAGAGACTTTAACGGAACCCTCTATTAATTTTTGTGAGGTTCCCAGCTTTCCACGAATGCTTTCTTCAGCCTTTTTTATGGAGATCTCTTTTAATTGATTTGACAGCTTATCCATATCAGCCTGTGTCACTGTCTTAACTTCCTTACTGCTTCCCCCCGATATTTTTTCTTTATTTTTACCAGCGAGTTCGCTTTTCTCATAATCTTCGATTTCAAATGATTTACCTTCGTCCAAGTTGTAACCACTGCCAATATCTTTTGCTACTATTTTAACCTTAGCTTCTCCAGGGTTCATAGGACTTGCTGGATCCAGCGGATCTTGAGGTGTACTTTCAGGTATTTCCACGTCGTCCTTTAAAGTATAAGGAAGATCTTCTGATTTCCCTGTGTATTTAACAGTGTCTCCTTTTTCAAGTTCTATTTTTGAGGAAGTTTTATTATACAAGGTTATCTCCCCCTCTGCCTTTTCACCTACAGTCTTAACCCCTGTAGTATCAATTTCTGATGTCTCCTGAACGCTTGTAGTTAGTACTGAACCTTTTAATATCATGTTCTCATTGCTTGTTTGCCCATCCGATTTTACTTTGATTGTGATGCTCCTTGTGTAAGGCTGGGCTCCTACTGTAATTACCACTTTAGCTTTTGGAGCCGTGTTTCCATAATAAACAAAAGCACCAAATATTGAGGCGATTATCAATGGTATTAGGATTATGCCCTTCTTTATCTTAATAAATCCGGGTAGTTTAAAATTTCGGAATGGGTTTTTAATTTTAGGTAATGAGAAACTTTTTTTGTTGAAATATTCAGCAGAATCAGCAAATTCTTCGGGAATAAGCTCTATATCTTTTCCGGAAAGAATGTCGATTAAAACATTTCCGTACTCGTCACTGGTTGTGAAAGTCACACTTTTTTCAATTTTATCCGCTTGTTGTTGAATTAGTCTCAAATTTAAGATGTTTTCTAATAACAATGACTCCTCGGGTATTTCCAGCTCTATATTTAGGTCTGCCGTTTCTTTTATTTTGTTTATAACGGAAAGTAAGTTATCTGTTTGCTGAAGTTGGATTTTAATCATTTATCCTCCTATTATTTCTTTATAAATTATTGACGTTGAGGCCAAATAAATCCAATCAGTAGTAAGTTCTTGATCTGTGGAGTTAATTATTTTACCGTTTTCCATAAAAGACACTTTATTAAAAACAGGGGAGTCTTTGAAAGGGACGGTTTTTGTCCAATCTGCTTCTTGCAGCGCTTCCATTACGTCTTTAATATCTACGCCACAACCTGAAACATATATTTTGGATGAAAATGTCTTTACACCTGTAAAGTCTTCAAACAAAATTTTTAATCCATCTACCCATATGTCTATTATTTCCTTTAGACAAGTCTTTATAACAGATGCTTCAGATTCGGAAAGTTTTCCCGCATTGTACATTTTAACTACGGATTCTGCGCTTTTTCTTGGAAGACCCATTTTATTTATTATCGACTCGATAAAATGATTGTATCCGATATTTAAACTTCTTGTAGAAGTTATTCCTCCTCCAAATATGGCTCCCACGTCAGTAGAATCTTCAGATATATTTATAAATACAAAATCTAGTGATTCTTCTTGTGCTGACTTTATCCATTCCACTAATGAGTACATTTGTGAACCAATGGCAACCATATCCAAATGCGCCTTTTTTATGCTGTCCTGAAGGGATTTAATATGAAAATCCGGAACGAAAGAGTTAAAAACTGCAATCTCAACGTTTTGTCCCCTCTGACCTTCTAAGACGGCTACTTTTTGCCCATCTATTTTTATATATACATCTGAAGTTGTGATAGTTTGCAGATCTAATCCCGGATCCCCTGTAGATTCTATTATCCTGTTTTTTGCTTGTGTAAAAGCAATTTCAGATACTTTTTCGTACAATGTTTTAACCTCGTCTGGTGTGATAGGCTCTGCTGTGGGCCTTTTCATTCTAAGAGTTGTGGTTATTCCTGTAGTTACGCCTCCGTCAATACCAACAATGACCTTTTTTATTTTTTCAACGGAGTCTCTGTTAGCAATTTCCACCGATTTTTTTATTGCCTCCACAACCGTATCTTGGTCTAATATCATACCGTTCCTAACACTTCCTTCCGGCAGGTCTTGGCTGCCAAAACCAGTTATTTTGAATATATCCCCATCAAGATAGAAGGAAAGGCATTTAACGTCCTTTGCGTTTATATTAAGGGTAAGGAATCTGTTTGTGTCCTCGTATGTTTTTTTAAATGACGGCAGATTTAACATTGTTATGATTATACAAATAATATTATATTAGTGCCAATTATTAAAATTATCTAAAAAGGTAGTTTTGAAAAAGGTGATTTATCTGGTGTTAGCTCGGGTAATGCGTCTTCTTCGAGTCTTTGGTTTATAAAAGCTTCTACTTCTTGGACAGGTGTCCCGTATTTTAATCTTGATAACTCTCTTATCTCTTCCGCAACCATCGGATCTTTAGGAACGGATGTTAAATCTTTCCAGTCTATAAACAGAGAGAATGGAGGAGAGGGTTGTCCTTTAACCAGTAGTCTTAAGTATGCGTTACCGACGGGAAGGTTACTTAAATCCTGTTTTGTAAAATTAGGTTCAAATTGCGTTTCTAAATATTCTGCGTCATCTATACCAACTCTAAAAGCACACGTAGTTCCCACGTTTCCAAATATGGCTGTTTTAATGTCTTCTGGAAGTTGATTAATAAATTGGTGCGCAACTGTGAGATTTAATTTATACTTTCTTGCTTCAGATAAGATAGTTGCAAAGTCGGGTGTGGCAAAATTTTGAAATTCATCCACATGAAGGAAAAAATTAGGGAAGTCCCCTTTTAATTGGTGTCTTCTTAGGGCAGAGGTTAGAATTCTTGGGACTAAAAGCAATCCAAGGAAATTTGAGTTTTCCTCACCAAGCTTTCCTTTGGCTAAATCTACCAAAAGAATCTTTTTCTGAGCCATTATTTCATCAAAATTAATTGAAGATTTTTTCTGGCCGATGATGTTTCTCATAGTGTTGTCTGTAGTAATTCGATCAAATTTTGAAACAAAATAACCCATCGTCTCGCCCTTTCTGTTTTGAGTTGTATTGGCTACTTCGTCTGTCCAGTATCTTCTTACTAAAGGATCCGTTACTTTATCGAGGAATTTTTTGGAGTATTTCTCATCAATAAACATCCTTAATACATCAATCATTGTGGCTTCAGGGTCTACCATTGCAGTAAGCATTACGTTTCTAATAGATCTTTCCAAGAGAGGTCCCATGATTCCTTGGTGGTTGGGGTCATATAGTTTGTAAAGAAGAGCAATGAAAGAGTTAATTATCATGTTTTTTTCAGTCTCGTCTTTTGCTTCCAGCATATTTAATCCAAGAGGTCTTTCTCTGTCAGCAGCGTCAAAAAGTATCACATCTTCTTTTCTTTCCGGTGGTATTTTTTCCAAGAGTTCGTTTACATCTGTACCGTGAGGGTCAATTATTGCTACCCCCTCACCTCTCTTTATATCTTGTAAAGCGAGCCACATCATGAGTTGTGATTTTCCGGAACCTGTTTGACCTACTATGTACACATGTCTTGTTCTGTCTTCATCTCTAATAAATACTTTTTTCTTTATTCCTCTAAAAGTGCTCCAGCCCATAAAGACACCGTCATTTTCATCCGGTAGATTTATCGGTGCTGCGGATTTTCTTGCACCCAGCCAGATTAGGTTAGGCGTAGTTATGTCTTTATTAGGAAAATGAAATATTGTTGCCATTTCTACGTTATTTAATACTGAAACATTGGATTTAATTTTTAAACCTAATATAGGGATTACCAATCTTTTAACCCCGATTCTTCTGTAAATGAAGTCTTCGACAAATTTTTTAGTATTTATGGCATTTTTTCTTACAAATCGGTTATAACTAATGTCCGTGAATTGCTCAAAAGCAGCTACAAGGTTTTGTATTTGAGATTCCGCTTGAATTTTATCTTCGGCAATAGAAATTACTCTGATTTTTATATAAAAGCCGGGGTTGTTGATTTTATTTTCTACCGCTTCTAAAAAACTGTCACTGATACTTGATTTTTTTTCGGGATTAGCGTTAGCATTTTTTATTCTATTTATAAAACTTCTTCCAGCCATTCTCCAGCTATCTGTTGCTGGTTGTATAACATACTGAAGTGCAAGTACTTGATTTTCTTTCATCTTACTCATTGCATTGGTTATGGAACTCATAGTGTCGTTTTTTAAATCCTCATATTCCTTGATAGGGAAGTATTCTGGTCCTCTAAGTCTTAGTTTTGCTACTTTTGTATATTTTCCTCTGTCCCATATCTCAGGAGGAGTGACTATTTCAATTTCTGCTGACGGGTATGCCGCATTTATTTGCTTTTCAACAATGGTAGCTATTTCGTCAGGGGCAGCAACATAAAAAGCGATTCCGGAGTCTTTAGACACTATTTCAAAAGATATTCTGTATTGACCAGTAAAAAAAGCACTAAAAGGTCCTTTTTTAAATCCTATTAAATTTGAAAACATATGTTCGGCAGCCTTTGTTTCTATTTCGTTGTCTTTAGGGAGAAGAACTTGAAAAAAAGTGAGTTTGAATTGATTTTTCTTTTCGTTTTTCTTTCTTAACCACGAGGCGATTTGTAGGACTATAAATGCTACTAGTGCCACCACACAGATTAAAAAAACTGTGAGCGAGAGCGTTTCATTAATTGTAGTTGTATCAGTTGGGTTCATGGGCAGATAAATTATTCATATAATTGTAGAAACTTTTTGTGTAAAGCCGTCGATAGCTCTTTTCTCTTCCTCATCTGATCGAATTGTTAGCAGAGTTGCGCCCGTACTAACAGGTTGGTTGCCTGGAATTTCTCCGGTTGGCGTCGTTGGCCCGGGTCTAATAGCGTCTGTCTCCGTTTGTAGTTTAGGAGTTTCTGTAATGGTTGTTATTGAAGATGTTTCCGATTCATTAAAAGGCGTAGAGGTATTTGTTGTCTCGCTATTTCCATACAGGGCTTCGTAAACAGGGCTCGGTATTATCGTGTTTTCATCACTGTTTGTGTCAAGAGGTTTAGAAACGATTTCAGCTGTTTCTTCAACATCGGCCCCATTAGGAATTACAGGAAAAATAGAACTAACAGGTGGTGTGTTGTATGTATCGGGCATACAAATATTCTAACATCTTAGAGGGGGAAATTAATAGCATTGATCAAAAATGACAATTATCTTTTTCTCGTACCTTTGAAGTATCTTTTTTTTATTAATTTTCCTTCATCCAGTATCTCGTTTGCTAAATCTTCCAGGGTGTCCTCAACAGGATCTTTGTTTTCTTGAATAAACTCCTTAACTTCAGATGCCTTTTCTTTAGCAAATTCAACATAAGGCTCTGATTTAACTTTAACCTCTTCTATTTTTTCTTTTGCCTTTTCAATAACTGGACCTACTTTTTTTGCGGCTTCCTCATATTTTATTCTGGCTTTTTCTAACTCTTCGGATGCTTTTTCTAAAGCTTCTTTTCCTTTTTCTTCGTAATCTTTTGCTTTTTCTTTTATCTTTTTTCTTGTGTCCTCGCCTTTTTCAGGTGCAAAAAGAACTCCCAAAATACCCCCAATTACTGCGCCCCAAAAAAATCCTTTTGAAAACGAACCTCCTTTATTACGGCACATATGTCTTGGATGTCCGCATCTGTAAAAATCAGAGTCTTTTCTATCAATAGTCCTCATATTCACCCTCCTCTCCTTTATCAAATAAATCCGTTACAGATCTGATTGCATTTATTCCTTTTGCAACTCCACTTAAAAGACTAACCACTGAATTTACCGGCGACGCTATTGAAGTTGTAATGTTTCTCCCTACTTTTACTACATCTTTTGCATCAGCAACCATTTCTCTAACTTCTTTTAAAATCAAAACTACGTAAACCAGAACTCCCACAATAGTAATATAAACTAAGATGCGGGTAATGATTAATATTAATTCTAAGGTTTCCATTTTGGGCTTTCTTGCCCTTATGAACAATACAAAAAAACTAAGGGCAGTTAAATTTAATTAAATATAATCACTATTTATGATGTCAGTCAACCTTTGATATACTTTAAGCAATAAAAAATTTTAAAAAGGGAAAAAGTTATGGACGACAATAAAAAATTGCCTGTGGATTTATCTTCAAACACTACTGGTTTAAGTGATGATAAAAGTCTAAAAGACGTTAGTGGTGCTAATTTGTCGGATGATGTAATCGGCAACACTGATTTAGACGGCGAGGTGGCAAAAGAGGATACTATTACAGAAACTCAACCTATTGTTGAAAATGTTTCGGTGGGGGGTCCGTCTGGTACTAGTTCGGAAGAGGTTTCTTTTACAGAGGAAATGGATAGTGGTTCTGTGGTTACCAGCCCTGATAAATCGGTTGAAATAAGTTCAGACATCGATGTCTCGAAAGAAGTTTTAACCGATGATGCGGACGATACTGAATCTTTTTTGGATGATACCGAAAATATATAGTTATTTTATCTGGTTTGGGAATTATCTCAAAAGATAAAAGACAGGTAAGTTGAAAGTAATAGAAGATATAACGAAAAATTAAGATAGAAGAGAATTAAGTTAGAAAAAGAAAAAAAGATAAAAAGAGAGGGGCGCCTTCGGCGCCCCTCTCTGATTTCTAATTTCTGATTTCCTGTTTCTAACTTACAGTTAAAGGAATTACGGATACTTTAGCTAAATAGTTATTCAACTACCTCACCTTCTACAGGCTCATCTTTTTTATCGTCTCCGTCCTTTCCTTTGTCTTGGTCGTTACTTCCATTGCCTGTGTTTTGATCTTGGCTTCCTGGAGTTGGCCCTCCTTGTTTGTACATATGTTCTCCAATTTTCTGAAGAGTGCTGGAAAGATCCTGCGTCTTTTGTTTCAAAGTTTCCACGCTATCTGTTTGCAGGTTGTCTCTGATGCTCTTAACCTTTTCTTCAATATCCTTTTTAAGGTCTTCTGGTATTTTATCCCCTGCATCTTTTACAGATTTTTCAGCGGTGTAGCAAAGACCGTCGGCTAAGTTTCTCGTTTCAACTTCTTCTTTTCTCTTTTTATCTTCATCAGCATGAAGCTCTGATTCCTTTACCATTTTTTCAACCTCTTCTTTTGATAATCCTGTTCCTCCTTGGATAGTTATTTTTTGCTCTTTTGATGTAGCTTTGTCTTTTGCAGTGACATTTAGTATTCCGTTTGCATCAATATCAAAAATAACTTCTACTTGGGGAACACCTCTTGGGGCCGGAGGAATTCCGTCCAACATAAATCTACCTAAAGATTTATTGTCAGAAGCCATATTTCTCTCGCCCTGGAGTACGTTTATTTCTACGCTGGTTTGACTGTCAGCTGCAGTAGAGAATACCTGACTCTTTTGAGTTGGTATAGTCGTATTTCTGTTTATTAAAGGTGTAGAAACTCCTCCTAATGTTTCAATTCCTAAGGTTAAAGGTGTTACATCCAGAAGTAAAACATCTTTAACATCTCCAGATAAAACCCCACCTTGAATTGCTGCTCCGAGTGCTACCACTTCGTCCGGGTTGATGCTTTTATTTGGTTCTTTTCCGAAGAATTCTTTTACCACTTGGGTAACTTTAGGCATTCTGGTCATACCACCAACTAAGACAACTTCATTAATATCGCTTTTGCTTAATCCTGAGTCTTTTAAAGCGTTCTCCATGGGTTTTATCGTTCTTTGAATAAGATCGTCGACTAGTTGTTCAAGTTTTGATCTGGTAAGTTTGATGTTTAAGTGTTTGGGACCCGAACTATCAGCTGTAATAAACGGTATGTTTATTTCAGTTTCCATAGTTGATGAAAGTTCAATTTTGGCTTTTTCGGCTGCATCCTTTAACCTTTGCATTGCTTGTCTGTCTTTAGATAAATCAACACCGTTTTCTTTTTTGAATTCTTCCAAGAGCCAGTTAATTACTTTTTGATCAAAATCATCTCCACCTAAGTATGTGTCTCCATTCGTGGCTTTAACCTCAAAAACACCGTCACCAATCTCTAAAACTGAGACATCAAAAGTACCACCACCCAAATCATAAACAACTATTTTTTCATTTGCTTTTTTATCTAAACCATAAGCTAAAGAAGAAGCTGTTGGTTCGTTGATTATTCTATCTACCTCAAAACCTGCTATCTGTCCCGCTTCTTTTGTTGCAGTTCTTTGAGAATCGTTAAAGTATGCAGGTACTGTAATTATTGCTTTTGTAATCTTCTGTCCAACAAACGCTTCAGCGTCAGCCTTCATTTTTGCAAGTATCTTTGCTGAAATTTCCTGTGGTGTGTAGGTTTTACCTTCAACCTCCACACAGGCTAATCCGTTTTTTCCTTCAACTATTTCATAAGGATAGTCCCCTTTGATTCTTTGAACCTCTGGGTCATCAAACCTTCTTCCCATTAATCTCTTAATTGAAAAAATTGTATTTTTTGGATTTACAACTTGTTGTCTTTTTGCAGGGATTCCGACGATGTTCTGGTCGGGCACCACGATTGACGGGGTAGTGTTAGCACCTTCGGCGTTTGGTATTACTTTAGCGCTTCCGCCCTCCATCACTGCCATACAACTATTTGTAGTTCCTAAGTCTATTCCTAATATTTTTGACATTTTTATTCCTCCTATTTATTGTTGACCTACCGCCACTTTGGCTGGTCTTAACAAAAAACCATTTAATAAATAACCTTTTTGAATTACTTTTAAAACTTTATTTTTTTCTCCTGGTTGTACTTCTATTGCTTCCATAAAATTGTGATCAAAGTCTTTTCCTTCGGCCTCAATTTCTTCGACCCCAATATTTTTTAAAGCTTTTTGTAAATCCTTTAGAGTTAAATGCAGGCCTTCGTCTTTTAAGTGTTCTTGTATTTTTTCTAAGTTATCAAAAAAAGGCAAAAAACTTTCTATAATCTGTATTTTTACTATTGTTAAAAAATTTTCCTTTTCTTCTGCAGTTCTTTTTTCTAAATTGCTGTAATCGGCAAGAGCTCTTTTCCAGCTGTTATCCAGACTTTCAACTTTATCTTGAAGTTCTTTTATCTGGTTTTCATAATTTTCTTGTATTTTTTTCGAAGGGATACCCCCTTCCTTTTTATTTTCTTTCATAGTGATTTTAGGCAGTGAGGTAAAAATTACCAAGATCCGCCAAGCTCCTCCAAAATTTTCTTAGTATATTTAATCATCGGTATTATCTTTGAATAGTTTATTCTTGAAGGTCCAAGTATTGCTATGTTTCCTGTTTTTTCACCGATTCTATAAGGCGCAAAAATTAGTGTACTTTTATCTAGTTTTTCTACGGGTATTTCGTCACCGATTAGGGTGTAGGTTTCTTGCCCGGGCATTACGCTTTGGAAAATTCTGTTTAAAGTATCGAATTCGTCAAGGACTTTTAATGTTGCTTTAGCAATATCTATGTCCCAATACTCTTTGTGTTCGAGTACGTTTGAAGCTCCGGAGTAAGTTACAAACCCGTTGTCAGTGGTAGCTATAGATAAACAATCAGTAGCATCTGCTAAAGCTAATGTGGTTTCTCGTAGTAATTTTTCTACTTCAAATCTGTTCGACCAAAGTCTTTGTTTTAAAGCAACTTCTTGTAAAACAGGTAATTCCTCTTCTTGCATTAAGTCTTGGATATAAAGTTTGTAAGCCATTTTTGTTGGCACCCTGCCGGATGATGTGTGAAGCATTTCCAGAAAACCCATATCGATAAGTTTTGCCATTTCATTTCTGACCGTAGCGGGGGAGCATCTTAAATTATGGCTTTTTACTATTTCTACAGAACCCACCGGCTCGGCGGTGTTTATATAGTCATCTATAATTGCTTGTAATAATTCTACTTGTCTTTCGGTCAACATATTATCAGTAATATATCACGAGTGCTAAATGTGTCAAGGGGGATTTTCGTTTGTCAATTAATATAGGGTGTGGTAGTGAATAAGTTACGAAACATCCTGGACTAATGTAAATTGGAATGTCAGTCAAAACA
>CAZSDQ010000012.1:0-21952 GCA_964605725.1 uncultured Candidatus Saccharibacteria bacterium
AATGGGGTACTTAGTTTTTAAGGGCATTTTGTCCAGTATGTCCGTAACCCATACAAATACTTGACACAGAGAAAATTTAAACTGATAATTAATTCAAAGATGAGTGAATCGAATTTAACAAATAATGAGATGGCAGAAAGGCAAGCCGCAAAAAAACCTTTCTTTAAGATTATTATTCTTTTTCTATTTTTAATTATTCTTGCTATTTTTCTATATTTTTTTAAAGATACTTTTCTTTCAATAATCAATAAAAAAATAGATACCAAAGATACATCTACAGAAGTGTCTGAAAAAGACAGTCCGTTTGGCAATTTAGTATCTGATTTAAATATTGAACCCGAGGTCAAAGAACCAAAATATTACATAGATTTATATAATGAATATAAGATGGGTGAGATGGGATTAAGATACGAGTTTAGGGGTTTGGACGAAGAAAACATGTCGTTGAAATTAATTGATAAAACAGAGGAAGGTAATGTGGAAAAGACATTTCCTTTGTACAAAGATTTTTTGATAGTGTGTACAGAATTTGATATTAGCAGATATGGACTGGATTTCAGATATCTTACTGATAGCGATAAGTACAATATTGCTATGAAATCAAGTTCTATGAGTCTTACTGATAGACTTAATCTTATTTCAAGTTATCCCATTGGAACTACCTTCTCAATAGTGTTTAATGATTATACAGATTTGGAAAATTTACAGGTCAAGAAAATATTATTAAC
The DNA here is from genome assembly GCA_964605725.1 of uncultured Candidatus Saccharibacteria bacterium. Classification (GTDB taxonomy): domain Bacteria; phylum Patescibacteriota; class WWE3; order UBA101185; family UBA10185; genus JAAZNV01. Next base: position 729 of record CAZSDQ010000012.1, read on the forward strand.
TAATTCAGATCCGAATAGCTGTTACTTTAATGAAAAATAAATTTTTTAATTTTAAGTCTATAGTAATTTTTTTATTCGTAGGTTTCTATTCTGTTGTTTCCTATGGTTACCAGTGTACAATACAGTCGGGGGAGACAGGGTGTTGCACTTCGGCTGATTGTGGTAGTGGTGGCGATGAATGTCTAACAAGTCCGAATGATTGTCCTGCTCCGGAGGGCAATTGCCAGTGTGGAGATGCCAACTACTGCAATACTAGTGCTCACAAAGATTGTTGTGTAATACGGAACCCGTTAAACCCGACCAAGTGTGCTTTGCCGGGTGCTTATTACTGGTGCGACACATGCTGTTGCACCCTTGAGGGAGGTTCTGGAGGCGGCACTTGGCGCGGTATTAGGGGTTACGTTTGGAGTGATTTTAATAACGATGGTGTGTTGAATAGTATTTCGGATCCTAGTGGAATTCAATTTTATCATGAGGAATATAGAGGCGACCCTTTTGATATTGGTGATTGTTCCACAGAAGCTGTTTACCCAACAAACGATTTTTCTGTGATAATAAGTGGTTCAGGTATAGACACTCCGGAAAATATAGCCCGTAATTGGCACTGTTTTGGTACTCCCAGGATAGGTACTCAGAAATATGAATATTATTCTCATTTGAATGACTATAATGAGGATAACAATGCCGGAATGGTGCGTAATGGACAATATGTAGCTACTTTGGGGAACATTCCTGCAGACTCAAGTTGCGGGGAGTGGGAAGTTTTTGACCCAGCGGAAGGCGAAACTTGGACATTACAGAGACGTGGTTCTGGGTGCGACGCGAATTTTACAATGACGGCAACCAACGATTATATGAAAATAAATTGGAAGCTTGGTCCACCATTATGTACTCCTCAAAACGGCAATTTAAGTGACTGGAGTCATTGTTCTAATGGGTCTCAGACTAGTACTTGTGAGGATGCCACATCGTGCCCAGTGGGGTGCACTCCCGGTGAACCAGGTTGTGTTTCAGGTTCTTGCAGTGTGGAGTGTGTTGATGTTGGGGGTAATTACAATTCAAGCACAAATATTTGTACAAGAAACTGTCTTTACGTTGAAGGTAACATATGGAGTGACGACAACGGTAATACAGTAAAAGACAATTTTGAAAAATGGAGAGACTCAACTTATCTTTCAGGGTGTAGTACTCCTAAGGTACATCCCAGCTTTACCCTAAATTATACTGGTGAGGCAGGAAATCAAATTAAAGGATGGTGGTGTCACGTCACAGCAGGAGCTTACTACAGAGGTTCTACAGGAGTAGCCGCAAACATTGAACCGGGACAATCTCACACCTTCACACTGTCCAATTGGCCAGATGGTTATAAACCTAAATCGTGGGTCTACAACCACCCGGGATATTCTATAAGTGGGAATTGGTCGGGATTTGGTTCCTTTAGCACCTCAAGTATAATTATGCCCACATCCGGTTGGACAAATGTTCATTGGGAATTACAACAACAAACATATAATTTAACAATCAAAGTTAAAGACATCCCGCCGGAAACTTTAGTAGAATATTCGGGAGATTCTTGCACCTTGGATTTAAGTGTTCTAGATAACCTAAGCGATGCTACGGTAATTATTTCATCTGCCACTGGTGCCGAGCTGTGTAATAAAACCACTGATTCAAATGGTGAGGTAACCTGTGATATTTGGGTAAACCAAGGGGATCTTAATATAACTGTTCGTAAAAGAGTTAATGATGAAGAAGTTATAAGAACATATAGCATGGTATGCCCTTCAAAGGGTAGTTATCCTTATAATCCTGGAGTTGTTGCTGATGGAGACAGTAAAACTGAATTAGTAGGATTAAAAGAATCTTATAAAGAAAGTTGGGTTTCTGCAGTTGATTCAGATATTTTTGCAAAAGAAGTAAACGTTGTAGTGCCGTTGGGGACAGGTTCTAATCCTGCAGGATTTGTTAAAGCCCTTTTAAATTCTTACGATAATATTACAGGTGGTTTTGTATTTTCAAAAGATCAGATTACAAATCCTCATGAAGACACTTTAGATGAAGGCACCACTTACAACCTATTATTCGAGGATGACTTAGGAGGAAGAGCCGAGAATCTTGATTCAGGAGGTTCTAACCATAATAGTAAATGGCTTGAAAGCTTTACATTTGAAGCTCCTAATGGAGCAACGGAAATATCTGATCTTAATACTAGCTTAAATTCCGGTGTAATTTATAAAAGTTCTGGAATAACAACGTTACCTAATACTTATACATTGAGCGGTACTGGGGTAGCAGTTTTATATATTGATAACGATCTGACAATAAATAATAATTTCACCACTTCTTCAAGCGGAAGATTGCTTTTAGTAGTAAACGGCTCTGTAACAATTAGTAAAGATGTGGGTACAGATGTAGGTTCCTTTAATTTATCTCAAGATCCAAATATTGAGGCAGGGATAATCGCAAGTGGGAAAATAGAGTTTGAATCTATCGGTGGGTCTATAACAGAGAATAGTCATGATGATCCAATAATGGTTTCAGCACCTCTTATTACTAGAGATCTAACAGACGGTATTATTTTTTCAAGAGACCTTTATCATGATAATAACGCAACAATGCCTGCAGAATCAGCAAAGGCATTTAACAAATATCTTTATCTTTTAACATCTCTTGAAAGAGAAAAATCCCAAGATAATTTGTATTTCACAGGTTTAACAACCTATGATCTTGATTGGGAATATATTTATTAAAATGATTATGAAAAACATTAAAATTAAAATGAATAAAAACCAAAAAGGTCAGACACTTCTTTTTGTTATTGTTGCTGTAACAATAGCAATGGCTGTGGGAGTTGCAGTTTCAACAAGAACTATTCAATCATTAAAAAGAGTAGCAAGGACAGATACTTCTGCAAGAGTAATTGCAGCAGCAGAAGGAGGAATTGAAAATCTTTTAAGTAGATCTTACAGTCAGTTAGATGCTTCTATTGGTGGTGGTGATGGTTGTGAGAGCATAGGGGCTACTCCTGGTCCAGAAGCAGGTACTTGTTCTTATGTATTTTCCAGTAAACCAATTGAACTGGGGGCCTTAACCCCGGACTGTGTTTGTACATGTGAATATTGCACGTATTTAGCTGATAAATGCGAATCAGGTTCTGGTTCCTTGGGTGTTGATGCGTGCGGACCAGAAATGAAAACATGTACTGCAAATGTTTCTTGCGATCTTCAGGGTGAGAAATCTTGTACAGAAAAGAAAGGTGAATTTACAGGCTGCCCTATCACAATACCTGATGAAAGAGAAACAACTACCGGAGATTTAATATCCTCCCGAGCAGTAGTAAAAGTAGAGGAATTTAGTACAAATGAAGAAAATGGGGATAATGATGGCTACTCTTTTAACTTAGAGCCCGGTTATATAAAAGAAGTTAATCTCGATGGTCCTAACAACCTTAGTAATATTAAAATATGTTGGGTCAATGATCAGTCAGCTATATATTATAATTCCTACAATTCTGATGGAGATGTCTTAAAAGGCGGTATAAAACCCAATGGCTCACTTCCAGCTTTTATGAATCTATCTGATAGATTTGATGATAGTACAGGTCCCGAATTCGGCTACGACTTCTGTAAAACAGTCGCATTAGTAAATAATTCGTTTGGACTTAGAATAAAGGTTTTATATAATTCTTCGAAAGTAGCCGTATTTCCAACAGATGTTGCTTTACCTCCTCAAGGATACAAACTTACCTCCAGAGGTGAAATAGTTACAGGTTCCGGAAGCGAAGAAAAAGCTACAGTTATAGTACATAAATCATATCCTTATGCTCCAGATATATTTGATTACGGAATATATACACCAGCAACATTGTCTGGGGCAAACTAGCTCTGTTAAAAGATTCTTTAAAAACATACCTGTTTTCTTTTCTTTTTCTTGTGCATTTTCAATTAGTTGACCTTGTCTAACTCTTAGTATAGAATTCATTTGTTTTACGGAATATAAATAGTGATTGTTTTAAGTGGGACCTCCCCACTTTTTTTAATAAAGTAGTTATTTGCTGGAAAGGGCAAAAAAACATGGCAATATCGGAATTTAATGCGGCAATAAGTCAGGTTGCAACCGAAAAGGGAATAACAGTTGAAAGTGTTCTCGAGTCTGTAAAGTCAGCTTTGGCTACCGCCTATAAAAAAGATAGAAAAGAAGCAGGTGAGGATGTCGAGCTTGAGGAAATAGTTGTTGATCTTAGTCCTGATACGGGTGAGGTGAGGATATTAAAAGATGGTATGGATGTCACTCCTGCAGGTTTTGGTAGAATAGCAGCTCAAACTGCCAGGCAAGTAATGGTTCAAAAAATAAGAGAGACTGAGAAAGATGTTATTACATTGGAATTCAGAGGAAAAATTGGTCAAATAGTTTTAGGCACAGTTTTTAGAGTTGAAAAAGGAATTGTTACATTAGATATGGGTAAAAACAGAAGCCAGGGCGTTATGCCAAAAACCGAGCAAGTACCCACAGAAGTTTATAGAATAAACCAAAGACTCAAAGTTTTAGTAAAAGACATTCAAGAAACATCGAGAGGTACTGAAATTGTTGTAAGTAGAGCAGATCCTGATTTTGTCGTAAGACTTTTTGAACAAGAAGTTCCTGAAATTTCTTCCGGTGTTGTTGTTATCGAAGCAATTGCCAGAGAAGCAGGTTCCAGAACAAAAATGGCAGTCTCTTCAAAAGATGAAAAAGTAGATCCAGTTGGAAGTTGTGTCGGTCAAAAGGGAGTAAGAGTTCAATCTATCATTTCCGAGCTTTTTGGTGAAAAAATAGACATTGTTCCTTATTCCGATAACTTAGAAAAATTCATAGCCGCAAGTCTTTCTCCTGCAAAAGTAACAGAAGTAGAGCTTGAGAGAAAAGAAAAAAGAGCGATTGTAACCGTTCCCGAAGATCAGCAAAGTTTGGCTATAGGAAAAGAAGGTCAAAATGCCAGATTAGCCAACAAACTTACAAGATGGAAAATAGATATAAAAGGTGTTGCAGGAATATTTTCAAGTGAACAGGCTGTTGAAGGTAGTGAAAAAGTTGAAAAAGACGATAAAGTTATTGGAGTTTGGGACGCTGAGATTAAAAAATACAACGAAGCAGAAGAAATAAAGAAAAAAGAAGAAGTGGTCGAGGAAAACAATACCTCCGAACAACCTGAAGCTTCAGAAGACGCTGTAGAGCCCGAAAAAACTGAAGAAACATTGCCCGATCAAGAATAAAATTAGATTTGGTAAGATGACGTCTTTAAAATTTTTTGATCAAATAATGATTGAAAAAAGTGTAATATTAAATTGCTTGTATAAACTATGTCTGAAGACATTAAAAATAAAACTGAAGATTACATCAGAGCTCCCATTGTCACCATTATGGGACATGTCGATCATGGTAAAACAAGCATTCTCGATCGTATAAGAAAAACTAATGTTCAGGAAAAAGAGTACGGCGGTATTACACAACATATTGGTGCTTACCAAATTTCTCATAACGGTAAAAAAATAACTTTTATAGATACACCCGGCCATGCAGCATTTACTCAGATGAGAGCCAGAGGTGGAAGAGCTGCCGACATAGTCGTACTAGTTGTAGCCGCAGAAGAAGGGGTAAAACCTCAAACTAAAGAAGCCATTTCACACATTAGAGCAGCAAAGGTTCCTTTTATCGTAGCTATAAATAAAATTGACAAGCCGGGAGCTGATCCGAGAAAAGTAAAACAAGAATTAGCTCAGGAAAACGTTCTTGTAGAAGATTGGGGTGGAAGCGAAATTTGTGTTGAAATGTCGGCAAAAACCGGAGAAGGGATGGACACTCTTCTTGATGCTATATTGCTTTTATCTGAAATGATTTCGATACCGGCTGACCCTTTAGGTGAGATGGAAGCCATAATTATTGAATCCCGACTTGATAGGAAAAAAGGTGTGGTGGTTTCTTGTATTTTAAAAAATGGAACTTTAAGAGTTGGAGATACAGTTTCAGCTTCGGGAATTAACGCAAAAATAAAATCAATGACCGGATATGACGGAAAAATATTGAAGGAAGCTGGTCCTTCGGACCCTGTAGAGTTGCTCGGGTTTAGCGTTGTTCCTCATGTCGGAGATATTTTATTAATGAAGGGAAGTGAGTTAGCTGAATTATCCAGAGACGACAACAAAATAGAGATTATTGGAAAAGACGCTAAAAGAATGGTTTCTATGGTCTTAAAAGCCGACACCGAGGGTACGCTGGAAGCTGTTAAGGCAAGTTTATCAAACTTGGTTACTTCTTCGGCCGAGACAACCTATGCTTTAAAACTCCTGCACACCGGGACCGGGGATATAACCGAGTCAGATGTAATGCTTGCTCAAAGTGTTAAAGGTGTGGTTGTGGGTTTTGATATAAGAATTTCTCCCGCGGTTGAAGATTTGGCAGAATCCTTAGGTGTTTTTATTAAGTCTTACAGAACTATTTACGATCTAATTGATGACGCAGCAAAATTTTTGGAAGGAACTGCTGTTAATGAAATGTCAAAGGTAAAAGGCAGAGCCAAGGTCATAAAAATATTTAAACTTGATTCGGGCGATATCATCGCCGGATGTAAAGTTCTTGCAGGAGCACTAAAAGTAAAATCACGTGTAGCTATTTATAATAAAAATCCCGCAGACCTTACAAAAGAAGATGAGCCGTTATTTTACGGTTCCATTAAAAAGTTAAAAAAAGGAAAAGATGATATTGATGTTGCCGGTAAAGACAATGAATGTGGTGTACTTCTTAAACCCCAATTCGAAGAAATTACTGCAGACATGTACTTTGAAGTTCTATAGTCTTTAGATATTTCTTTATAAATTTATACCCCAATTTACCTTGTCATTATAATGTTTTACTCTTTTCCTGATTTTCTAGGCTCGCCCTCAAGCCTCACTGACATTTGACACTATAGGGCTAATATTGTACAATTCTTCAGGTTCTGGTATATTGTTCCATCCTCTACTTATTATGTGTTCCCTGCTCGAGTAAATTTTAAATAAAATATGAATTCTGAATTTGATAAAACAAACCAAATATTGAGTCTTATTAAAGAAGCAGGAAGTATAGTAATTCTTCCTTCTAAAACTGCGGGTATTGATTCATTTTCATCCGCGGTAGGTCTTTACTATATGCTACAAGCCGAAGGTAAGGAGGTAATGATTTTGTATCCCGGTATGGTTCCGCAGGACTTCGGAGATGTCGAGGATATAAACATTGCTGATAATTCTTCTGCAAGAGAACTTGTGGTCTCTGTTGACTACTCCAATACTAATGCTTCAAAAGTAAATTACTCAACCGAAAACGACGTTTTACATTTTTCACTAAGTCCTATTGAAAGAGATTTCGATTTATCCAAAATAAAATCTGAAATCAAAGGTTACGATTTTGATTTAATCATAACTGTAGGCGCCCCTTCAAGAGACAGCTTGGGAAGATTGCTGGAAGATGTGGGAGGGACTTTCGGCGGGGTTGATATTTTAAATATTGATAATTCTGAAAGAAATCAAAGATTTGGGAATATAAATGTAGTAGACCCGAGCTTTGATAGCACAAGTTTGCTGGTATTAAACCATGCCATTAAATGGGACCTTGAAATTTCCAGCAAGGCTGCGGAAGCTTTACTTAAAGGAATTTCTAAGAGAAAGGGTATTTAGTAGTTGATTTATTAAGTTAGTTTTGGTATATTACCATAGTTAATTATGGCTTTATCTAAGGAAAAAAAGGCACAGATAATAAAAACCAGCAGATTACATGATGCTGATACAGGATCACCTGAAGTTCAGGTTGCTATCCTTACTGAATCTATTGCAAAATTATCCGACCATCTTAAAACCCATAAAAAAGATAATCACTCCAGAAGAGGTCTTCTTCAAATGGTTAACAAAAGAAGAAGATTGATATCCTATCTAAAAGGTAAAGATGAAGATAGATATAGCCAATTAGTTGAAAAAATTGAGCTGTCTAAGTAAGGACAGCCGGAAAATTAGGATAGCGGGTCTTATTCATTGGATTAGGAGGCAGGCTATTATGCATCGGGTGCATAATATTTTGAATCTTAATCCTCTAGATAACAAACCCCTATGTAAGAAAAAATGAATAAAATTGTAAGAAAAGAAACCAATTTTGCTGGTAAGAAACTTATTTTCGAAACCGGAGAATTAGCTTTAAGAGCAGATATGTCTGTAAAAGCAACTTATGGAGACACAGTCCTTCTTGTCACAGCTGTTTCAGGAGATCCTTCTCCCGAGGCTGATTTTTTAGGTCTTAGAGTCCAGTATGAAGAAAAACTTTATGCCAGTGGTAGTATAAAAAGTTCGAGGTTTGTTAAAAGAGACGGAAAAGCAACTGACGACGCAGTGATAGCCAGAAGATCTATAGATCACGCTATTAGACCTTTGTTTCCTAAAGATTATATGGATGAGGTTCAAATTGTTGTTACTGTGCTTTCTCTTGATGAAGAAGCCGATCCCGAGTTTTTAAGTATGTTAGCTACTTCAGCTTGTTTACAGGCAAGTAATATTCCATTTTCAGGCCCGATCGCTTCTGCTAGAGTTGGCTTAATAAATGGTGACTTAGTTTTATCTCCTACATTAAAACAATTAGAATCTGAAAGTGACTTGGATATGATGGTTTCTTTTGTTGGTGATGATAAAAGATTTTTAGCTGCAGAAGTTGAAGCAAACGTACTTCCCGAAGAAAAAATCTTGGAAGCGGTAAATTTTGCCAGAGATCATATTGATGATTTGTACAATTTTGTGGATGAGTTTGTTAAAGAAATAAATCCCGAAGGTAAAAAATACGAGTATGTTTCAAGATTCCCGTCAGAGGAAATTATAAATGCAATCTCAGATTTAACTATGAATAGAGTTGAGGAGATTATGAAAGAGAAAACCTTAACCGAAGGTAAGCAGTTGATGAGTGAGAAATTAACGGAACTTAAGGAAGAGGCTTTCAAGAATTTTGAAGGCACCTATAAAAAGTCAGATATGGAAATGGCTTATGAGTTAATTAAGAAAAAAGTCATGAGAAAAATCGTACTTGACGAAGGAAAGAGAATTGACGGTAGAAAAGTAGATGAAGTTAGACCTTTATCAATAAGAACAGGGATTTTACCACGAACGCACGGAAGCGCTCTATTTACCAGAGGTGAGACCCAAGCTCTTACAGTATGTACATTAGGTTCTCCTTCGGATGAACTTTTAATCCAGGACATGTACGGAGAAAGAAGAAAAAGATATTTGCATTATTATAACTTCCCTCCATACAGTGTAGGCGAGGTAGGTAGATTTGGTGCTCCTAATCCAAGAGAGATTGGTCACGGTATGATAGCTGAAAAAGCTTTGAGACCGGTAATACCGAGCCAAGATGAATTTCCTTATACAATAATGTTGGTTTCAGAAATTATATCCAGTAACGGTTCTTCTTCTATGGCTTCAACTTGCGGTTCAACTCTTTCGTTGATGGATGCAGGTGTTCCTATTAAAGATATGGTAAGCGGAGTCGCCATGGGACTTATTGTTGAAGACGATTCTTTTTCAAGATATCAAATATTAACTGACTTATCAGGTGAAGAGGACGCAAACGGTTACATGGATTTCAAGATGACCGGAACCATTAGAGGAGTTACAGCAATTCAATTAGATGTAAAAGTAAAAGGAATTCCTATGGATGTTCTTCCTAAGATTATTGAACAATCAAAAGAAGGAAGACTTTTTATCTTAAAGGAAATGCAAAAAGTAATTGATACACCGAGAGCTGAAGTTTCCCAATACGCACCTAAGACTGTAACTACAATGATTGACCCAGATAAAATTGGTATGGTTATAGGGTCAGGCGGAAAAGTAATTAGAGAAATTCAAGAAAAAACTCAGTCCGAAATTTCCATTGAAGAAGATGGAAAAGTAGTCATTTCTTCAGTTGATAAAGACAAGGCCGAAGAGGCCTTGAGAATAGTTGAAGGAATGACTCGAAGTATGCAGGTTGGTGAAATTTTTGATGGAACTGTAAAGGAATTATTGGATTTTGGTGCTTTAGTAGAAGTTTTACCAGGTAAAGTTGGATTACTCCATGTAAGTGAGATTACAGATTCATTTGTTGAGAATGTTGATGAGTGGTTTAAGGTTGGGGACATTGTAAAGGTAAAAGTAATCAGCGTCGGAGATGAAGGCAAGTTTAGTCTTTCCAAAAGAGCAGCCGATGATCCGAATTATGTTCCAGCTGAAAGAAATAACAACGGGCGTAGAAACGGAGGCAGGGGCGGTAACTTCAGAAATGATAACAGAAGAGATAGAAGAAGATAATTCTTGTTCTTATCTTATCGTTAAAAATTCTGGAATCAAGCTCACATCTGCTTTATAATAAATGAGATGAAAAGAATCTGCCCGTTTTGTAAATCAGAATTGACTGCCAGCAGCCATCATTTTTGTGAGTATTGCGGAAGTGAACTTCCTGAAGAACTTTACCTTAAATCTAAAGGAGCTGTCTCCGAAAAGGCGGTATTTCCTAACAACGAAGGTGTTAAAATTTCAGAGAAACCCTTGAAAAAAGACACTACTTTTAATAAAGTATCCCACGGGATCAGCATTAGAAGTGTGGTCGGAGGTGTTTTGTTGGGTATGTCTATCAGCACTATGATTTTTCTGTTTATTCAAACAGATTTTTTAAAAGTATTCTCAAGTAAGATAAATTTAAAAAAACCTATGATAGTTAGCGTTGAAAAACCCACCACTAAAACTGATACCACAGAGCCTGCAAATTCAACCGAAACTAAAAATAAAGAAAATAATAAAAATTTAGGTTTGGATCTACAATCAGGAGTATTCGGTCAAAATAATGTTTACAGTTACATTCCTTATGACTTTTCTTTATATGTAGAAATCTCTGATCCTAAAACATTTGACCCTTATTTTAGTTTCCTCGGTGGTGAGTTTTTTACATTGGCTGAAAGTTTAAAAGGGAAGATTAACTCTCCGTACTCTGCTTTTTATATGAAAAAAGGTTTGTCGAGTGGGTGGGTTTTGATTGCCTTTCCAACAGATACTTCTCTTGAGTTTTTAGGTAATAAGGATATTACAACCGATAAAGAAGGAGATGCTTTGCTTATTTCATACGAACCTGTGCTTATAGATCAGGTTAAATTGGCAAAATCAGAAGTTGAGAAAAATATGTCTATTCACCCTTCATTTGTCTCGATAAAAAATATTCTTCCTAAAGAAGGTCAGGTGTTTTTATTGAAAAAACAGGGAGACGGCGATATTGTATTAAATGAAACTATAAGGAATACTCTTTCTGAAGAATTTAAATCAATTTTAAGTAGTTTTAAGGAATCCGGAGATTCTTATTTGGTAATAAAATAATGGAGAAAAAAGACTTTTTATTTGAAGAATTAAATACATTATCAAAAAAAATTAAGGACACTAAAGGAATGCCCGAAGATTTGAGAGTTCGATTAGTGCAGATGCTGGATAGGTTGGATAGAATGGCAAACTTAGGTCATTACGCAACTGAATTCGATACCTTATCCAGATATATCGAAACTGTTACCTCTATTCCATGGGTGGAAGAAACAAAAGATATTTTAGACTTAGAAGGTGCTAAAGAAAGTATGGATAGACATCACTATGGTATGCAGTACGCTAAAGATAGGATATTAGAGTATCTGTCTACTTTAATTTTATTATCACAAAGAGGTGAGGGTGCAGTGTCAAAATCCCCTGTACTTTTACTGGTAGGTCTTCAGGGAGTTGGTAAGACAACTTTAGCTTATTCTCTAGCCGAAACACTTGGTAGAAAGTTTGAAAGAATTGCTATGGGCGGTATCGGTTCTTCGACCGAGTTAAGAGGTAGGAGCAAATCTTTTCCGGAAGCTGAACCTGGTCAAATAATAAAAGCGATAATTAGAACTGGTGTCAGAAATCCGTTAATTCTTTTGGATGAAATTGATAAAGCAAGCGGTGAGCAAGGTTTAAGATCGGATATTATGGCAATTTTGTTAGAAATTTTAGATCCGAAACAAAATGTCGCTTTCAGAGATCACTATGTAGATTATCCGATAGATTTGTCGAATGTACTTTTTATTTGTTCGGCAAATACCACAGGTACACTTTCCGCAGCACTTATGGATAGAATGGAAATTATAAAAATGCCTTCATATACGGACCAAGAAAAGATAGTAATTGCACAAGAATATTTATTACCTCAGATTATTCAAAAGTCTGGACTAAAACCCGAAGAACTGCAGATCGATCCTGACTTGTGGCATGGGATCGTAAGACCTTTTGGTTATGATTCTGGTATTAGAAGTTTAGGTAGAACTCTGGAGTCTATTTGCAGAAAAGTTGCCAAGGAAATTGTAGAAGGCAAGGTGACGGAAGTTAAACTCACATCCGAGAATTTGAAATATTATCTTCCTCAATAATTAATGGATAAAGAAAAGTTATTAAAAGATATATCGGTAAGCATAAAATCCTGTGATAAATGTAGATTGTGCAAACAAGCCGCAAACGCGGTCCCCGGCGAAGGTAATGTTAACTCAAAAATTGTTTTTATTGGAGAAGCTCCCGGTTACTATGAAGATATTTCCGGGCACCCTTTTGTTGGAAGAGCTGGGAAATTATTGGAAGAGTCTTTAAAGGAAATAGGTTATAAGAGAGAAGATGTGTGGATAGGAAATATCATTAAACACCGTCCTCCTGAAAATAGAGAACCTCTTCCGGACGAGATTCAGGCCTGTTCTCCTTTTTTGGATATGCAGTTGCAAATAATTTCTCCTAAAATTATTGTGACTTTAGGCAGGTATTCTATGAACCACTTTTACCCTAACGGGAAAATATCCATAGACAGAGGAAATTTAGTAAGGGCGGGGAAATATTATATTTATCCTATTTATCATCCTGCAGCAGCTTTGAGGAACGGATCTATGATGGATGATTTTAAAAAAGATTTCAAAAAAATACCGGAGATGCTCGTTAAAGCCGAGGAATTGGTGGAGAAAAATGATTTTGAAGGGGACGGCCAGGGTAATCCTAAGATTATTGATGGACAATTGACCATAGGTCTGTAGAATTAATTGGTTATTTAAAAGAAATTAGAGGAATTATAAAAAATATGAATTATGAAATGAGAAAGAATAATGAAAATACACAGGAAAATACCCACAAACCTGCTTTGAAAGTAATAATGATAGGTGGGACGGAGAAAGTAAATAAAAATCTTACCGTTTACGAATACGGTGACGACATCATAGTGGTTGATTGCGGGATAGGATTTCCAGATATTTTTGATATGCCCGGAGTTGATACACTAATCCCGGATTTTGATTATTTAATTAAAAATTCACACAAAATTAAAGGTGTTTTTATTACCCACGGACACGAGGATCACGTTGGGGCTGTGCCTAATTTGTTGATGGAACTTCCTAATGTACCAATTTACGCAAGTAAATTAGTCGGCGAATTTTTAAAAGTAAAACTTTCTGAAAAATATTTTAGCAATATCGGCAAAAATTTTAGCTACCATCTTTTCGGACCTGAATCAGGGGTAGTAAACCTAGGGCGTTTTAAAATGTCTGCTTTTAGAATCAATCACTCTATTCCTGAATCAATGGGCTTGATTTTAAATACTCCGGAGGGGGTTTTAGTTCATCTTGCTGATTATAAATTTGATGAAAATCCAGTTTTAGATAAACCTGCGGATGTAGATACTATGGAAAGATTAGGACGGGAGGGTGTTTTATGTCTAATTTCCGATTGTTTAGGAATTACGTCTGAAGGTCACACAAAATCAGAAAGTACTCTAGCAAATACTTTCCACGAGTTATTTGCCAGGGCAGGAAATCGTCAGATTTTGGTAACCACAATGTCTTCAAATATTTCAAGGATGTATCAGATAATGGATGCCGCTATGAAATTAAATAGAAAAATAGTTCCGAGCGGAAGATCTATTGAACAGATGATTGATGTGGGAAGAAGATTAGGTTACCTTCCATTTCCTGACGACTTTTTCATAAATGAAAAAGACTCTACCAGCTACGATCAAAAAGATCTTGTTTATTTGATAGCTGGTTGTTACGGGCAACCTGGTTCTTCGTTAGAAAGATTAAGCAGAGATGAGCACGAGTCAATTGTTCTTCAAAATGATGCTATGGTTATATTTTCTGGAGATCCAAATCCTCCGGGAGCTGATATTACAGTTGAGAAAGTTAGAGATAACTTAACATTAAAAAACAGCGAAGTAATTTACAGTGAAATTCAAGATAACCTTCATGTGTCAGGTCACTCTGTTAGAGGGGACATAGAGAGATTGGTGAAGCTTATTAATCCTAAATATCACATACCTATAGGTGGAACTATAACTAAAATGAGGGCTTATAAAAATGTAATGTCTAATATGGGCGTACCTAAAGAAAATGTATTTGAATGCTTGGAGGGTGACTCTGTTGAGTTTTCAAATGGAAGGGCAAAAAAAGGAAAGCACTACGAAACTAAGCAGGTTTATATTAGCAGTAATAAAGTCGACGAGCTTAATCCGATTGTGGTAAAAGATAGAAGCCATTTATCATCCGATGGTGTTTTTGTTGTGGCGATACCTGTATCAAAAGAGGGTGATGTATTTGCTGATAAATTAGAAATAATTACCAGAGGGTTTATTTATGTTAAAGATTCTAAGGAATTGATGGATAAATCCAAAAAATTTATATCTAAAAGAATTCATAACGCAAAAACTAGCAAAAAAGACCCTTCAGATTATAAGAGACGTTTGGAAAACGATATCGCCAAATTCCTTAAAAAAGAAACAGGGATGTACCCAATGGTAATTGTTCATTTTATAACAATATAAATTGTAATTAGCCTTTTTACTAAGGCTCTCTTTGTGCTATTATAGGGATAATGTCCAGAGGTAGAAAGAAAAAGTTCAAATTAAAAATCAATGTTAAACCTGATACTGTCAGGTCTATTGTATCCTTATTTTTCACGGCTCTTTTTTTGGTTACTTTAATATCTTTTTTTGCCCCTGATTACGAAATAAACTCAAGGATTCAACATTTCTTAAAATTATATTTTGGCAAGTCATCTATTTTGGTACCATTCATTTTCGGTAGTTTTGGAATCTTATTTTTTGACCGTATTGGTGAAAGATTCAAGGAAGCCAGAATATTCATAGGTCTCTTTTTAATGTTATTTTCCTTGTCGGCAGTTTTACATGTTTTTATTTCGGAAGAAAACTCTTATGATGTTGCTTTGGCGGGAAAAGGCGGCGGTTTAATAGGTTACAGAATATCAAGTACGCTTTCTTCAGGAATTAGTATTATAGGCGCGGTAGCATTAATTTTTATTGGAATTTTAGGTTCAATATTTTTAATTTTTAATCTTTCTTTAAATAACATAGCTGATTTCTTACAAAAAATTGGATTAGCAGATTTGTTTAAAAAGATTTTTTCTAAAAAAGAAAGAGACGAAGTCGAATCAGAGATTGAAGTGGACACATCTTCTGTACTTACAGTTGATGATTATAAAGAAGATAAAAAAAATATTGTTTTTACGGATGTTCATTCAGGAGATGCTCGAGAACCTGCACAAGCTTCGATATTTGAGGTCATACAACCCCAGGCCGAGCCTTTGGGTGATTTTAAACATATTTCCAATGGTTCCGTTGACACCCTTGCCCCCGTATCTTTAATAAAAGCTTCTCCGGCTATACCTTCGGATAGGATTTGGGATTACCCTCCTGAGAATCTTTTAGCGGAGCCTCCAGTACGTGTGGTTGACACATCAGAGTTAGATAAAAGAATAAAGATTATAAAAGATACATTTAAATCATTTTCAATTGATGTTGATATTGATATGGAAAATGTAAAAGTAGGTTCATCGGTTACTCAGTACGCTTTAAGGCCTAAGTCAGTTACAAATATCGCAAAAATTGCTACGCTTCAGGGAAATATTGCTTTAGCTCTGGCTTCCCCTACAGGAACCGTAAGAATTGAAGCTCCTATTCCTGGAAAGTCATTAATCGGTATAGAGGTTCCGAATACAAAAAGAACAATGGTTTATTTTAAATCTTTAATTGCTTCCCCGACAATGAAAAACGCTCCTTCCAAGCTTTCAGTGGCGTTGGGAGAAGACGTTGGCGGCAGGGTTGTAACTTATGATATCGGTAAAATGCCTCACCTTTTAATTGCCGGAACAACCGGATCAGGAAAATCTATCTTTATTCATAATCTGCTTTTTTCAATGCTTTTTAGATCTACTCCCCAGGAGGTTAAATTTATATTAATAGATCCAAAGAGAGTGGAACTTATACTTTATGACGGAATTCCCCATCTTTTAACTCCTGTAGTTACGGATATGGAAAAAGCGCCTTCGGTTTTTAGATGGGCTGTTGAGGAAATGGAGAGAAGATATAAATTATTTGAAAAAGCTAGGGTGAAAAATATTGATACTTACAATGAAAAATCGGGTATCCAGGTCATGCCTTACATTGTGATTGTGGTAGATGAACTTGGGGAAATAATGATCCAGGACCCGGCAGGCGTTGAAAAGACTATTATTAGGTTGGCGCAGATGGGTCGAGCCACAGGACTTCACTTGGTCCTCGCTGTTCAAAGACCTTCCATAGAGGTAATTACCGGTCTAATTAAAGCTAATATTCCCTGTAGAGTGGCTTTTCAGGTCTTAAATCAAATAGATTCAAGGGTTATCATCGATCAGCCCGGTGCCGAGAAGTTGCTGGGGAAGGGAGATATGTTGTTTGTACCCCCGGATACTATGAAACCGGTCAGGCTTCAGGGTGCTTTTATATCAGAAAGAGAAACTTCTGACTTGGTTAACTTTTTGAAAAATCAGGGTGTTGCCCCTGATTATAAAGAAGAAGTTTTAAGTATGCCCGCGGTTACATCAAGAGGCGGGGTAGTGAGATCGAGCTGGGGTGATGATGTTGACGATGAGTTATTTGATAAAGCCGTAACCATAGTTGTTTCTGCAAAAAAAGCATCTTCGTCTTTGTTGCAAAGGAAATTGAGTATAGGTTTTGCAAGGGCTGCAAAACTAATAGATATGATGGAAGAAAGAGGAATTGTTGGACAGGAAATGGGTGGAAGCAGGGGTAGAGAAGTTCTCATCGACGATCTTCCTGAAGATGGTTTAGAAATTGAAAAAGATTCGGGTTTTGATGCTGAAGATTTTGCTGGTGAGAATTTTCCAAGAAACCAGACAGATTTTGACGAATAACATTTTTTAAAACGGTACTAAATATAAAAAATTTCCTGTGATTTGTGATTATAAAAATATAGAGATTATAGTTTTAGTTCAGCTTCAATAAGTTCTTCCAAATTTCCGTCTAAAACTCCTTCCGGATTAGTTATTTCAAGATTTGTTCTTAAATCTTTTACCAACTTGTAGGGATGTAAAACATAGTTTCTAATTTGATTACCCCACCCCGGCATTTTGTATTCTCCCTTTAATTTCTTTTCTTCACCTTGAATTTTCTCCTGCTCCATCTGATAAAGCTTAGATTTTAATATTCTTAAGGCTTTCTCTCTGTTTTTACCTTGATATCTTTCCTCCTGGCATTCAATCACAATTCCCGAGGGAATGTGCCTTAATCTAACCGCAGTAGACACTTTATTTACATTTTGTCCGCCGGAGCCACCCGCCCTAAAAAAATCCCACTCTAAATCTTGATTTTTTATTTCTATTTCCTCGTCATCATCAATAATAGGTAACACTTCAACGAGAGCAAAAGAAGTTTGTCTAAGATTATCGGCATTAAAAGGGGACTGTCTTACGAGCCTGTGTACACCAGCCTCTCTTTTTAAGAATCCGTAAGCATATTTACCCTCTATCTCTATGGAAACGGTTTTAATGCCAGCCTCTTCTCCCGGTACTTCATTTATTGTATATACTCTCCAATTTCTTTTTTCTGCGTATCTTAGGTACATTCTTAACAACATAGATGTCCAATCCATTGCCTCGGTGCCACCCTGTCCTGCGTGGATAGACAGGATTGCCCCCTTATCGTCGTGCTTTCCTGATAAATAAGTTTTAAACTCAAATTCTTTTAATTCTTTTTCAATCAGTACCTCGTCTCCGTTTTCAAGATAAAGGTAGAGCATATCAAAATCTTCAACTTCTTTTTCCAAATCAGATATTTCTTTGGATAATTTATTTCCTTCCTCCCAATTTTTCCAAACATCCTCTGATTTAGACTTTTCCTTCAAATCGAGCAATCTCTGCTTCTTTTCATCTATTTTTAATGTTTTTTTAAGTTCTTCTATTCTTCTTTGAAACTCTTCCATGGAAGGATTATATATCAAAAACTTGGTTTCCGAGCATTGTTTTATCAACAGGGCTCAACTAGCTTGAAATAAAATTTTTTAATAACTTTCCTGAAAACAATCCGCCGAATAAACTCAATAGAATGAACAAGAATTTACTATTTTTCATAAAATTACACATATCTCCTAAAAAAGGTATAGAGAAAAAGTATTTACCTATAATTTCGGAGTCTGATATAGGGCTGGGGTCAGGGTTTTCGTTTGCATCTCCTTTGAAATAGAAATAATATTTATCTTGCAGCTTAGAAATTTTTGTAATTCTGTGAGTTATAACATTTTTATTTTGAAGAGTTCTGTAAGATGCAATATCACCTATTTTGAAAACATTGTCCTTTCGTATTAAAACCAAACTTCCTTTTTTGATTGAGGGGTCCATTGAGGAGGTAACTACTTTTAGTATTTTTATTTGGTAATAATCAAAAATTAAATAAGTACAAATAAACAAAATTATTATTAAAACAGTTTTTAGTTTCGATAATTTGGATTTAAGCATATTAATCAGGGGGCTCCGGCTGCCCGAAGGGCAGCCGGAGCCCTTTCCCCGTTTTCTAACTTGCTGAAAATTAACTTTGTATTGAGTTAAACTCAAAATCAAATACTGCTGAAGCTCCTTGTTTTAGTTCACTTATTGTTGGAGCTGAAAATCTAAGAATTAATTCCATAACCTGCCCGTAGTAAAGGTCTCCCAATGTAAACCCTTCCGTTTTCCACTTTATAATACTTTTCTTTCCCACAACAGGGCCCTCCTCACCTGCATCTACTATTCCATTCTGATTAGTGTCATACCATTTTATTATTTCAACCTGAATGTCTGATCTTAATTCTTGAGGATCATTTGCTGTTTCATAAAAGGCATTTGTAGATATACTAATTTTTGAAGAAGCCATACTTATAAGTTTCAACAAATAATCTTGAGTCCATCCCGGACCAATGTTTGTAAAAGTCGGACCAGGAAGTTCATCTTTGTAATTTGAAGGATCTGTTCCCATAGATAATGATTCTAGAAACATTAAGTTTGCACTTCCTACACTAAAAGATGAACCTAAAACCTTAGCTTTATCAGAGAAAGCTGCGTATGTTATGCCGGCAATTAAAGAAATAACGATTAAAGATGACCCGATTAAATATAGTAATTTTTTCTTTTTCATATTTTCACCTCCTTTCTAAATAATTAAATACTAATAAGGTTTTGTGCTTTCATGCTCATAAAATCATTGCTGGTTACTATAAGGTGATCTGTTAAAGGTATTCCCATGTCTATTCCTGCCCGAAATATTCTTTTTGTTACCTTTATATCCTCGTCGCTCGGGTCGGGTTCATTAGAAGGGTGATTATGGACAAGTATTATTGAATAAGCATTTTTGTTTAGGGCTTTTTTAAAAATTTCACGAGGGTGTATTAGCGTTTCATTAATAGTTCCTTTAGATATGACCTCTTTTGATATCAGTCTGTTTCTGCTATCCAGACAGATTAAAAATAAGTATTCCTCTTCTTTGTTGATAACTTCCTTCCTAATCAGATCATAGACATCCTTTGGACTTTTTATTTTTATGGCGTCTTCTTTGAAAGGTGTTAAATAACGTTTTGATATTTCCTCCACAGCTTTTATTGAGGTTGCCTTTGCAATATCAATATTTTTAAAGTTTTTGAGTTGCTCAATATCCGCCGATAGAACCTTCTTTAAATTGCCAAATTTTAAAATAAGTTCCCTGGAAAGACCGGTAGCGGACGTATCTTTTCCTCCTGATCTTATTATTATCGCCAGCAGCTCAACATCTGTAAGAACTTCAGATCCTTTTTCAACCATTTTTTCTCTTGGTTTTTCTTCTTTTTGTAAATCTTTAATCTTCATATTATCTTTCTTGGATATAATCTATATCACTACTAAGGTTGTATCAATGTATGTTGTTCTATTAAAAATAGAAAATGAATAATAACCATGAAATAGCTAAGAAAATAAGGGAGATTAGGTTGGAAAGGAACCTTTCTCAGGATAGGTTTGGGAAGAAGATAGGTAAGTCGGGTAAAACGGTTTCTGCTTATGAAAATGGTAAATGCACCCCTTCCTTTTCAGTACTTGATTCAATATCTCAAGTTTACGATGTCACTTTTTTACATCTCAAAAAAAGTAAAGAAGAACAGCTTAGAGATAAAATACAGAGTGTGAGAGAAATAATTAAAGATTTAGAAACAACACTGTTGAGCAATAGAACAGAGTAGGTTGGTAATTTATCTTTTTGAGTATTGAGGTTTTTTTCTCGCTTTATGGAAGAAAGGTTTCTTTCTTTCAACCATTCTTGAGTCTCTGGTCATAAAGCTTTGTTTTCTTAAAACTTTATCAAATTCTTCATCAATTTTAGACAAAGCTCTTGAGATGCCAAGAATTATTGCGTCCATTTGTGAAGGTTTTCCTGAACCTGATAGTTTAATAGTAGCGGAGTATTTTGCTTCCGGATGTGAGACTCCGATCGCGTGGAAAGGTTTTTCCCACTTTGTTTTATCTACGTTAGATTCAAAATAATCGTTTATACTTTTGCCATTAACGGTGAACTCACCCTTTTTATCCCATAAAAATACCCTGGCAATAGCTGTTTTCCTTCTTCCTGTTCCAACAAAAAACCCTTTCTTACCGGGCTTTGTGTCTGCAGCCCTTTCTTCTGTTTTAACCTCTTCTTTTGTTTCAACTTCTTCATTTTCTTCTTTTTCTATTTCCATTTCTATTTCTTTATCTACAACAACCTTCTCTTCCTTAACTTTTTGTTCTTTTGGTGTTGAGGTTTTTTTTGCAACTACTTTTTTTTCTTTTTTATCTTTTTTTTCTACAGCCATTTTATTTACTTAATTGAGATTGATGCGGATG
>CAZSDQ010000013.1:0-19914 GCA_964605725.1 uncultured Candidatus Saccharibacteria bacterium
TGAATGAGGGTTGGGATGTTTTGAATCTTTTTGATATTGTCCGGCTCTATAATAGTCGTGACGCTAAAAGCAACAAACCAGGTAAAACAACTGTACAAGAGGCGCAACTCATCGGGCGAGGAGCAAGGTATTATCCATTTATGCTCGGAGAATTTACGGATGCATATAGACGAAAATTTGATACCGATATACAGAACGAACTTCGAATTTTGGAACAGCTTTATTATCACAGCGTAACGAACCCACGCTATATTCAAGAATTGGAAAGTGTTTTGGTTCGTGAAGGTATTATGCCGTCACGCACAGTGCAAAAAGAGATTAAGATCAAAAACAATTTTAAAAACAGTGATTTTTGGAAGAAAGGCTATATTTTCTTGAATTCTCGCAAGGAAAATTTAGGAAAGGATGTTTTTGCGCTTTCTGACGCCAAAGCGGAATTTGACCACAACGCCGAAATAAACATATTTCAACTGCCAACGCGAGAAGCGATAGAAAAAGATTTATTTGTTGCGGGTGCTGGCGCCGGAGTAAAAGCAAAAATAGAAATTCGGGATTATAAAATCTCTGATTTGGGAACACATATTGTCCGTACCGCTTTAGCAAAAATACCTGCCGGACGATTTAACGAGCTAAAAAAGATATTCGGCAATATAGAATCAACAAAAGACTTTATTTTAAATGAGAAATATCTTGGCGGAATAAAAATTAAAGTTAAAGGCACGAACGAGCAAGTCGAAAATCTTTTGCAGATTGAAAAATTGAATATTGCCGGATTTGTGATTGATAAAGTGTTGGAAGTCGCCGGCAGAGAGAAAAAGGAATACTACGGAACAACGGAATTTAAAGCTCACCTGATACAAAAAATATTTGAAAATGACAAGGTATTGCAATTAGATAGCGAGAGTCCGCGAGCACAAAATATGCGAGATTTTGATTTTTCTTCTCGAGATTGGTTTGCCCAAAACGAAATCTGGGGAACGAGTGAAGAAGAATCGTTTCTGCGCTTTATTGATGATGCAATAACAAAATTAAAGAAAAAATATCAAGACATTGCATTGCTTCGTAATGAGCAGTTTTTCAAAGTTTACAGCTTTGAAAATGGCGAACCATTTTATCCAGATTTCGTTTTATTTTTGACTGAAAAGAAAACAGGTCAAGAAGTAATGTATCAGATTTTTATTGAACCAAAAGGTGATCAATTTTTAGACGCGCAAAATTCTCTCGAGCAGTCAAAAGAAAGTTGGAAACAGAAACTATTACTTGAAATCGAAAAAAATCATTTAGTAGATTTGAAGATAGTAAATAAAGAATTTCGTTTGATTGGCTTACCCTTTTACAACGAAGGAGCTGTGAATCAAAAGTTATTTCAAAAATTTAACGACAATTTTTACCAAAAGCTGGTTAATAATAATTAAACTAAACTTAAAACATGAATAAATTGAGCTACCGTACAGGTGATATTATTAACATATGATAATCTTTTATATAAATGCTTTTTTAACAGTCCTTTTAATAATCGTTACTTCATTATTCTTTTTCCAAACTATAAATTATCAAAGAGAAAGAGGTAGAAGATTGAGAGATCACAGTGATAAAGACGTGTATAAAAAGATGGATGCTATTCTAATCCCATCCGAGAAGAAACTTTTTGATTTACTAACAAATAATTTAAATAATAAATACACAGCCATCCCCCAAGTAAATTTAATTAGCTTTATACAAGTAGATAATACTTTTGAGAATTTATACGAAGAAATTGAAACTTTAAGAAAATTTACCGTTGATTATTTAATAATTGATAAAGAAACTACAGAACCAAAGGCTGTAGTAGAACTAGATGGAAAATCACACGAAGGTTTTAGTAAGAAAAACAGAGATCATTATTTAGACCAAGTTTGTTCAAAATCAAACTTACCAATAATACATATTAAAGTCGGCGAAGACTTTGAACAGAGCATTGAAAATATAAACAATACCCTCAATAACATTTGATAAAACCCCTACTAAATCTTATAATCACCACACAACCAAATATTTCATTATCAAGAGTGACGGATAGAGATTCGGCTCGTTAAACCGTCCGGCAACCCTAGGAACTTACTAGAAGGTGCCAAATCCGACCCGTAAGGGAAAGATATTATTTAATTTACCTTTCCATTCGGAAAGGTTTTTTTATGGAGAAAAGATGAATAAAGTAACAATCTCGCGTATAAACTTAGGAAAAAAGAACAAAAAGAAAATACAAACAACAAGAAAATAAACAAAAAATGAAATACTTCAACAGCTTAAACATTGGAAGAGAATTTTGAATTGAAATTTCTTATGACACAGCTAAAAAATCATAGTCAGGCACCAAACACTACAATGAAAAAATACCTAGAATAGCTGGTGGACCTACATGGGATATTTTTTTATACATCTAACAGCGCGGGGGGAAGTGGGGTTTATTGACACGATACCACAAACCACGTATAATACGTGGTATATGTCATCGTTAGATAATTTAAATAAACTATATAAAAACAATATTTCCTTACTAACAACGTTAGATATTGAAAATCTTTTGCAAATTAAATCCTCTAGAACATTAGAAGATTTAATAAAAAGACTAATTCAAGAAAACGTTCTAACATCAGTGGAAAGAGGAAAATATTACATAACATCAAAACAACCTTCCAATTTTGAGATAGCTAATTTTCTATACTCACCTTCATACATATCATTTGAAACCGCTTTAAATTATTATGGTTTACTAAGTCAATTTCCCTTAGAAATAACCTCAGCTACACTTGGAAAAAAAGCTGAAAAAGAAATGAATAAACAGCTATTTACATATTCTCATATCGATAAAAAATTCTTTACCGGATACTACAAAGAATCAAATTATTTAATAGCAACAAAAGAAAAAGCTCTGTTTGATGAGATATATTTAATAAGTAAATCTATTAAATCAGAAAATATCTTGGAAAATTTAGATCTTTCAAACTTTGATATGGTCAAATTTAAGGAATTTTTAAATCTTCTTCCTAAAAACACACTCAAAGCATTTCAAAATATTATGGAAAAATACTTATGATTTCATCCGAACAACTAAAAACATTTGCAAAAGAATATAAAATGAACGAAAACATTGTTGCTAGAGAATTTGTTCAAGTCACATTCCTAAAAGAATTATATGAGCAAAGATTTTCAAAAGAAATATTTTTTAAAGGTGGGACAGCAATTAGACTTATCTACGGCGGTAAAAGATTTTCGGAAGATTTAGATTTTACAGTAACTTCAAACGAATCTGAATTTTTAAAAAAGATAAATGTATTCTTCAAACAACTTTCCAACAAGTATCCTTTCACATTTAAGGAGAGAGAAACATTAGCGGGAAAAACCTTTCTTTTAACTGCTGAGATTCCTAATTTAACCTCAAACATATTTGTAAAATTAGATTTTTCAATGAGAGAAAACGTTATTAACCCTGTACAAGAAATTTTAAAAACAGAATATCCCGTTATAGTCAGGGCCTTTATAAATTGTTTAAGTAAAGATGAAATTTTTGCAGAAAAGATTAGGGCTGTGATGAAAAGAGAAAAACAAAGAGATTTATACGATCTTTGGGTACTATATGAACTTGGCGCAACTTCTGATTTAAAACTGATTACTGAAAAACTCTCATACTACGGAGAGAAATTAGATAAGAAAATTCTTTTGGACAATCTCAAAAAGTTTAAAAAAGAAGAATTTATAATGGATTTAAAACCCTTTGTAACAATAGACGAAAGAGAAAAACTTGGAGACTTGTTTGATTACTTAAATAAATATCTAGAAGAGCAGTTTAAGAAGCTTTAGAGCCTTTACAAAATTCCTTTAAAATATCCGGATTCTCATCTAAATTTACCCTTATCAAAGAATCCAGCTTGTGGTGCTTTTTCAAATTTTCAATATCTTCCAAGGCAGGAGCATCATCAAACCAAAGAAAATCTTCATTCATGTTTATAGCTTCTGCTTTTGAAATTTTCCACTTTACTGGCTTTATCCTCATTATTAAATCAACAATTTCAGGAGAAATATGATTACTCATATAAAAACTGCTGATGTAGCATCTCCGTCACATTTGGTAGTAAACCAATAAACATCGTAATTTTTTACTTAACAAACCCGCAAACAAAAAAATACTGTATACTCAATAAAAAATACAAAAGGAGGATAAAATGGATAGGCTTACAGGACAGAGAATCAGACTTACCAGTTTTTTATTACCCCCACTACCCAAGGAAATTTTCATTAAATACGGTAGATACAAACAACTCAAGCATTGGGCTAACTGGGGTTTCTACGGTATTCACAGCATTCAAGGTGCAATAGAACTTATAGAAAGAAAGGTAAAAGAAGAGGAAGAAAAGGAGCGCGAAAGTTAATTTATTAAACAGGCGCTCCTTAATTTTTTAAGTAGATTTTCTTAAAAACCCAGCTTCAATAATCTATCCCAATTTATGAAATACAAAACGTTAATTATGTTAAGATAAAAATAACACATTACTTCGTATTTATTGCAGATTCACAAACTAATTAATGTTTAATAAAAATGAAAATAAAGAACAATACACTGTGACACTCTGCTCTTATAAAGATGATAATAACGTGTTGTGGACTCCCAAGGCTATTATCAGAAAAAAAGAAGGCGAGAAATGGGAAGATTTTCCAATGCAATGGGGTGATGAAACTTTCTTTTCAAGAAGAAAAGCCGATGATTATGCCTTAATAAAAGCTAAACAATGGTTATCAGGTAATTCAGGTATAAAAGAAAAAAGAATATTCACTAAGGAAGAGTGGGCATCACATAAGTTAGCGGTATTCTTAGGATTACTTTTTTTAGTTCCTGTGATTCTTGCAATTATCCTTGGTCTAATATATTCATAAATTAATATAATCTTCAAAATATGTTTTCAATTATTAAACAAAGATCAGTAGAATTGTCATCTTGTAAATTTTCAGTATCTTGTGATAATGTATCTCAATCAATATGAACCGAGTAAATTCAAATAACTGTTTTTATAAAAACGGAAAAAAAATCCTCAAAAAGAAAATCTCCAATTTTTATAGTAAAGAAGAGATAAACTCTCTTAGTTCTGCTTTAATAAATGAGAATATATTTTCAATTGCAGGAGGATTTGAAGATACTAAAAATGTAAAGAGAGATGCCTTTTTTAAATTAAAGAGAAAATCCAGAAATGTTTTTAAAAAGATAGGCTCAAAAATAGATAAAACAAATATTAAGGCCGGTGTTACAGGAGTTTGGGCATCTTTTTCAATCGTAGCCATATTTGCATTTGTAACATCCATAATGACTATTCCTCAAAAAGCAGTACCACAGGACACAACAAAATATTCAATATATTCTTCAAAACCTTTAACCATAAAAACAACTACAGCTTCAATATATTCAAGAGACTCAAGAGCACAAAAAATAAATGCCGTTTACAAAATATATAACTGCCCGTTAGAAGGTATGGGAGATGTAATGGTTTATGAAGCCGATAAAAATAATATTCCTTGGTGGTTAGTAGCGGCAATATCATTCCAAGAATCAGGTTGCGGAAAAAAGACTCCCAAGTCAAATGGTGTTGAATCTTACAATGCCTGGGGCTGGGGTGTTTACGGAGATTACGTTTTTTCATTTGATAATTGGGTGAGAGGAATCGAGACTGTTTCAAAATATTTATCTGACAAATTTTATTCACAAGGTGTAACGGACACCTGTGAAATTATGAAAATATACACCCCGCCATCGAAAGGGTCTTGGTGCGAAGGAGTAAATCATTTTGGCGATACAATTCAAAACTACGAAACTCCTTTGAATTAACTTTTAATATCTATAAACTCTATGAAAAATATCCTATAGCATTTGCACGTAATTGAAAAATGTGCTAAAATCACCCCTTGTATGAGTAAAAAAATACTGAAAAAACAACTAAAAATATTACCTTTTGTCGCTATCTTTGTGTGGATGGCTATTCTTGTAACTGTAGAGAATAACAGGCCCTTAGATGCTTCTATGAGCTTTATCGGAAAGGAAATAGATACGGGTAGAGAAGAGAAGATTGAATCTTTAGAAAAGTTCTTCGAAGCTCAAAAATCACCTTTAAAAGAGGACGCCGATACGTTTGTTAGAGTAGCGGAAAAATATGGTTTGGATTACAGACTTTTACCAGCAATATCATGTATGGAATCTTCATGTGGTAAAAGGATGTTGCCTAATTCGTACAACCCTTTTGGATGGGGTATCTATGGTAAAAATGCTATTTATTTTAAATCATTTGAAGAAGCTATTGAAACAGTGGGAAAGGGAATATCTGAAAAATATGTAGCTAAAGGATTAGATACTCCTGAAAAAATTGCTCCTGTGTACACACCTCCAAATTCAATTAACTGGAGAAACGGTGTTAACTTTTTTATTAGTAAAATTGAAAATCCAAAATTGATAGATAGAAGTATTTTATTTGCTTCTTAAAAAACTCAGCGCAACTGGGGTAAAAATCCAATAATATAAAGGGAATTGAAATCAAAAATTTATAGATATGACTCAAGATTAATCTATAAGTAAATATTATTTCAATAACTGTGGAATAATTGTGAAATAATTGAGGGAAGCCCGCCGAAGGCGGGCTTCTTTTTGTTTCTGCTATAATTGTTTTGATCGTAAAAGAAGTTACTAAATATTCATGGGCGAGTGGCTTTATGGTTGCGTAAGCAAACATATTTACAGTA
Source organism: uncultured Candidatus Saccharibacteria bacterium (assembly GCA_964605725.1). Lineage (GTDB taxonomy): Bacteria > Patescibacteriota > WWE3 > UBA101185 > UBA10185 > JAAZNV01. The sequence goes on from CAZSDQ010000013.1 coordinate 6,760, forward strand.
GTAGAGAATTGGCATACGCGCACGGCATTAGACCATTAAAGGGCGTAAGACGTGCGGAAGATGAAAGTAAATTTAAAAATTTAATAGAAAATAAATCATGGGCGAGTGGCTTTATGGTTGCGTAAGCAAACATATTTACAGTAGTAAAGAATTGGCATACGCGCACGGCTTTAGACCATTAGAGGGCGTAAGACGTGCGAAAGATGAAAGTAAATTTAAAAATTTAATAGAAAATAAATCATGGGCGAGTGGCGGAATTGGCATACGCGCACGGCTTTAGACCATTAGAGGGCGTAAGACGTGCGAAAGATGAAAGTAAATTTAAAAATTTAATAGAAAATAAATCATGGGCGAGTGGCGGAATTGGCATACGCGCACGGCTTAGGACCGTGTCCGCAAGGGTGGAGGTTCGAGTCCTCTCTCGCCCACCATGAAAGTTCCCGTTAGCCTTGAATTTATGAAAGGTTAGCGGGAACTTTTATTATGAGAGAGGACGAGAATGTCGGACTGAGCATAGCGAAGGAGACGGGGTCGCGAGCTTTAGAGACACTTATGAATTTATGAACTAGTGTGTCTTAAGACGTGTGACCGAGTCCTCTCTCGCTCACCAAAAACATTGTATTTGTTGTCACAGCAAGGTAATCTAGTGTCTAGAGATTGGAAATAATTCTTTGGCTAACTCAATACCTTTAGTAACATATTCATCAAAAGATTTTCTATTTAGGTAAGGTTCTTTTAATGCATTTTGCAAATCTACAATCTGTGGGTAATTATGATCTGTATAATAACCTTTTGTATCCCAAGGCCAAAATTTACTTATACTAGGTTCTAACCCTGTCAGAGCAAAGGCGAATATCTCAGAGAGAGCCCATATTTGTTCCTTGTCTAAACCACTGTTTGCATAAAGTTTTCTATGTATCGAATAAAAATGGGCAAGAAGTACTTCGTGAGCTGTAATTCGTCTTTGTTTGTCCGCATCTTCTCTCCACCATCTACCAACTACATTCCCATCCCAATTACTTAAACCTCTGTTAAAGTGGGTAACGTTAACAATATATTTATCGTAAAACCAAGGAACAGTTATCTCCTCTACGGTACTTGAAAACTCATCAATGATCGAATCCCAAGATTTTTGATAAGTGTCCTTAGCTTTTTCAATTGCAAAACCAAGATCTTTATATAAATTGGTAACAAGATTTTCTAACTCTTCCCTCGCCTGTTTAAGTTCTTTTCCTTCGCAAGTATTTATTCTCCGAACCAAATCCATATCCAAACTCATCTTTTTAGCTCTATATTCCCAATCCTTACCACGTAACATTTGTATCGTCATTTCGTAATCGTAGTGCGGATCTATTTTGAACTCAATTCTCATAATATAATTTTACACTAGCAACACTACAGAATTTCTCACATCCTTACAAATGGCCCACCACATTTTTTTATCGATATAACAACCTTATTTTTACTATACCCAGAGAAGCCTAGAACTTTTGATACAATTAAGTTATGGCAGCCCCAATAACTCACATAGCTCTAACAGAAAAAATATTTAACAATAAATTTCACAATTACGATAAAAAGGAATTTATAATCGGAACTAGTTTCCCAGATATAAGATACCTAGGGACAATAGATAGAGAGAAGACTCATCTTAGTGTAAATAACTTAGAAAATATAAACGATAAAAGTTCTTTCATTTCAGGAATGAAGTTTCACGCTTTAGTAGATAAAGTCAGAGAAGACTTTTTACTTTCAAGAAATATCTAGTCATTCAGTCCGGAATCTAAATACCTTACTCAATCAATAAAATTTGTTGAGGATAAAATTCTTTACGAGAAAATATCTGACTGGCCTGTTTACCAAAATTATTTAGACAATATATTACAAGATGAAATTGAATCGGGCGCGGGGGAAGAAACTGTTACTCAATGGCACAATTTACTAAAGAACTATTTTGCAAACAAACCCAATGAGGAAAGTATTCGTAACTTTGTTGTAAAGATTAACTTACCTGAAAATGTGGCTGAAGAGATAATTAATAACGTGAATGTTATCGAACAGATACCTGAAGTTAATTCTTACATTAAAGATTTGTACAACGATTTTGAAGGTTTACTGAACCTAGATAACTAATCCCCACACCTTCACAAACGCCCTTTCAACAATACGTATCAGATTGTAAACTACTACGTTTTTGAATGTATCTTCCAACTTAAACATTAAAAAGATATAATAATCAACAATGGCGGAATATAAACGCGTATTGTTAAAAATAAGTGGGGAAGTTTTTGGAGGACAGAAAAAAGTTGGTTTGGATTTCAAAGCTATTGGAAAGATTGCAGCCAATATCAAAGATCTCATAGACGAGACAGGCATTCAACTTGCGATTGTTAACGGTGGAGGTAACTTGTTTAGAGGAAGAAATTATCGTGAGGGAACTGTAGACCCAGCTCAAATGGATTATATAGGTATGTTGGGAACAATCATGAACGCTTTAGCCCTTCAGCAGGAATTAAACGCTCTTGGGGTTCAATCACGAGTAATGTCATCTTTAAGACTAGATCAAGCCTGCGAGCCTTTTATACGTTTAAGAGCTATTCACCATATGGAAAAAGGATATGTCTTGATATTAGCCGGAGGAACGGGGAGTCCTTTTTTCACAACAGACTCAGCTGCCGCACTAAAAGCTGCGGAAATAAACGCAGATATTCTTCTTAAAGGTACAAACGTAGACGGAGTTTATGACTGCGACCCTAACCAAAATTCAAATGCAAAAAAGTTCACACACCTCACATTTCAAGATGCTTTAGTTAAAGGTTTAATGGTCATGGATTCTACTGCATTTGCATTATGCCAATCTCAAAATATTCCTTTGGTAGTTTTTGATGTCAGAGATTTTAAAAATGTTAAGCGCGTTATCAACGGTGAAAAAGTAGGTACACTGATTACTCCTTAACGAATAATATACTATAGAAATTTTGAAGCTTTCTAAATGCTTATAACCATCCTTTATTTTATCCCACAAAAAATTAGTCCTTAGGCCAATGTAGATGTATAATCACCAGTTGCTATGAAACTAAGAAATATTGCCATAATTGCACATGTCGATCACGGAAAAACAACTCTTGTTGATGGGTTGTTAAAGCAATCCAAAACTTTTAGAGACAACGAATCTTTTATGAATCAAGAGCTTATTATGGATTCAAATGACCAAGAAAGAGAAAGAGGAATAACTATTTTAGCTAAAAACACCGCTGTAACTTACAAAGATACAAAAATAAACATTATAGACACCCCTGGCCATGCAGACTTTGGTGGGGAAGTTGAAAGAATTTTAAACATGGCGGATGGAGCACTTCTTTTAGTAGATGCTCAAGAAGGACCGATGCCTCAAACTAAGTTTGTTTTGAAAAAAGCTTTCAACATGGGTTTGAAAATAATAGTAATCATAAATAAAATTGATAAAAAACACGTAAAAATTGAAACCACCCTTAAAAAAATTGAAAACTTATTCCTAGAACTTGCCACCAGCGACGATCAATTAGATTTTCCTGTTCTATACTGCATAGGAAGAGAAGGAAAATCATGGACCAAAATTACAGACGACATTCTCGCTACCGAAACCACAAACTCAACTTCAGACCTCTCTCCAATTTTTGAAGCAATTTTAGAATACATCCCATCTCCAAAAAATAAATAATGATGAACCATTTCAAATGCTTGTAAGCACCCTTGATTGGGATAGCTTTAAGGGAAAATACGCCATTGGAAAAGTTACCAGGGAAATTGCAAAAACCGGCATGCCGGTATCATTATTAAAAGCCAATGGTGAAAAAGAAAATACAGTTATTGAAAAAATATTTGTAACCCAAGGACTAAATAGAGTAGGGGTAGAAAAAGCCGAGTCAGGAGAAATTATTGCCATTACGGGAATAAAAAATGCAGGAATAGGAGACACGGTGGCAGACTCATCTAAACCCGAAGCCCTCCCAACCATCAAAATAGATGAACCAACATTAAGTATTTCTATCGGTCCTAACACATCTCCCTTTATGGGAAGAGAGGGAAGATTTTTTACCAGCAGACAAATTTTAGAAAGAATCGAGCAAGAACTTCAAACCAACGTTGCCATGAGATTTAAAAATTCAAATGATGACGGTTTTGTAATTTCAGGTAGAGGAGAGCTTCATCTTTCTGTATTTTTAGAAACATTACGAAGAGAAGGTTTTGAACTTAGCGCAGGAAAACCAACTGTTATAACAAAAACGGTTGATGGTGTAGAGATGGAACCCATAGAAGAACTCGTCGTCGACGTTGATAATATTTATGTCGGAGCCGTAAAAAGCGAAGTTGGCCAAAGACACGGAATATTGCTTTCACAAGATGAGCTAACTGAAAATTCTTCGAGACTTCTTTTTGAAATAAGTACCAGAGGAATGCTTGGCCTCAGAGGCACGCTTCTAACACTAACAAAAGGCACTGCTGTGACTAACTCAAACTTTTTAAAATATGAAAAAATGGGTCCTCAGATGAAAAAAATGAGAAAGGGAGTTTTGATAGCTGCATATTCAGGTTCTGCAGCCCCACACGGGCTTATAACCGCACAAACAAAAGGTCCTGTTTTCATCTCTCCTTCAGAAAAAGTTTACGAAGGAATGATAGTGGGGCTTAACGGAAGAGACGAAGACATTGAAATAAACGTGTGTAAAGAAAAGCAACTAACAAACAACAGATCATCGGGGGAAGGGACATCCGTAGCTTTAATACCTCCAGTTATAATGAGTTTAGAACAATGTTTAGGATTTTTGGAAAATGATGAATTGTTAGAAATTACACCCCAAAGCTTGAGACTAAGAAAGAAAATCCTAAACTCAACTCTAAGAATGAGAGCTTCCAGAAAGAATTGAAAGAAAATCACCCCCTCACCTGTACTACATATGTACGAGTTAATAATTAAGGAGGTGAAATTAAATGAATAAAAAATATATTGCATTAGGTTCAGTTGGTCTTTTATTAGGAGGTTTGATGCTCTTTACAAATAAAGTATCAGCATACAAAGGAGACCCTACAGTGAAAGGTCCTTATTACACAGAAGAAAGACACGAAGAAATGACCAAGGCTTTTGAGAATAATGACTACAATGCTTGGAAAGAGCTAATGGGAGGAAGAGGAAGAGTATCACAAGTAATAAACGAGGAAAATTTTCCAAGATTTGCAGAAGCACACAGACTTGCTTTAGAAGGTAAAACTGAAGAAGCAACTAAGATAAGGCAGGAGCTGGGATTAGGTCTTCAAGACGGTTCGGGAAAAGGAATAGGCGGAGGTTTCGGAAGAAACGCCAATCGTTAATAAATCATTTACAAATGCCTCATCTAATATCTAGGTGGGGCATGATGTAAAATGATAGAAAATATGAAAAATATTGAAACAAAAACAGACGAAGAAATAGTTGAACTGGTCAGAAATGAAAACAAAGAATTGTATGCGCAAATTATTAAAAGATATCAGGATAAACTTATTAGATACGCAGAGTATTTAATTGGCGACCCAGACAAATCCAGCGACGCAGTTCAGGATTCTTTTATAAAAGCTTATGTAAATCTCAATGGTTTTGATGTTAAAAAAAAGTTTTCAAGTTGGATTTACAGAATTGTTCATAACGAAGCAATGAATTTGATTGATAGAAACAAAAAAAATGTGAAACTTGATCCGGAGATTGATTTTGATAGTGGTTTAAACATCGAAGATGCTTATGTAAAAGAGGAGCTGGTGTCCCATGCCCAAAACTGTCTTGAAGAAATGGGTGTAATTTACCGTGAGCCACTATCTCTTTACTATATAGAAAATAAATCATACGAAGAAATAAGTGATATTTTAAGATTACCAATGGGTACAGTTGCAGTTAGAATAAATAGAGCGAAAGTTATTTTAAAAAAAATATGCCAAACAAAAAGATAGGAAATTTAAAAATGGAAAAACAAAAAAGAAATATAGAAAATAAAATAATGGATAAAGTATTATCTGGAGAAGTAAAAATGAAACCAAAGTGGTATTTCGTGTTAGGTTCGTTGGCTTCATTTGTAGGGTTGGTTGGAATGATAATCGGAGCGATATTTTTAACTAATCTAACTTTCTTTTTTATTAAAAAACAAGGCCCGGGAACGGGAAGAATTAATATGATGTTGGAGTCATTTCCTTTGTGGGTACCAATACTAGCAGTTGCTTTTATCATCTTGGGTATCTGGATGTTAAAAAAATATGATTTTTCTTATAAAAAGAATTTTGTTGTTGTTGCAATTGTTGTGGTGATAGCAATAATTTTATCAGCACTGATTATTGATCTTTTAGGTTTAAACGAACAATGGGCTAAAAGAGGACCGATGAGAAGATTTTATATGGAAGATTCCAACTATAGAGTACAACCACTACACAGGCCGATGAATAAAAGGTAAACAGAATTAATAGTATTCGGGATTTTTACGACGTGTCTTTCATCAAATCCGTAAACTTCAAAGTCGTTACCCTTCGAAATAAACTCTTCTTTGTAGGTATGAGGGTTCTTTGGATTATCGTATAAAGGTTCAGTTTCAATCATATTTAAATACTATCACGAATAAATAACAGGGGTTTAAGACAAGAAAAGGTTGAGTTTTTTTAATTTTACTCAACCTTAAGAAAATATGTTGATAACCAACTTACTAACGATATCGAGGTACGCTATTTTTTCAAATGTTGCTTATAATCTTCAATATTTAGAGTTTTTAAATAAAAGTTTAGAGGAGCTGTATCTTAGTTCTGTTATTAGATCACAACTTATTAAAACTTTTACATTAACTTCTTCTCAAATTATTGAGTGTTTGCTTCATATTAAATTAATTGAGCTAAAGGTTGATGAAAATGAGATTTGGGAGTTTTCTAGAGCTTTAAAATTAGCAGAGGAGAAGAATGTTTATGGTTTGGGTATTGTTTTTTATAAAAATGAATTAAGAAAAATGAAGGACTTGAGAAATAGAATTCATCTTCAAACTTCCCAAGGGATTTCGGATGCTGACTATGCTGTTTTTGAGAGTATTGAGCTTTTTAATGAGGTTAAAAAGATTGTTTTTCTTTTTATGCAAAAATGTTTGAAAATCAGTACGGAAGAAATGAATGATGTTTTCTACTTTCTTCTACCTTTTGAGGATTTTGTGCATTCGAAGAGGGATTAGGGTAGCAAAATTTCTTTATCTGAAAATACAAACACGGCATCTGTAGTGGTAGATTATCTACCACTGTAGTTTACAAACTCTCTCAATAAAGCAAAACAGCATATCTAAAAAAGTAAATTAATTATTTTGTTTTAATCTTAGTGTTAACAAAGAAACGGTCTCGCTTATTAGCTTCTCTCTAATCCAGTTTTTTTGTCTATCTGTTATAAGCTCACCAAGACCTTCCATTATTTTTTTATTGTCAAATTCTTCTAATTTAGCGATACAAACTTTAAGAAAATCGTTAAAATCCATTTTGGTACGAATTTTAATAATACTTTCATTTATTGGGAAACGGTTTGACAGAAAAAACCAAACATCATAAATGTCACGGCTAGTTTTGTTCATTCTTTCGTACATAGCAACCAATTTATGAGCAAACATATCTTCTAACACCATAGTTAAAATAGAAACCCCTAAGTATGTTTTCATCTCATAATTTGATCCAAAATTCCTACGATTTATCTCAATTTTTATATTCCTAGCTCCATCTTCGTAAGACAAAAGAATAAAAAGGTTATAACGTTTTATATGCGATTCTCTAATTACTCCATGTTTTTTTGCAATTTCCAAAACCTTGTTAAATACCTCTTCTTCTTTTTTCTCATCAAGCAAATCAAAATCCAAATCAATTGAAAAACGATCAAGGTTATAAAACATTAAAGCTGCTGTACCGCCTTTAAAACCTAAAAAAGGTGAAATAGAAGTATCGGAATATATATCTTTTAATAACTGAAAAAGAATTGTTTTATGCTTAGAGATATCCATGTTTATTTTTGTTTATATAATTTTCTGACCAATTTTTCTAAACGTTTATTATTATAAATTGGTAATATTAAATTAACCTTATCCCAATCCAATGATCTTGTATTGTCAAAATGATAATCACCGTTTATATAAAGAGTATCAAGGAAGGCACGTTCCTTTGAGGCTATAGAGATTGAATCAGATATATTTATACCCAAATTGTTTATAAGTACCTGCTTTTTAATTCTTTTCAGTGTGTACTTTTGATTATCTACAGTAATTTCTCTACTTAAATAGGAAGCAACAGTAATTGAATCTTGAAATTGGAATATCAAACCTTCTTTTATTAATACTGTTTCAAAACTGATGTATGAGGGAGTAGATATTTTAGTGGCAAGCTCCATTTTGTTGTAGTTTGTATCTTTTGCATATAAACCTCTTCTGATTCTATACAGATAACCTCTTTTAACGTAATAGTTCAACCTTACTCTAGCTGCATCCGTATTTGCATCTTTCCATAAAATTGCAATGTCTTTTACAGAAAATACGGTTCTGTCTGTTTTTAATATTATTTTTAAATATTCACCTTTTTTCATTTTTGTACTGGATGTTAGTTTTATCCTAACATGCAGTATAAATATACATGTTTTTAGGTGTTTTTGTCAAATGCTCAAAGAAGGATAGTGAAAACGTGACAAAATGTCACGGTTTAAAAATGAGGGAAGTAGGTGTACGAAAAAATCGTACAACTAAGGTTGCTGAGTGTACGAAAAAAGCGGACGGTTGAAAATGAAGGAGAACTAGTTGTCCGATAAAATCGGACAACTGAGAGTGATGAGAGCGAGGCTGTTACAAAATGTAACCAACTGATAATTTTAGAATTTTTATATGAATTAGAAGGTAAGACGGGGTAAATTTGAGTAATCTTTTAGTAACTTACATGCACTATTTGTATTAAAAATCTAAGTTTTAATCTTTTCTTAATTTCTCTAAGCTAAAATTCCTTCATGAAGGGGAATTACGCATTTATAGATGGCCAGAATTTGTATAAAGGAGTCAAAGAATCCGGATGGGAGCTTGATTATCTTAAGTTTAGAAATTATCTAAGAAATAAGTACAATGTTACTAAGGCATTTATTTTCCTTGGTTATATTCCTGTAAATAATAAACTTTATAAGAGGTTACAGGAAAACGGCTACACACTCGTATTTAAAACGGTATTCGAAATTATAAAGAATGGGAAGAAAGAGTATAAGGGAAATGTTGATGCAGAATTAGTGTTACAAACGTTAATTAATATCGATATTTACAATAAAGCTGTAATAGTGTCGGGGGACGGTGATTTTCAATGTTTAATTAAATATTTGGTTGAAAAGAATAAATTAGAAAAAATACTTCCTCCGAACGATAATTATTCTTTTCTGATTAGTAAATATGCCAGGTACATACTACCCATGGGTAAAATAAAAAATAAATTGGAAATAAAAAAGAGGCATTCCCGCGGGAAGCACGCTTACCCTTTGGTAGTCCTCTTATGGTAATAGAACAATCTTACCTTAATTAGGGTAATTACACAAGATTATTTTTTCTATTCTAAATAGATATCCTAATTCTTTTTGTTATTTCACACCTAGTAAATTCTTTTTAATATTTCTCATATATGTATTCTTGAAGTTCTTTTTTAGTCTTTTTAAATAAAAAAGCTAAAGAAAGAATACATTTTAAATTGAAGTTGTTATAATAGCCTTGAATATTAAATTTAGATTAAATGAAGATTAAATCTAGATTAAAACTCCCCCGAAAAACTGTTAAAAATTTCTAGATACTCTTGTGAAACAGCAAAGTGAGAGATTTTTTATTACTAAAAATTTACATGAAATAGTGTAAAATGCAAATTACTTTGTTTTATAAGGAAGAAATCTAAATTACATGTCTACGTTTATCAGACGTTATTTAGCAGAGAAAATATGTTCTCAAAAAATGGCTGGAAATTTAAGCCGATTGTCGTCAGTTCTTGCCAAATCCACTATTGACCTCAATCCTCATCAAATACATGCTGCTCTTTATGCATTTAACAGTCCACTTGCTCGTGGGGCAATATTAGCTGACGAAGTTGGACTTGGAAAAACTATTGAGGCTGGAATTATTCTTGCCCAGTTATGGGCAGAAAATAAAAGAAAAATGTTAATTCTTTGCCCAGCTTCTTTAAGAAATCAATGGCAAGATGAACTTTTAACCAAATTTGGCCTGGAATCAGAAGTATGGGATGGTCCTTCCTTTAATCAGAAAGTAAACGCCGGAGATAATGTGCCACTGACATATGATGGAATTTTCATCGTTTCATATCAGTTTGTCTATTCCCATTTACGTTTAATTGAAAAACAACCTTGGAGTGTAGTGGTCATTGATGAAGCTCATCGTTTTAGAAGGGTTTTTAAAGGAAGGGACGCTTCAAAGATGGCTTACGAAATCAGAGAAATCATCAAAAACAAACCTAAAGTATTACTTACAGCCACCCCATTACAAAACAGTCTTGAAGAGCTGTACGGTATTGCCAGTTTTATTGATGATAAGCTTCTAGGCACACCCTACAGCTTCAAAACTAAATTTATAGACCCACTTAAGGAACAGTCGGATATTGCGAAAACCCGCCTTAGTGAGTTGAAGAATTTAATTAAAGGAGAAGAAAAAGAAGATTTATTTTCTATTTCCGGAATTATTACAAGAACCCTGAGAAAACAAGTTCTTGAGTATGTACCTTTCACCGAAAGAACATCTCTAACTTTTGACTTCACTCCAACCGAAGAAGAAGTAGAGTTGTATGAAAAAGTCTCCGCTTATCTCCAAAGACCAGAAGTAGCTGCCATTGTAGCTACTCAAAGAAATCTTATGGTGTTGGTATACAGAAAATTATTAGCAAGTTCCTCTTATGCAATATCAGAAACTCTGAGGAAGCTTAAGGAGAATCTCAAACTGGAGCTTGATTTAAGACTTAGCGAAAGAAAACAAGTAGAGGATTCTGAGCAAGTGGAAAACGAAGACCCCGTGGATGAGTTAGCTGAATCAGAACTCGAGGGTATTGAAAATACTGTTAAGAAAGAAAAACAAAGGGTTGGTGTTAATTTTACAGATGATGACTTAAGAAAGGAGTTAGCAGAATTGGAAGGTTACTATGAGTTAGCTAAGCGCATTGTAGTTAATACCAAAGGCGAAGAGTTAATTAGAGCACTACAAAAATTGTTTGAGAATGCAAAGTCTAAAGATTGGCCTCAAAAAGCGGTTGTGTTTACCGAATCAACCAGAACTCAGGAATACCTCGCTGGATTACTAGAAAAAGCTGGAATTTCCTATACCCAATTTAATGGTTCGAACAACTCTTCGCAGGCAAGAGAAGCTTATGAAAGTTGGAGAAAAGAATTCCCCGAAGCAGCAAGTGTAGGCTCATACTCAGCAAATGTTAGACAAGCACTTATTAATAATTTCAAGAAAAATTCTCAAGTATTTTTAACAACCGAAGCCGGTGCCGAAGGTTTAAACTTACAGTTTTGTAATATTGTAATTAACTATGATTTGCCATGGAACCCTCAAAGAGTTGAGCAAAGGATTGGGAGGTGTCACCGATATGGACAAAAACACCAAGTAGTTGTTGCCAATTTCCTTAACACAAAAAACTACGCAGATAAAAGAGTTTTGGAACTACTTAAGGAAAAGTTGAACTTATTTGATGGTTTGTTTGGAAGCTCTGATGAAATTCTTGGCGCATTAGAATCAGGATTAGATTTTGAGAAAAAAATATTAGAGATATATCAAAACTGTAAGTCTCCTGAAGAATACGATAAGGCATTTAATGAACTTCAATTGAAACTAAAAGAAACGATTTCAGCTACTACTCTGGAATATAGAAAGCTACTTTTAGAGAACACTGACCAATCTGTTGCTGAATTATTTAAAAAAACCATTCATGAAGCAAGACAAGTAATATCAGAGTTTGATAATGACATTCTTAAACTTTGTAAAATAAGCTTAGGTAAGGAGTTAAAACCGACTCAAGAAGAAGCAATTTTTGAAGTAGATGGTAATGAGTTTCCTTTAGCGTTTAGAGAATTAAAACCAGAAGAAATAGGTAAAATTACCAGAATTTATAAAGAACACCCTCTTATAAAGAAGGTTCTAGACGATTCTCTTGCATTACAAACCAAACCCATTCCCTCTCTTTGCATTAATTTAACAAATCATGGAAATAAGATTACCAAATTAGAAGAACACCTCGGTAAAGAAGGCTTCATTTTTCTTTGGAAACTAAAGGTAGCTGGTGTTGAAACAGAAGAAATCGTTGTTCCTTTGGTATTTATCAAGACGAATGGTGAATTTAAAAGCCTTGATTTTAATGTTGCAGAAGAAATGTTAACTGTTGAGGCCAACGAAGACGAAAAGACATATGAAAGTTCGCCTATCGCCAAAAACGAACTACTTTCTCTTTGGGAAAGTTGGAAAGAACCCGTTTTAGCGAAGTATAAAAAGAAGAACGAGAGGCTATTAGACCGAGAAACAGATAGAATTAATCAATATTACAATGATTACACATTAAGGATTGATAATAAAATTAAAAAGAAGGAAGAAGAAAAGTTAGATCTGAATCGCAAAAGGGATAATTCGGCTGATATGGAAGAAAGAAGAGACTTGATGAAGAAAATTCAAGATATTGAAATTTCCCTGGGAAGATTGAGAATCGAACAGTTAAAATTAAAGCAAGAAGCTGAAATTGAAAGAGAGAAAGAACTTAAAGAATTATTTGAGAAGTTAGAACTGGCAACTAACGAGGAAATGATAGCAGTAACACATTTTACTTTAAATTAACATGGCCAAAGGCGAAAATAAAAAAAGAAAACAGGATTTAGGAATATTCTACACACCACAGGAAGTTGTAGATTTTATTTTTGACATATTAAATATCTGGAAAAACAGAGAGGATAAAGAAACCCATCGTTGGCAAACAAGAAAACCAAATGCCCACTACCCTTCAGTGATTGATCCGGCATGTGGTGAGGGAGTTTTTCTTAAAACAGCAGTAACTAGTGGTTTTACTGGTTATCATCCAACTGAGAAAACCCCATACGTTTTTGGTGTTGATATGGATGGTAATGTGGTTAAAAGATGGGAA
>CAZSDQ010000014.1:0-18900 GCA_964605725.1 uncultured Candidatus Saccharibacteria bacterium
GTGCCAAATTTATAGTTTTTCTTGTAGAGTACTAAGTTCCCTGCCATACTGCTAAGTAACATAATATGTCATATTGTATATGTTGTGTTTTTTAGTTAGTAGGTAATAAAACAAAATGAGAAAAAACAAAATTAAGTTAATAGGTTCGTTAATAACCTTAGGTCTTTTTGTGTTCTTATCTATTGGAACCGTTTATGCCGGTCAGTATGGGGAAGAGGAATACAACTTAAGGTTTAAAATTACCAAGGAAGTAAGAATCCAAGGTGATTCAGAATGGAAAGATAAAGTTACTGACGTAAAAGAAGGAGAAGTAGTTGAGTTTAGAATCAAAATAAGAAACAGAAGCGACGGCCCCGCTGATGCTACAGATGATATGAAGATGGAAGATTTCTTACCTGAAGAAATGACAAAAGTCGGTGGGAATGGTTTAACTGAAGAATGGGATAATTTTGATCCTAAAGATGAAAAAGTATTCATAATTCAAGCTAAAGTTGATTCAGATGAATACGATAGAGATGTAGAGTTTGAGAAATGTGTAGTTAACAAAGCTGAATTAAGATGGGATGGTGAGTTCCAAGGTGCAGATACTGCTACAGTTTGCTACGGCAACGTACAACCTTCTGAACTTCCTAAGACCGGAGCTTTGTCAACGATGGGGTTGTCAGGATTAGTACTTTTAGTGTCAGGTTTAATATCTAAAAAGTACCTAAAAAAATAACTTGAAAATTAAAGTATAAAATTCAATATCCCGCCCGTTAATGCGGGATATTGTTTGCCTTACCGCTTTTGGGCGTAGGGCAGAATGGTTGGGTTTGGCTTGTCCTTACGCGACCATTCTGTCTCCCGCCCAATTGTTTTATATGTTAGAAATAGATAGATCAACTCGTTTTAAAAATTTACTAATCACAACCATATTATTGGTTGTTGTTTTATTCGTAATTTATTTTAATTCCACCTCGAAATTACTGAATATATTTTCCTTACCTTCCTCGTTGTATGAAAGTTTATTTAAAATAAACGTAGACACCAAAGAAGTTACTCAAGAAGTTTTATCTGCACAGGAAGTTTCCGTATTTTCAGAAATATCCAAACCAATATATGGATTCCCAAAGGAAATTAGAATAGATTCTCTTGGAATTTCCGCTAATATAATTTCCGTTGGCGTGGATGTATCCGGTCATTTAGAAACTCCTAAAAAATGGGATGAAGTAGGTTGGTATTCCAAGGGTTCCAAGCCCTCAGAAAAAGGAAATTTATTAATGAACGCGCACTACGATGATAATTATGGTAATCCCGCAGCTTTTTATAGGTTGAAAAATATAAAAACAGGTGATAAAGTATCCGTACTTGACAGCTACGGTAGGGTTTTTGACTATAAGGTAACTAATGTTTTTTACGTTAGTATTGATGATCCAGATAGAACCAGAGTTTTTGAACCATACAAAGAAGACACAGCTGTGATGACATTGATAACTTGTGGGGGAGTTTGGTCCAGCACCGCCGGTACTTACGATAAAAGATTGGTAGTAAATGCAGAACTTATTCAGGAGTAGTTTCTTGTGTTTGATAGGAATTTAAAGATCTCTTTAAACAAAGAAAACTATGAATGAGTCTTGAAGTTGGGAGGTAGCTCGGGGCAGTGGCTATCTCCCATCTTTAGGAAAACTTGATGAATTTCCATTTTTAGTTTATTATTTTATTTGTAAGGTTAGATACTTCCAAGTTCATTTGCAAAAAGAAACCTTCCAAAAAATATGAAAAAATTCTCACGTTTTCAAAGTATAAACTTAGGACGTTAAGGTTTTGTTGCCTGCGACGTTAAATAAAAAATGCCAATAAAAAAGAAAAAAGAAGAATCTCAAGAGATCGAAAAAAAAGTTAAAAATCTATCTAAAAAAGAAGAGGTAGAGGAACAACTCGAAATACAAGATATATCGACCAGCGATTTTACATCTCCTGTTAATGATATGGTTGATGATATGACTGTTGAAGAAGAATTTGGGCCCGAAATTTCAGAAAACAAAGATGAAGACTCAGTAGTTAAAAGAGAGAGTTATAAGCAGCCTATTCAACACTCCGGATATGGAGGCTATAACTATAATGGCAGCACAATAAAAATTTCCGGTATGTTGGAGATTCTTACCGATTACGGAGTCATTAGACAAACTCAAGTAAAAGAAAACGGTGACGATCTTCCCAAAGATGTTTACATCAGCAACTCTCAAATTAAAAGATTTGGTTTGAGAATGGGGGATGTTGTGACGGGGTTAGCAAGACCCCCAAAGGAAAATGAACGATACCTTTCTTTATTAAAGATAGAGACTGTTGCTGGTGAAGATCCTGAAAAAGCAAAGAAAAGGCCATATTTTGCCAAACTCACACCAATATTTCCCAATGAGTGGCTAAAATTAGAAACCAAGCAAGATGTAATCTCGACAAGATTAATTGATTTGATTTCTCCAATAGGTAAGGGTCAAAGAGCAATGATAGTTGCACCACCCAAGGCTGGTAAGACATTTTTACTTTTAGATATTGCCAATGGTATAACCACAAACTATCCTGATATCACTTTATTAGTAGCTTTGATAGGTGAGAGACCTGAAGAAGTTACACATTTTGCTAGAAGTATAAAGGGTGAGGTTTTTGCAAGTAATTTTGATGAAAAAGCAGAGGAACAAACCAGAATATCAGAGTTATGCCTTGAAAAAGCTAAAAGGTTGGCTGAAGTGGGGAAGGATGTAGTTATATTAATGGATTCCATTACTAGACTTGCAAGAGCCTACAACATGGTAGCACCTCCTTCAGGAAGAACTCTAACCGGAGGTTTTGACCCCGCAGCTCTTTATCCTGCAAAGCACTTCTTCGGTGCAGCAAGGAATTTAGAAAACAGTGGTAGTTTAACAATTATTGCTACAGCACTTGTCGATACAGGTTCCAGAATGGATGATGTAATTTTTGAAGAGTTTAAAGGTACCGGTAATATGGAACTTAGATTAGATAGATCTCTATCCGAGAGAAGAATATTCCCGGCAATCGATATTGTTTCCAGCGGAACTAGACACGAGGAAGATCTTCTAGGTAAAGAAATGTTAAATAAGATATACAGATTAAGAACTTATGTATCTCTACCGAATATTGATAAAGACGCAACACCTTTGGTTATCGACCAGTTAAAAAAGACAAAAGATAATAAAGAATTCCTTGATACCATGAATAGAGGCGGGGC
Source organism: uncultured Candidatus Saccharibacteria bacterium (assembly GCA_964605725.1). Classification (GTDB taxonomy): domain Bacteria; phylum Patescibacteriota; class WWE3; order UBA101185; family UBA10185; genus JAAZNV01. Next base: position 3,227 of record CAZSDQ010000014.1, read on the forward strand.
ATAAATTATTAACTCGGAGAAATTTTTAAACGGTTAAAAACTAATAATTTCCAAGCAGTAGTGTATTTGCTACCTGTGTGTTTTGCTGGTAAAATTCACGGAATCTAAGCAAAAGATATGATTTTTGCATATAATTAATACAATGGCCTTTACAATTAAACGCCCTTTTTCAAGGAGATTTTTCCAACTAAGTTTTGAGGGATTCAGACCTTCTGGGCGGAACAAAATTGAACAGTACTTTAGATTGTGGTTGGATTTTTTCCGGTCTCTTGGATTGTATATTGTTAAAAAAATATATTTATTAGGCCTTTTACTCACTAATCTAGTTAAGTACATAGTCAAGATTCCTTCACAACTGAAAATTTTTTTAACCAAAAAAATGATATGGTCAAGAGGTAAGTTGGGTAGAACAATAGCTACTTGGCTAATCATGGGTTTTTCATTCTTAGTATTTTCCTTAGGTGAGATATTTAGTAGTTCTCCTCTTGTTGTTAACAAACCTGTCAGCGCAGATTATCTAAAAAGTGCCTCTGATATTATCCCTAAGAAAGAAGTTGCTTTGACTTCCTTATCTGAAGAGAGAAAAAGGGACCAGCCCGTTGCCTATACAATTCAGCAAGGGGACACTCTTTATTCCATAGGAAATCAATTTAAAGTTTCTATAGACGCTATAAAATATACTAATGGACTTTCTGATTCAGCTGTTTTGAGTGTTGGGAAGGAAATTATTATTCCCCCAGCTTCAGGTTTGATACACAAAGTTGAATCAGGCGACACGCTTAATTCTATCGCCAATGAATACGATGTTCCTGCTCAAGCTATTGCTGATTTTAATTACATTTTAGATACCGGAAGGCTTGCAGTTGGAACAGAGCTGGTTATCCCAGGAGGAAAAATACCTGTTGTAGTTCCGGTATTACCTGTTTATGTTTCGCAACCTTCACAGGGTGGTGCTTCGGGTGCTTCTCCTGATAAAGGATTTTGCGTATGGCCAACTACCGTTTGGATTATTACGCAATACTATTCCTGGTACCATAACGGGGTAGATATTGCGGCAAGTAGACAAGCGGCGATGCCTCCGATTTTAGCTTGTGATTCAGGTACAGTTACGAGATCCGGTTGGGACCCTTTTGGTTTAGGATTGCATGTAATAATAGATCACGGGGACGGTTATCAGACAGTTTATGGTCATATGAGTAGGTTAGATGTAAGTTATGGTGAGAAAGTTAGCAGAGGTGAGCAAATAGGGGTTATGGGTAGTACAGGAAGATCTACCGGGCCTCACGTTCACTTTATGGTTAAATACAACGGTGCAGCCCAAAATCCACTTGATTACACACAATAACATATATTGTCACTAAAGATTGTAGTAATTTTTTATTATTTGTGTTAATAATTTTCACATGGTTGATTTAGTAGAAATAAAAGTAAAAGCAGGTAAAGGTGGGGATGGAAAAGTCTCTTTTAGGAGAGAGAAGTTTATTCCCAAAGGTGGCCCTGATGGAGGAGATGGGGGTAGGGGCGGAGATATTATATTTGTAGCAGATAACAACATGTCTACTTTAATAGATTTTAAATCTAAGAGAATATTTGAAGCAGAGGAGGGTCAGCAGGGTGGTCCCAATAAAATGTCAGGTAAATCGGGAAGTAATTTATATATAAAATTACCTGTAGGAACATTGGTTTATGAAATGAGAGAAGAATTTTCTGAGACAGGTGGCGAGTCTGTAATTGAAAGCGATTTTGATGAAAGTAGACAAATACTTGTTTGTGATTTGGTCAACCCTGGACAGGAGTATATTATTGCAAGAGGTGGTATCGGAGGAAAGGGAAACGTAAATTTTAAAAGTTCTAAAAACAGATCCCCTTTACAATATACTAAGGGCACCGCGGGTGATGAAAAAATCTTAAAATTAGAGGTAAAACTAATAGCCGATGTTGGCTTGGTGGGAGCTCCAAACGCAGGTAAAAGCACTTTGTTAAATAGATTGACAAATGCTAATGCAAAGGTGGCAAACTACCCATTTACTACTATTTCTCCCAATCTTGGAATCCTAAGAATTGAAAGAGGTAAAGATATTGTTTTGGCTGATATACCTGGGTTAATAGAAGGGGCTTCTGCAGGAAAGGGGTTGGGTGATGATTTTTTAAGACACGTCGAAAGGACCAGAATTCTGATTCATTTAATTGACCCGCTGACAGATGGCTATGAAAATCTAGACGAAAATTCCTTTAAAGATTATTTAATGATTAGAGAAGAGTTAAGCAAATATGGGAACAAATTAGACTCAAAAAAATCTCTGATTTGTATAAATAAAATCGATGTCACCGAAGTTAAGAATGCCCTTGCAAATATCAAGAAAAGGTTTGAAAAAGAAGGTTTGGAAATTTTTGGAATATCTGCGGTAACAGGGGAGGGTGTTGATTCTTTAATTAACAAGGTTATTTCCACGCTTGATAAAACTCCTAAGGATAATATTTTTGAACCTGAAAAAGTAGTAAAGAGATACAATATTAAAAACCTACCCAACAGAAGAGTGGTTTTTGATAAGGATCGGGTAGTAACAATGGATAAGAAGCTTTAAGGGTTGTATAATTTGTTTTAAGCTAACGATAGGTTTTGAATATATACTGTCACCTACGTATGATTAGTTAGCTTCTGTTTGCAAAACCGGAGACAACGTATCATAAGAGAATAGAAAGTTCCTGATACGAGCATTTGCGAGCGAGAAGTCTTGAAAATAAACCGTTTTATTGCACGGGCCGTTGGCTCAGTTGGTAGAGCGCTTCCATGGCATGGAAGAGGTCACCGGTTCGAATCCGGTACGGTCCACCATAGGGAATTTGTACTTACTTGGTCGGATGAGAATGCCGCAGGCGCGACGGCGCCGAGGCGGGGTCGACTGTATCGCCAGCAGGCGATAACAGGTGACCGAATCCGGTACGGTCCACCAGTAGATTAACGAACGTAGTGAGTTTAGTCTAATTGTGAAAAAATGTACGACGAATTAGAAAGAATATTTTTATGATTGAATTTTCACCAGTAAACCAAGAGCCAATAACTTCTTCAGAGGGATTATATTTTATAAGTGATGGAAAAGCTCCAGAAAATTCTCTTTCTGAGACAATTAAGGAATTAGTAGACAAAGATCCGCGTTGGGAAGACCTCTACCAAAGATCTATTGAGATTTGTAAAGAATATAGAGTAGATTTTGTTGTTTATGATTCCTCTGGAACGGTTGATTGGGATTGTACAGTAGAAAGATTTAAAGATAATCTTTCTACCTTGGGATGGGAAGTAGATGAAAATTCAAAATATCCCGAAATAATCTTATCTGAAAGAAATATATCGAGTATGGTGGCAAATGCGGTTTCATCTCCAGACAATAAGGTACTGCACCTGAAGGGTAGTCTTGATTCAGCTCATTTAGAGACCCTTGTTCATGAATATTGTCATATTAAACAGATTGAATCAGGTAAAGCATTAACACCATATGAACGTGAGTTTGAGGCTTATACCTCCTCACTGCAATTTTCAACCCTAAATTTTATACAAGATGGGAAAGACCCGTACGAAGAATTTTTGAAGATGGTTAAAGTTTCTGCAATGAGGTAAGATATAAAAAATCAAGAAAAACAAACGAAGAGGCCGCCTGAAAGGCGGCCTCTTTTTCGAATTTCCTCTTATAATACCGTATCCTAAACTCCTTACTGTTGAGGTGCCGGTTGCTGTACTTGTGGTAACGGTTGTTGTACTGGTTGTTGTTGGGTTTGTTGTTGTGGTAAAACCTCCGGACCTAGCTCAGCTTGGGGCTGTGTTACATTTGTAAGAGGCTCTTGCTGTTGTTGAGCTGGAGTAACCCCTGTCAACTCTTCAACAGTAGGTTTCTCTGTTTTTTCCTTGTTGATCTTAATGGAATCAGCTAATTTTTGAATTTCTTGTTCTACAATATTTCTGTCTGCAGAATTTTCAGGAAGTAATAACTTGGTTATTTCAAGCTCACTTTTTGCCTGTTCCAGCTCTCCTAGAGCGATTAATGACAGTGCAAAATTATATCTTGCATTAGCATAATCCTGTTTCAAGGTTATTGCTTGTCTAAACTGATTTGCGGCAGATAGATAATCTCCGGCTGCAAAGTACACGCCTCCTAAATTAAGCCTTAGTTGAGGGTTAACAGGATCTAACTGAATTGCTGTGTTATAAGCACTTATGGACCACTCGAGTGAGTTTTGAGCTACATTTATGAGATTCTGATATATCTGAGCTCTTGTTGTCCAGTTAGAGACATTTAGAGGACCTACTTGTTCTGTAGCAATTTTTGAATTTTGCAACGCTTGTGAAATTAGAGCCTGGATATCTTGTCTATCCTTATCTGTTAATTGTTGAGGATCCTTTGATGCGAGTGCGATTGCAATTGTCATGTTGATCTTGGAGAAGGCGTCGTAGTAGCTGTCTCTTCTGGAGTTAAATCTTAATGCGGATATTTGATTTTGATAAGCTCCGGCTAAATCATTTGAAGATATAGCATTTAGTGATTTTCTCATATAGTACTCACCGGCGTATGTTTTAAATCCCGCGTAACCCAAGTAACCTGCTATCAAAAATGCAGGGATAGCGAGCAAAAGCTTTGTGTAGGAACCGCTAATGACCGTTTGATCTTCCGGCGATGATATTGAGGCTAGCCCTGTTACTTCAAGTGAGACCGGTTTTACCATCCTTATATTTCCTTGGTTAGCTAATAAATGTGCACCTAACAACATGCTTATAAATGAAAACATTAGGAATACACTTAATATTGTTGCGTGATTAAGAGCAAAAGATACTGAAACCAGTGCCAACAATATACTTGATATCTCAACGTATCCTGCTTCATCTCTTATTTCCCTAGATTTTCTAACAAAAGAAAGAATACCGACAAAAAGTAACACACCCATTATAGCTCCCAAGATACCTGTTGTAGATAGTAAGTTGAAAAGTTCATTATATGGTTTATCAAAAGAATTACTCCAGTAAGGTGTTGCATTCATAGACAAAGGTTTAAATCTCGAAAAGTTTAAATGAAATGTGCTGGGACCTGTCCCTAAAAAAGGATAGTCTCTTATCGTTGAAGTAACTACAGCCCAGCTTTCTTTCATAGGCAGAGTTATTTCTCCTAAATAATCTTTACTGACGAGAATCTTTCTTGTACCAGGAATTAAAACTAAAGCTAAAATCGGTGCGATTATCCCAATCGTACTTATTATTAACGAACTCCTATTTTCGGAAATGTTTGATTTGTTGGTTGAGAATATAATTAATCCTAATCCAACAGCAAGCAGCACCCATCCGAGAAATGTTCCTGTAATAGCTACAAAGAACAAATTTATTGCTGTAGCAACCATTAAAAGAACTTTAGATAAGGTGTTTTTTTCTCTTAAGGAAAGATAGATTGATGCGACGAAAGATAGAGCTGCTACTAATACCGCGTCTTTAATAGATCCGGTAAGTGAAAAATTTTGGAATCTTACAAAAGGTGATGAGCTAATAAATATTCTGTAGTAGCTTAGAATTGATACCAAAGAAGACACTGTTGTAGCGCCAACTAATAGATACGTAGAGATTTTCATTATTTTGGAATCTCTAAAAGCTGGGGTGCTTAAGTAATAATATACAAGCATTACTACGAAAGCTCCTAGACCTAGCCATCTACCTTGTTGACCGTAGATACTGTCCATTTTACTTACTGAAAATACTGTGGATAGTATTAAAGTACCTAGCAAGGCTATCAGCCACTTATCAATAGGTGACTGTATAATCTCAAGTTTTTCACCTTTAATAGTTTTTATGCCCCATAAAATAAGTAAAATTATAGTTGAAACAACTATTAGGGCTAGCTTATTAAAGGAGTAAAACTCCGAGCTAAGCGGAAGAAAGAAAATTGGTACTAGAAACAGAGTGATTAACGGTACTATTTTCGATATCTTTTCAAATATCGATGTTTTTAAACTAAATTGTTGCATGGTATAAGTCTATGCTTACAGATTTGAGTTTGTCAAGGGGGTAAAATATTGCGTTCCCGTGACGGGAATAAGGGTTTTAAATGTTATAAGGACAACCACCAGTTAAATTCTACATTGGAAGAGACTGGGGCATCAAGTTCTACCAAAAATCCATTTTGCTGATCAATCTTTGATACCCAGTATCTGGTAGCCGGGGAGTAGTTTTGGGTAAAAGTAACATACACCTTTGAATTAGGTTTTAGATCTCTAAACGATATAAAAATTTTGTTCTGATTTTTGGGTACAAAAGATGTTCCACTTGCATATATTTGTTCATTTGAATAGATATCCTGAGATACAATTTGTTTAGATTTCCCGAAGTTTATTACTCCTATTTCATTGATAAATATTAAAAATAAAAGTAACAGAGTAGAGTAAGTAACTATTTGTCTCTTGATATCAGGTGATTTGAGGAAATTGATAACGCTCTCTTTTTTTGTTTTATTCTCAAGTTTTTTAGCAATTTCCTCGTTGTCTACACCTTGGGATTTAAGATTTTCTATGGTTACTAGAGTTTCTAAAGAAGATTTTGGATAATGGCCTTTTATATCCCCGTTTTTATCTGCTTTTCTTAACATATGGGGAAGCCAGCCTATTTTGGTATAGTATCTCAACCTGTTGTAAGGATCTCCGGTTCCGAAATTGACCCCCTTTGCTTTAGCCTGTTTTATTAATTTGTCTATACTTATAAATTCATCCATTAAATAAAGCTTGGGGCAGAAGGAAACAGTGTTATTTAAAAACATTATATCAGAACAACGGTTTATGTAAAATATTTTTTTACTCTAATTCAATTAACCAATATTCTACTAATAATAGATAAAGCTTTATTGATATTGTGCCTGTTTTTAATATATTTGCATAATGGCGGGTGAAGTTAATGATTTTGATACATCGTATCCTAAAATGTTACGTCAAATACCGAGCCCGCCAAAAAAACTTTATTACAAAGGTAAATTCAATAAAGAAATTTTTGAAAATTGTCTTGCCGTAGTTGGAAGTAGAAAAATGAGCCCGTACGGAGAGAGAGTACTGGAAAAAATATTTTCGACTCTCGCACCAGAAATTACTATCGTATCAGGGTTTATGTACGGTGTAGATGCAGAAGCCCACAGGAAGGCTTTAAAATTTGGTTTACGAACAATTGCAGTAATGCCTTGCGGAATAGATTTAATTCATCCCGAAGGCCAAAAAAATCTTTATGAAGAAATAGTATCAAAAGGCTTAATATTATCTGAGTTTGACGGGGTTTTTGAACCTAAATTATGGACATATCCCAGAAGAAACAGAATAGTAGCCGGATTAAGTATGGCTGTTTTGGTTATAGAGGCAGCATCAGAAAGTGGGTCGTTAATAACGGCGCGTATGGCCCATTCATTTGGAAGAGATGTGTTTGTCGTTCCTGGTAGCATATTTAGCGAACTTAATTCAGGTAAAGTTCAAATTAGTAATGAGTTTGCTAAAACTATAGATTCCGGTTTTTCTATAAATAAATTCTTTAATTTAAATTACACAGGAAAGTTATCTGAAGAATGCAAAATCAACAACAGTGAGATATTGAATTACCTTAGAAGCATACCTATGACAATTGATGACTTAAAAAAACAATTTCCGAATAAAGATATTTCACAAATATCGACGGAAGTTACTTTACTGACTATGAATAAACATATTGTTGAAAGAGACGGGGTTTTCTATGCTTGTTAAAGTAAAATCTATTGCTAATAGAGGGATGCAGACTTTCGGAGTAGATGTGGAAGTAAATATATCAAACAGAGGTATTCCGGGTTTAGAAATAGTTGGTTTGGCAGACAAGTCAGTAGCGGAGAGTAGAGATAGAGTAAAAACTGCTTTTCAAAATTCGGGTCTTCAATTTCCCAACAAAAAAATTACCATAAATTTAGCACCAGCAGACCTTAATAAAGAAGGTTCTTTTTACGATCTTCCAATTGCCACAGGTTTGATATGCGCCTTGTTAGAAGTACCGGTTCCGGAGTGCTCCTTGTTTTTCGGAGAATTATCTTTTGACGGCAGTTTAAGGCATACAAAAAGTTCTTTTCTTTTATCACTTTATGCAAAAGAAAATAATTTAAATACTATTTTTGTTCCTCAATCTTGTGCCAAAGAAGCAGCCTCAATTGGGGGTTTGTCTGTTTACGGTGTCGAAGATTTGAGTTCGCTCGTGGATCATTTAACAGGTAAAAATTTAATTGAAAAATACTGCAATTTGGATTCAGAAAATGAAGCTTATTTTGATAAAGATTCTAGTGAGTATAACTATGTAGTAGGTCAGGGCCAAGCTAAACGTGCCTTACAGATATGTGCTTCTGGAGGTCATAATTTAATAATGATAGGTCCTCCGGGTTCCGGTAAAACTATGGTGGCAAAATCTATCAACTCAATCATTCCGGATCTAAGTGAAGAAGAATCAATAGAAGTTACAAAAATATATTCATTAGTTGGGAAAATACCACCCAACTTCGGATTGTTAAAAAAGCGGCCTTTTAGAAGTCCCCATCACACAATATCTTACGCGGGTATGGTTGGAGGTGGTAATAATCCCATGCCTGGTGAAGTAACATTAGCTCACAGAGGTATTTTATTTATGGACGAATTCAGTGAGTTTTCAAGACAGGTTATTGAATCTTTAAGACAGCCTTTAGAAAACGGTAAAATAACTGTATCAAGAAGTAGGTTTTCAGCTGAATTTCCTTGCAGATTCACTCTGATAGCTTCAAGCAACCCCTGCCCCTGTGGTTTTTATGGTGACCCAAATCACCAATGTACATGCACTGAAAATAAAATAAAAAACTATCGAGCAAAATTATCAGGCCCGATATTAGATAGAATAGACATTCACGTAAACGTACTACCCGTTGAGAAAAAATTATTAATAAAAGATTCTTTTTCAAGCTCTAACGAAACCTTGGATTTTATAAAAAATAAAGTTGCAAATACCAGACTCATTCAACAAAAAAGATTCAAAGATGAAAAAATATTTACTAATTCAGAAATCGCAAATTCTCAAATAGATAAATTTTGTAGTTTCGGCGAAGGGGCTAAAAGATTGTTAGAACAAGCAATAGACGCTTACTGTCTTTCAGCGAGAGCTTATTTTAAAATAATCCGAGTTGCTAGAACTATTGCGGATTTAGATGAAAAAAGTGACATTGAAATTAATCATATAGCGGAGGCTGTACAATATCGATCTAAGTTTTTTTTGTAGCTAAAACATAGGACTTGAAAAACAACAACAAGTGTTGTATAGTCGGGCCATGAGGTTGGAAAAACTTTCAAAAGCACTGTCCGACAAAAATAGGTTACAAATTTTAGAGTTCCTAAGCGACGGGCAGAGAAACGTTAGTGATGTTGCTGACAGACTTAATGTTGAGGAAAATCTTGCTTCTCATCATTTGAGAGTCTTGGCGTCACTGGGTTTTTTGAAAAACGACAAAAAGGGAAGAGAAGTCTACTACATGTTAAACGAGGCAAAAATAGTAGCTCTTTTAAGGGATCTGAGAAGAAATTCCAGATTCAAGAGCATACTTCAGGAATCTTTAAGAGATTAAGATACCTATAAAATAATTTATATTTCCCAATAATTTGGTTTGTGTTTGTTTTATGGGAGTGGGGGGAAATATTTCAAAAGGTATCAATTGCGTTTTATTTGCGGTATATAATTAGTATTAATATTCACTATTTAATTTTATAAATAAATAATAATAATAAATAAGGCCTTAACAATATCAAGGCGTAAAAACTGCGGTAATAGTGCGTTAAATAATTAAAATAAATCAAATCATCCATCTATTTAAAGACTAAGAAACCAACAAATGTAATAAACTCTATTAATAATAGAGAGAGGTGTATAAACAAACTCCTTTCATAATGATTATATTCAGTGGTGGGACTTAAATATTTTGAAAATTTTTCCAATATTGTTAAAAGTAATTTAATTATTTGCTTTTTATTTTCATCTGTAATAGGCGGATTGGTGGTTTATTTATCTTTGCAGAAAAGAATACAGTCAAATGTTGTTGTTGAAGTATCTGCAGACAATACCGATAAATCCTCTGATAATGAAGAATCAGAGGATACTAATTTATATATAGATGTTTCAGGAGCTGTCATTAAACCGGGAGTTTACGAAGTAAAGCAAGGTACAAGAGTTGGGGAATTGATAGCTACTGCTGGAGGAGCTTCCGATGATGCATCATCAATGTGGGTTTCCAGAAATTTAAATTTATCAAAAAAATTAGAGGACTCTACAAAAATTTATATCCCTTTCTCGTGGGAATTTTATTTTCCCGAGGAGTACAAAATATCAAAACTAGTAAATGAAAATTACTCTGCTGATACTGATTTTGACCAAGATGACAGCAATAAAAATGACAGTGATGACGATAATTCTGCTGATGAAACAGATATATCCGATGGGGGAGCTGGGGATACTTCGGATTCTGGAGGACTTGAAGATGACGGGAAAATTAACGTAAATAAAGCAACATCTTCGGAGCTGGACACACTCCCGGGCATTGGTCCCGCCTACGCAGAAAAAATAATTTCTAACAGACCATATAAAGATATAGCGGAATTTGAATCCAAGTCAGGTTTGTATAAATCAACAATTGAAAACATTAAAGAACTTATTACTTTTTAGTAATCTCAAATGTTTAAGATTTTAAAATATTACCTCCCCTTACTTTTAATTATTATTGTGGCTTGTCTAAGAGTTTATTTTAACTGCATGGGTTCAGTAAAAGATGCTTGTTTGGAAAAAAGAGAGTCAATATTTTCAGACGAGAGCAAATTTCCCGGAAAGCAGATTTCAAGATTTAGAGAGAGGTCAATTAACATATCTAGAAAATATCTTCCAAGTCCTCACAGCGAGCTTTTAATAGGTATGGTAATAGGAGCTGATGAGCTGGAAAAAATACCGGCTTTTAAAGAAGCCTTAAAAACAACAGGTACTATTCATGTTGTTGTAGTATCGGGATTTAACGTTAGTTTAGTTGCCAGTTTAATCATGAGTGTTTTAGGATCAAAATATAAAATGCGTAATCTTCTGATCTCTCAATTGTTTACTTTTTCATATTCAGTAATGACGGGTTTTGAACCCCCAGTTATAAGAGCTTGGATAATGGGTGGTGTTGTATCTCTGGTGAAGTACTATGGCAGGGATATCAACGGATTTACTGCTCTTTTATTTACAGCTTTAGTTATGATTATTATTTGGCCATATTTTTTATTAAGTGTGAGTTTTCAGTTAAGTTTTTTAGCAACTTTAGGTTTAATAGTTTTTGGAAACGGTATTGTAGAAGGGCTTCGAAAATTATTTAAAACCGAAGCCTTTTTTATTGAAGATCTGGGAACAACAATTTCAGCTCAGGTTTTTGTACTCCCTATAGTTTCGTATTATTTTGGAAGAGTTAGCATAATAAGTTTTTTAGTTAATCCTTTGGTTCTTTGGACTGTACCCATTGCCACCGTAATAGGTACATTTTTTATGTTTGTTGCCGGTTTATCAAGTGTTGTAGCAAAAATAATGAGTATTGTAATGTATCCCTTTTTAAATATTTTCACTGTTGTCGTAAATTACTTTTCACGTTTTAGCTTTTCAAGTATTAATTTTGTATTAGGCATAGTGCCCGTGATTATCTATTACTTTTTGGTAATTCTTTTAATTTTTTTTATAAATAAAAAAAGGAGAAAAAGTGAAGAGAAGTGATGTAATTCTTGTAGTTTTAGTCTATCTTTTATTTTCTTTTAGAGGTGTTGCTTCGGCGGGAGATGGATACTTAAACCTAGAAATTTTAGATGTCGGACAAGGTGATTCTATTTTAATAACAACTCCGAACGGTAAGCGAGTTCTAGTTGATGGGGGAGACAATTACGAATCTGATTACGAAATATCAAAAAGAATACCTTTTTATTCTTGTTATATAGATATTCTTATCCTAACTCACCCACATTACGATCACATTGTTGGTTTAAATAGAATTATGCAGAGGTGCAAAATCGGTACCATTATGTTTAACGACGTCTCCTTCGACTCTAGGGACTTTAGGTTATTTAAGGAACTTTCATCTAATTTTAATATAAAAAATATGTACGCTGGGGATATTTTTGAAATTGATGAAGTTAATTTTATTTTTTTATGGCCTGATAAGAAATTTCTGCAAAATAGAATTCCCGATTTAAACGATATGTCCTTTGTATTTCTGGTGGATTACGGAAAATTTGAAGCTTTGTTAACCGGAGACGCTACCGAGAAAGTTTTAGGTCGGTTGTCTTTTAATAAAATAAATGAGTTAACAGATAGCAGTTTGGATGTTTTGAAGGTGCCCCATCACGGATCCAAGTACAGTTTACATAAGTATTTCTATTCTGGGATAGACCCCAAAATGTGTGTAATATCTGTAGGTAAAGATAATAAGTTTAGCCACCCCTATCCCGGGCTTGTAGAGTATCTCAACGAGATTGGATGTAACGTTTTAAGAACCGATGAGTCCGGAGATGTTTTAATAAGAGTTAGGTGACGTCCTCGCTGGGTAGAGCGCTGGTAAATATCGGGTTATTTTTTTTCGGAGTATTTTACAGAAGGGATTTTGGATTTTATTCGTGATAATATAAAAAACAGGGGTTTATTATGGATTACGTCTCCTCAACTTTAAATAAAAATATAAAAAAATCTATCAAAGATATTTATGATTTTGATGTTGATAACGTTCCCTTGGAGCATCCGGAAAATGAAAAATTCGGAGATTATTCTACCAGTATAAGTTTGGTAATTTCTAAAAAACTAAAAAAAATCCCCTTGGAAATTGCCGAGGAAATAGCAAAAGATTTAAATCACAAAGATATTTATTTTGAAAATAATTACGGAAAGTATCCTCTTTTTTCATCCATTGAAGCTGTCTCCCCGGGGTTTATAAATTTTAAATTTTCAGAACTGTTTTTAAAAAACCAAATCACTGAAGTATTGGATAAGGGAGATTCCTTTGGGTCAAATATAACAGGCGAGGGGAAGATAATTATTATTGAGTTTTCAGCTCCTAACCCAAATAAGCCGCTTCACATAGGTCATTCAAGAAACAATTTCTTGGGAAGCTCTCTTTCGGAATTATTTTTATTTAGTGGTTACAACGTAATAAGGATGAACTATATGAACGATTGGGGCACTCATATTTGTAAATCTATGTTGATGTACAAAAAATACGGTGAGGGTAAGGAACCTGATAAAAAGTCCGATCATTTTGTTGGTGATTTTTACAGGATGTATGAAGTTGAACATGAGAAAGATCCGCAGGGTTTAGACGCAGAACTTTCTGATATGTTTAAAAAAATGGAAAGCAGAGATAAAGAAACGTTAAATCTTTGGAAGAAGATAACCGGGTGGGCTTACGAGGGTTGGAAATCTACTTATGAAAATGAAAATGTTGTTTTTGATAGGCTCGAATATCAAAGTAATTACACTACAGCAGGGAAGGAAATTATAGATTTAGCTTTAAAGGAAGGCGTAGCTGTTAAAGCTTCGACCGGGGCAGTGGTGGCAAGGTTGGAAGAATACGGACTTCCCGACAAAGTTCTTTTAAGAAGTGACGGTACCCCTATTTACATTACACAAGATATCCAAATGGCTAAGGAAAATTTTGAAAAATATAACTACGAAAAGAGGATATATGTTGTGGACAAGCGTCAGACGGATTATTTTAAACAGTTATTTAAGTTTTTAGATTTGTTGGGATTTAAGTGGGCGCATAGACTTTTTCATTTGGCTTATGGGTGGGTTTCTTTGCCGGAGGGGGCAATGTCCTCAAGGGCGGGCACTGTCGTTGGGGCGGATGAAGTTTTTGAAAAGATTTTGGATTTGGAAAAAGAAGAGATCGAAAACAGTATGAAGGAGATTACTAACCTCAAGGATACGGGTAGAAAAATAGCCTTGGGGGCTTATAGATACGGCATGTTAAAGATGGATTCAAAGCAGGATATAGTTTTTGATATCAAAAACATAACTAAATTTGAAGGGAATACGGGGCCTTATATTATGTACACTTACGCCAGAGCAATGTCTATTATCGAAAAGGCTGGTTTTGAGGTAGGTAGGATATCTTACAAACCTGAAGATTTTGAAGAAGTGGATCTTTCGGACAGAGAAGTTTCGCTAATTAGAGATTTTTACAAATTCCCCGAAATTATTATGTCATGTGTTGACAATATGACCCCCCATATTTTGGCTAATTACCTATACGATTATTGTCAAAAATTTAATTCATTTTACGGTGAGGTGCCTGTTTTAAATGCAGAAAAAAATGTTAGGGATTTTAGATTATTTTTAGTGGCAGGGGCATCTCAGATTATAAAAAACGGGCTAAAACTTTTAGGTATTAAAGCAGTAGAAAAAATGTAAATTTTTAAGATGGCCAGAAAAAGAACCAAAAAATATTCAACAAAAAGTAAACCCTATAGGTATTCTAATTCAAGAAGAGTAGGTACGCGTAAATACGCAAGAAAAAAACCTGCTATTTTAAAAATTTTTAATTCTATACTGGCAGTAGTCGTTATAAGCGCTCTTTTATTAGGCATTATCATTATTATTTCCAAAATATCAAGTACTGATAATATAATAAAAAGCGATAAAATGAGTAAATTTATTACCTTATTTTCTAAAAAAATTGAGAGTTCTGAAAATAACAGTTCGTATGAGAAAGAATTAGAGGATATTGGAGAAAGTGGCGGTGTAATTAAATCCTATTTATTCAAAATATGCCTAATTTCGGATATACACCAAGACCTGGAGAATTTACAAAAAGCAGGTGAGAAAATTAAATCTTCGGGATGTGACAAACTTTTTATAATAGGAGATCTTACAAATTATGGTGATATAGAATCTTTAAAAAAAGTTAGAGAAAAACTCAATACTTTTGGTACTGAGTATTACGCAATACCGGGAGATCATGATATCGCAGACAGTTTAAACAGCCGTAACTTTAATGATGTTTTCGGTATTAATTATCATTCTATGGAATATAAGGGAGTGCGTTTCATGCTTATTGATAATAGTCCTAATTTTACTGAGATTTCTAAGACTCAAATGACTTGGATTGAAAAAAACATTGGGAACGTTGATTTTTTGGTACTCTCACAGCCCTTATTTACAGAGGGCTTAAATCCCCCTTTTGATATCACTTACATGGGTAGTATGCTAAACAGCCCCCAAGACGATGATATGAAAGAAAAACAACAATCGGTCAAAGAGCAGGGACAGGAATTACTTGATTTGATAAGAAAAAACCAGCGAATAAAGGCCGTTTTTGCCGGGGAGCATCACCGGTCGAGTAAAATTGAAGATTCGGAGAGGGGTGGGCTATTCCACTATGTTGTTGGGGCTATTACCGGTACTGTAAACGACCTTCCCCAAAGTGCTATTCAAACTTCAAGATTCAGCGTTATAACAATATATGAGGGCGGTGAGTATTCTGTTGAAGATATTCTTATAGATTGAATTTTTATTTTTTGGTATAACATTAAACATATGAAAAAAGATTTAAAAGAAAAAACACTGCTGGTTTTAAAGCCGGATGCAGTAAAAAGAGGCCTTGTCGGAGATATAGTTCAGAGAGTTGAAAAAATGG
>CAZSDQ010000015.1:0-18040 GCA_964605725.1 uncultured Candidatus Saccharibacteria bacterium
AGATATCTTCTGTTAAAACAGATAATGGACATGAGTTTTTAGGACACTTTGAGAAATATTTAAAAGATAGAGATATAACCCAATACTTCAGCTATCCAAGAACTCCAAAATCAAACGCATTTGTTGAAAGATTTAACAGGACTATTCAGGAAGAGTTTGTCGAGCCAAATATGGATCTAATTTACGATACAGGAGAATTCAATGGAAAACTTATGGATTATCTAGTATTCTTTAATGCAGTCAGACCTCATAGAAGTTTAGATAATTTAACACCAATGGGGTACTTAGTTTTTAAGGGCATTTTGTCCAGTATGTGTGTAACTCATACAAGTATTTGACTTTAAAAAGTTTTCGTTTTATAATTACGCCAAATCAAAAAGGAGAAAAAATGATTGAATCTGCAAATCTTGAAAAAGGTAAGGGTTATGTTTGCAATAACCCAAAATTTTGTCACTGTGGGGTGAAAATGGTCTTTTTACAAAGGTGCATATCAATGCACGATCACAAACCAAATGGATCTTTCCTCATAGAAGGAAAGATTCATCATTTTTGCCTCTCCGATTTGTTGAAACTTGGACTAGAGGAGGTAAATGAATAATTTAGACGCCCGGTTTTTGTTAAAAAACATAAACCGGGCTTTTTTATAACCTTGAAGAAATATCTTGTATACTCACTCTTTCTTGAACCATTGTGTCTCTATCTCTAATAGTAACCGTCCCATCCTCCAAAGTCTGATAATCAACAGTAATACAGTAAGGTGTCCCTATCTCATCCTGAGCGAAATATCTTTTTCCAATGTTTCCTCTATCATCCCAATCAACAGAAAACCCTCTACTTAAAAGGTCGTTGTAAACTTCTTTAGCTTTTTTCACTAATTCTTCCTTGTTTTTCACCAAAGGAAATACCGCCACTCTATAAGGAGCAACTCTTTTGTTTAATTTTAAAACTAATCTACCCTCTTCTTCAGCGTAACCTTGTGTCAATAAAGCTAAAAATATTCTGGAGGAACCGAACGTGGGCTCAATAACGTGAGGTATAAATTTTTCACCTGTCTCGGGATCCATATACTGCAAATCAGAACCTGATTTTTCCATATGATTTTTAAGATCAAAATCGGTCCTATAAGCTAAACCAAACATTTCTTTGAACCCTACTGCAAATTCATAATCCAAATCCTCTGTTTTTTTAGAATAGTGAGCTCTTTCTTCATCAGTGTGAACTCTCCACCTCAATTTATCTTGCGACAAACCTAAAGAAACAATCCAATTATTCATTTCTTTTTTCCAATATTCAAAAATATCTTCCCAGTTTATTTTTTCAGGGTTAAAAAAATACTCGAATTCCATCAACGTAAACTCTAAAGTTCGGAAAATGAAATTTCCTTTTGTAATTTCATTTCTAAAAACTTTTCCGACTTGCCCCAACCCGAACGGTAGTTTTGGTCTCTGTGAGTCTAAAACATTTTTAAAATTAACAAACATCCCCTGGGCTAATTCTCCACGTAAGTAGTTTAAGGATTGATTTTCGGGGACTATTCCGATATGTGTTTCAAATAAATTATTGAATTTTCTGGGTTTGGTCCAGTTAAACTCTCTGCACTCCGGACAAGGTATTTTGTTATCGATTATGATTTTTTCTAATTCTTCTGCTGACTTTCCTCCAGCAACCACATCCTCACCTTTTTCATTAAAATAAGCTTCAATCAATTTCTCGGCTCCGGTTCTTTGTTTACAGTTTTTGCAATCAACTAAAACCTCTGTAAAGTTTGCCGTATGCCCGGAGGCAATCCAAACTTCCGGAGACATAAAAACAGCGGTGTCTAAACCATAAATTTCCGGTCTTTTAGTAATGAAATTCTCCCACCAAAGATTCTGAATGTTTCTCATCATCAATACTCCCAACGGACCGTAATCATATGTATTTGCTAAACCACCGTAAATTTCGGATCCGGGATAAACAAAACCCCTTCTTTTACACAGCGAAACAATTTTCTGTTGAAGATTATCTATTTTTTCCATGCACTTAGTATATCAAATCAATCCAAGTCTATCTCAAGACTTTTAAATTTATTTTCCAACTTTCTTCCGACATACATTTTTAAAATCTTATCGATTTCCTCAAATATTTTATGGTCACTTTTCTCTAATTTACCGTTGAAAATTCTATTTAATGACATAGCAGCATTTTTAGAGATATTTATACCTATCTTGGAGCAGTCGCCACACTCGATACTTCCATTTTCCAGGTTAAAATAATGATTTTTCCACGAGTCGTCTAATTTTTTACCGCAAACTCGGCAATTATCAAAATTCATCTGATACCCAAGTATTTTCATAAAATTTATTTCAAAATAGCTTACATATAAATCTCCGGAATAATTATTTTTATCTAAGGCTTTTAAACATTTTACTAAAAGATTAAAAACCTCCGGAACTGATTCACTCTCCTCAATAGATTTGTGTACTAACTCAATTAAATAATAGGCTTTTATGGATTTTCCAAAATCTTTCTTTAAGTTTTTAAAAGATTCAATTGTTTTTACTTCCTCAATACTTTTATATCCAATCCTATCTTCATGGATATTTGCTGAAATTAAATTTAGAGTATCAAGGTTTCCGTTTCTTCTGGAGCTAATTTTTCTTACACCTCTACCAATAGCGGATATTTTTCCTTTTTCTTTGGAAAGGAGAGTAAATATTTTGTCAGAGTCTCTATATTTAAGACTTTTCAACACTACTGCCCTGACATTATATTTTTTCATATAAGCCTTACTGCTTAGGTATTTCTACAAACGTGTCTTTTGTTAACTCAATTTCTTTTGTCTGATTTCCATAAGTTACCGTATGTTTTTCCTTGTCTATTCCAGATTGTTTTTGAATATCTAACTTATAAGTTTTATCGCCTATAACTTCAGAGGGAACATAATATTTAAAAGTTATTTCCTTAGATTCTCCCGGACCTAATTCCAGGTAACCGCTGAACCAAATTTTATTCCTTTCCTGATCTGATAAGTTATAAGCTTCGGCTTCAGAACCTTCTACGGAGATTAATTCAGATCCTACAGGAGCATATACCCTTACCCAATCTCTAAACCTTTTTACAAATGCGGAATAATCCCCATTAGGCTCTGTATATTGGTATTTGATTTTAACGGTTCTAATCCATTTATCACCCTCTTTTTCTAAAGTATGGTCTACCTGTTTATTAGTAAACCAGTTTGTTTTATCTCCACCTAAATTTGTAGAAACAACCATAGAATAGTCACCATCAACATTTTCTTTTATTCTTCCACCTACACCATAGCTATCTAAAAGTGCTTGGGCTTCCGCATCAAAAACATAAATCGAAATATGTTTTCTAATAGCAAGATTAACTCCTTTATCAATAAGTTTAGGCCATAAATTACTATCTGATTCGAAAACGTTTATTAACATTCCCTGCATTAAATCACCTAAAACTCTTTTTCTATTTGCTTGTTCTGCCAAAGCCAGGGAAGCGACTTTCTCCAATTCTAATACAACGTTATCTTGGGTATATGTCGTTCCATTTACTGTAACAGGGCCTGTGACTTCCAAAAGCTCGGAGATTACATTTGTATCTATGGCAATGATTCCATCTACAGGTTTGATTTCGAAAGGACTTATTCTACCGGCCCAGTTGTAGTAGCTTAAAAATTCATCCATCGAAGTAACAAAATCCGGCGAGTAGTTTGTATCTCTGGCATACCATCTCTCTACTTTTAGCAAACTGCCGTATGGTGCGGGTGGATCCGGAAAATCAGTATAGGCGTCTATCTGGTCTAAGGTAAGGTCAACGCTATACATATCTTTTGAAGTAAAATCAGAGTCTAACAAACCGTTTGATATCTTAAATGTTGCATAATTAGTCATAAAACCTCCGGTCGGTCTTATTTCTTTATCATTTTGCATAATAATCATGTATCTTTTTGTTGGCGTGCCTACTGCTAAGAGTCTAGGTACTATTTGTAAGGCTTTTTTTATATCTGGAGCGTAATCATCAGCTTTAGAAAGTGAGTTTTTTATAAACTCAACATTTGATCTAATTTCAGTCTTCCCTATTTTTTCAGGATATTTACCCACGTTAACGGAATTCAACTCATCTCCAACTTTTCCGATTCTTTCTATAACTCCGTCCATATCATTCGCAACTTGCGGCATTACAGAAACCCAACCTTGGAAAGCCTCCATCAAACCTTCAGCCTTTGGTAATTCCTGATCAGGAGATACTTTTAATCCTGCCGCATCAGCAAAAGGAGTTATAACTCTGGACATTTCCCTAACAGCATCAACTGCGTATATACCAGCATTAGAAAATTTATCAAAGTCTGAGTAATATTCATTAACTTTAAAAAGCTTTAAATTTTTCGCCCATGAAAATTTTTCATCTTTATCTTTTCTCAAATCGTTAATATCTTGTTCTGTTTTATCTAATACTTCGTTTAACTGTACGAGATCTCGATTCTGAAAAGCCTCTCCAACAAGACTGATGTCGGATTTTAAAGTATTGGCTTTTGAATATATCGCTAATGCAGGCCTACCAACAAAGTAGTAACCTAATCCTAAAACAATTGCCACTAACAAAAAGAAAATTAGTAAACCAATACCAATCTTCTTTTTTGTCTTAGAGGATTGCTTTGTAGTTTTACTAATTGTAGGTATTGTGCTTCCAGATGAAGAAGCACTCCAAAATTTAGAATTTGCCATTATATAGCTCCTTTTCCTAACAAAACCACATACGGTGTTTTTAAAATAATTTTTAAATCATACATCAAAGAGACATTTTCTGCATACTTTGCATCTAATTTCACTCTATCAACAAACCCGACATCAGATCTTCCGCTTACCTGCCATAATCCAGTCATCCCAGGCTTTACCGTCATTACTTTTTCCATATATTCTTTTGATTCCGGAAATCTCTTGGTCTGTTCCTCTACTTCATCAAAATAGTAAGCTCGGTAACCAACCAAGCTCATATCACCTTTTAAAACATTAAAAAATTGAGGAAACTCATCTAAGCTGGATTTTCTTAAAAATTTGCCGCCTTTAATTAAACGGGGATCTTCGTCTGCGTGAAGTTTATAGTTATTTTTTACATATTTTGCGTAAAGTTCCGGGTCTTTTTTTAACATTTCATGGGCATTTGGATACATGGATCTAAATTTAAAAAACTTGAAAGGTTTTTTGTCTTTACCAACCCTATTAGGAATATCCGCTAGTACTGGTCCTGTTGGGGAAACAATCTTAATATATATCGAAACACCAATCATAAGTGGTAAAAATAAAACAATTCCTACTAGAGAACCGATTATGTCGACCAGTCTTTTAATATAATTTCTATAAATCATAGTCTAAACTAAGGCTGTAGAACATTATACATTAATTATCCTTTTTATTTCCAACTCAAATTTCTCTTTATTAAAGAAGCGCGCTCTTTCAATACAATCTGAAGTAATGTATTTATCAGGATTAAAATTATTTATAATATTTATCAAAGATTCAGGTCTTTGTTCATAAAAAAACTCACCAGTTTTATCCTCAATTACAATTTCTGTTGCCCCACCCTCTCCAAAAGCAATAACAGGCTTCCCGCACGCCATACTTTCAAGCGGAACGATCCCGAAATCTTCTTTTTGAGTAACAATAACAGCTCTGCAATTTTTTATGTTTTCAATTTTTTCAGAATCACTTGCGTATCCTAAAAATTTAATATTTTGTTTAGCCATTTTTTTTAATCTGTTTAAATCAGGCCCGTCTCCAATTATTCTCAACTCTATTCCTAAATCGTTAAATGCTTTAACGGCAATATCTACTTTTTTCCAAGCAGCTAACCTGGTTATTATTAAATAAAAATCTCTTTTAGCAGATTTATCAGCTGACTCTGTGAATTTTAATTTTTCAAAATTTACAAAAGGATAGACTATCTCTGAGTCTCTTCCGTAATATTTTTTAATTCTTTTTTGTGAAGTCATGGAATTAGTTAAAAACACATCAACTTTTTGTGAAGCCTCGTAATCCTTCATACGAATATACATGAGAGGTAGTTTCAAAAACCCTAAAGCTACTTTTTTAATAAAACTAAAAACTCCGAAACTTTCTTTTTCAAAATAATCAAAAGGTTCCCAAAACATCCTACCCGGTGAATGCATATAGCAAACATGTTTTGTCCCCGGCTTTGTGAGCACGAAATGAGCAAATCTTGAAGACGAAGATAAAACAACATCAAACTCTGATAAATCAAAACTCTCAATTGCCAGAATATGAAGTAAAAAAGGAGCGTAAAATCTGTTTAACTTAACTGAAAAAGGAAATTTCTGAAGAAAAGATGTCTTAACAATACGATTTTTACTTTCCATTTTTTTAAGCCACTCATCAGAAGCAATTGTTGTGTAAACTGGTGCATCGGGAAAAATATCAGAGAACGCTTCAACAATTTTTTCAGCCCCGCCTTTTTGAATTAAATCATCACACACAATAGCTAATTTCATTATTTACATTATACCTTTATAATAGACATAAGATGAAAATAGGATTGAACGGACAAGTTATTCAAATCTCCAATCCTGCCGGACCTGAAGTTTATACAATAAACCTTTTTAAAAACTTGGCCCGTGTTGACAGTGAGAATGATTATACGATATATCTTGATAAAACTCCTACAGAAGAATTTTTTAATGAGGTATCCGGGGGAAATCCAAGATTTTCTTATAAAATCATTGAAGGTAAAAAAATTTGGACACAGTATCACCTTGCAAAAGAGCTAATAAAAAACCCCGTAGATGTTTTTTTCACAGCGATTCACACTATACCGATAATAAGAAGTAAAAAAACAAAATTTGTGGTAATGGTTCATGGTTTGGAATACAAATTTACCAAAGGTTTTAATAACCCCTTGAAGAAATTAAAAATTGAACGACCGATAAGATGCGCAGCCATAAATTCGGATAAAATAATTGTTCCAAGCCAAGCAACTAAAGACGAAATTCTAAAAAGAAAATGGGGAATTAAAGATGAAAAAATTGAAATAGTTTATGAAGGAGTTTCAGAAAGCTTTTATGAAAGAAATGAGGATGAGATTAAAAAAATAAGAGAAAAATACAAGATTGAAGATTCGCCCTATCTTTTGTTTGTCTCAACTATTCAACCAAGAAAAAATCTACCTTCAACAATTAGAGCTTTTGGACAGTTTTTAAATGAAAATCCTGAAATGAAAAATACGTTACTATTGATTGCAGGTAAAAATGGATGGGATTACCAAGAATCTCTGGAAGCACCACTGAAGTACGGGGTTGTTGATAATGTTAAATTCTTAGGAAGAGTTCCAACTGAAGATTTACCAGCATTATATTCGGGATCAAAAGGGTACATAAATATTTCTCTTGAAGAGGGGTTTGGACTACCTTTATTAGAGTCGATGGCGTGCGGGATTTGGAGTGTGGTTTCGGACATCCCTGCTCACAGAGAAGTCGGAGGAAGTTTACCTATCTACGCAGATCCTTTTAATGTTGAGAATATAAAAGATGGTATTTTCAAAATTATGACTTCAGATTTTGATAAAAATCTACTTCTGGATAGAGCTGCAGGTTTTTCATGGAAAAGAACAGCGGAAAAAACTTTGGAAATTCTAAAAGAAACGGTTAAAAAGTAAAAATATTCTTAGCTATATGAATAGCTGTAAAGGGTAATTATTGCTCTGTTCAACTCTAAATTATAGTCTTAAATCTCCCCATCACGAGAAATTCACAAAGCCTGATTAAATACTTCCAAAGTTTTTTCCGCCGTGTGAGTCCAATTGTAAATTTTAGTTCTTGAGTAACCTTTTTCAATCAAATCTGCCCGTAAATCTGGGTCGATTAAAACTTGATTAATTTTTTTTGCTATATCTTCTACATCATAAGGGTCAAAAAACATAACCGAATCACCATACACTTCCTTGTGACAAGGAATATCGGAGATTACACACGGCAACCCGTAATATTGTGCCTCCAGAGGAGTTAAACTAAAACCTTCTTTTAATGCAGGAAAAACATAAGCATCGGCTTCCTTTCTCAAAGCAACTGTCTCCTCATCCGTAACAAATCCTTTCATACCCGGCATCAAAACCCGATCCCCAAGTTTCATCTCCCCCACCAACTCCTGAATTTTTTCAGAGAATTTATCTTTTTTACCTATCAAAATTAAATTTCCTTTATAACCATATTCATCTATCAAAAGTTTAAAAGCCTCCAACAAACGGGGAACATTTTTATGTTCATACATACTGCTTAAATACAAAAGAAATGGTTTTTCTATTTCATATTTTTTAAGAACCGCTTTTGTATCCTCTACATGGATATTCATTAAATCGGGATCCACCCCTTCAGTCGCTACAACAAATTTATCGTCCGAAATATCCGGGTAAACAGTTTTAAAATCTCTAAAAACTTCTTCTGATGGAACTATAACTTTAAGGGATCTAATAACCGACCACTTGAAAACTAATCTATATATGAGCTTTTTGAATTTAAAATAAGGCTTCCACAGGGTCGTTCCTTTTTCAGTGCTGAAGGTATGCATAATCATGTCTGGAATCGCGGTCACAATTTTTTTGGGATATAAAACAGGAATATTAAAATGAGGGACGTAATAAAGATCTAATTTTAAACTTAGAACTTTAAAAAGAAACGAAGTCTGTTCTGCCCATGAGTACCAAGGATAGTCTGCAAGAACTTTACTAAAGTTGGGGTTTGAAGGAACATAATCATCAAAATTATCTTTTTTTAACAAAATGAAGTACTGATTTGTGTTATCAATTTTTTCAAGATGTTTAATTATATTCTTGGTATATCTACCGGGACCTGCTTTTCCATAAAAACGAGCGTCTATTCCAATTTTTTTAGCTTTTTCCATATTTTATTCTAACAAGAAATAGTTACTACGAAATTTTATCGAAAAAATCACTTTAAACTCTTAACGATAACTTTCAAAGACCTAATTTTTTCATTAACCCAAATTCCCAAAAAAACAAACCAGTTTAAAAAGAACGGATATTTTTTCACAAAGTGTTTTTTATAGAAAGTTTTCATAGCATCCGTAGATTCCTTGGAAATTTTTTTCTTCATCCAATCTTTCAGACTTATGTTACTTTTTCCTGAAACATCTTTGCCTACCTCGCTCTTATCAAAAATCTGACCTTTAAAACTAATTTTGTCAAAATCCGTATTCATGACGTTATCAATATCTTTTGAAGTATCTCTTCCAACAGAAGCACCTTTATAATGAAGAACAGATATATTCCCCAAATACATTATTTTAAAACCTGCCTGTTTTGTTCGATAGCAAAAATCTATATCTTCTCCATATAAAAAAAAGTCCTCATCCCACTCCCCAACTTTTTTATGAACTTCCGGTCTAACCATCATAAAATGAGAAATACAAGCATCAATCTCATGAATAGTATTAAAATCCTGATATTTTCTTGAGTACTGATTAAAAATTTTTGATTTTGGAAACAACCTATCTAAATATGTAAAATGGGTTATCGATGCCCAAGGTGTTGGAAAACCTCTATGAGCGTCTATATCAATTGCTCCGTCCCTGGTGAATAGTTTAGGGGTTACTATTCCGACATCAGAGTTTTCATCCATATATTTCAACATACCTTCAATTGCGTCTTTTGTGGGAAATGAGTCTGTGCCTAAATAGACCAAGTAGTCTCCCGTGGCCACTTTTAATCCTTTATTATAACCGGCTGACAATCCATTATTTTGATTTCTAATTAAAATCACACGAGGGTCTTTTCCAAACTTCTCCTCAACGAAATCAGCCGAACCGTCCGGTGAATCATTATCAATAAATATTACTTCGGAGTTTTCCCAGATACTTAATAAGTTGGATATATTTTTTTCCAGTAATCCTTTTGTAGCGTAGTTAACAATAATAAAAGAGATTTTTTTCATATTCATCCTTGATGTTACTTCACCATTATAACAACCAGCTATAATAGCTTCAATTTGGTAACATATACATAATGAAAAAATCTTTAATAAGGATAGGATTGGTAGGGATGGGAAATGTCTTTAATGCTCTTTTAGGATTTGCATTCCTGTCTATAGTAGCCAAAACACTAGATATAGAGTCGTTCGGTAGGTATGCACTTTTGGCGACACTTCTTGTGGCAATTTCTAAAATTATAGATTTCGGTACTAATTCAGTTTACGTTGCTGATTCAATTTCCAAAGACGATGAAACACTTCTGGATACTTTTTATACATTAAAATTAATTCTACTTACGATATCCATACCTATTTCAATTATCCTTCTGATACTCCTTAAACTTAATTCCCTGAACATTGTTTTGTATTTTATCTTGGGACTTATTGCTTACACCATAAATTACACACTGAATTCATTTTTTCAAAAAGAGCAAAAGTTTTTTCATTTAATTTTACTTAATACATTCCCAGCTTTAATCAAAGGAATTTTTGCAATTCTGATAATTCTTAATATGGTGGTATTTAATCTTGATAAAGCTTTTATGGTCTTCTCTTTATCAATTTATTCAAGTGCTGTTCTCTGGTTTGTTGTTCCAGGAGAATTTAAAAAGTTTAAAATTGATTTTTCAAAGGTTAAGGATTTTTTTAAAAAATCTGCACCAGCTGGGATTTCTCAATTAATTTTTGAGGGCTGGCCATCTATATCAAATTCGATTGCAAAAATTACCAATAGCTTTTCACACGTAGGAATTTTCGCTATAGCAGAAAAAGTGGCTAATATTTTGCAGCTCGGTGCTATTTCAATCTTCACTATTCTCCTGCCAAAAAACGCTTACGCAAAAAAACGTAACGAGAAATATGACTTTAGGGAGGTTTTCGTAATTTCAATATTAATATTAGTTTTAGCGTTTTTTGGCACCTTTATCTCGCGATATTTCGTATCGGATTTTTTTGATGATAAGTACGCGATGTCAATTCCACTTCTTGCACTATTGATATTTTCAAGCGCATTTACATCAATTCATAATTTTATGGAAAACTATTTTTTCATAGAGGAAAAAACTAACTACATTATGTACATTAACGTTGGGAAACTCGCTCTGTTTTTAATAATCTCGTGGGTTTTAGTTCCCGCTTACTCTTTAAAGGGATTAGCAATATCAAACCTTGTTTCAGCTATGATAGCTTTGATAGCTACAATTATATTTATCTCGACAAATCAGAAATTAAAAGCTACTCAAGTTCAAGAATAAAAGCTCCGGATTCAGACGGTACGTACCACAAATAATACGGATCGTATTCTTTTACAATCTTGGATTTTTTAGAATAACCCGGCACCCTTTCCGAATATCTTCCTTTTTTGCTTACAAAAATTAAGGGCTCGTCATCCGAAACTTCAGGAACTCTGTCAGGTTCTTTTACGTTTACATCCGTTAAAACAAACGGACCGTCTGTATAGAAAAGTGCTGTTGGGATATCAATTCTATCGAGGTACACAGTTCTTTCTAGACCGAAAATCTCATCCTTCTTCATCAAGAGGTAAGCAGGAGCCCCGTTCAAATCAGAAGGATAGACTTTTTCTCTATTTAAGAAAAGGTAAAAAAGAGAAAATATTAAAACAAATGACAGAGCAAGGAATTTAAAGTACACATTATTAAAAATTCGAATTTTTTTCATTACAAAATCCAAGAGTTGTTCTGAAAAAGCTCCGACCATAATACTTACCACAGGGTAAATCGGGATAATGTACCAAATTAACTTAGATTTGGCTGAAGAGAAGAACAGAAATATGCTAAGAGCCCATACCAAAAGAAACACATTCTTTTTATCTTTTTTAAATGCTTTAAATACCGTAAAGGGAAATGCCCCTAATAAAGCAACAAACCAAATTCTCATACTGACTTTCATTACAGTTATATACCAAAAGAACGGATTTCCTTTATCTTCAATTTCCATTACAGCCCTATCCCACACGTGATACAAAAAATACTTATTAATAAATGACATCCCGAATTTTTGATACATTACCAAATGCCACGGAAGTGCAATAACGCAAAGACTTAAAAACATCAAAAAATATCTACAGAACTTTTGCCTGTTCAACTTTTCTTTATAAACAAATATCAATATTAATTCGTATATTGCAATTATTAATAAAGGAAGGAGCCCTATAAAACCTTTTGTCATTACCGCAAAACCTGTTGACAAACCTGATAATATCCAGAGCAATATTTTGTTTTTTTCTTTTGTTTTCCAATAAAGATATAACGCCAAAGTAATAAAAAATGTGGTTGTAACGTCAAGCATTGAAGCTCGTGAATAATAAAGAAAGTGAACTGTTGTCACTAAGGCAAGAGAAGAAATAAAGGCCGATGTTTTGTTAAAAAATTTCTTGGAAAAGACATAGACTAATAAAACAGTCAGAAAACCAAAAAGTGCACTGGGTAAACGAGCGGCCCACGAATTAAACCCTAAAAAGCTCATTAGTCCTGACATCATCCACATATATAAAGGAGGCTTTTCAAACCAACCTTTAGTTAAACTATCCCAATGAGGAACAACAAACTGCTTATTTATCAACATATTTTTAGCGACCTTTGCGTAAATAGCCTCATCCCAAGGTATAAGATGGTTTTTTCCAAGACCTGTAAAAATAAGCAGCGCTGAAAGAATCACAATAATTGAAAACATCACGCTTTTATTTGCAAAAATATATTGAACTATTTTTTTAACCCAATCTTTCCCGATTACACCTATTCCCCAAATAAAATATGAAAAAATCAACAGCCAGAAAAATTCTGAGTTATAGGAATAAAAAATTCCAGCCATGTACCACCCAAATATTACAGAGGACATCAAACCTCCGATAAAAGCATTTTTCTTGTCGGTACTTTTAAAAAATACATACAGGGGTGATAAAAATGAAAACAGTAAAAACGAGACAAAAGGTACAGTGCCTACAATGCCTGTTTCAGATAAAGATTCTCCCCAGATAGTGTGTGCGGGCACTCTTCCACTTAATGCGGCAGTATCTCTGGTGAAAAATTTAGGAGCAATCTTTGTTTTACTGAAATGCTCAAAAAAAGAACCGTAGCCACCACCCAAGTACGGGTATTTTTCAAAAATCTGATAAGCTCCTGTCAAAAGCATAAAATGGGAATCAAAAGAATCAATTCTGTAGTGAAAAGCGTCTCTTACATACCTTCTAAAATTACTTTTTTTCTTACTATATTCAACCAAAAACGGGGTTGTAATTAAAACCAACACCAAGAAAATATATAAAATGCCTTTAGCACCGAATTTTTTAATGAAAAGAATAGTAACAAAGAAAATTGCTGAAAAACCGGCAAGCATCCACGCGGTTCTGGAATTAGTTAAAAGGAGGGATGCAGAAAAAGAAAGAGCCATTATCACATAAAGCAATTTCTCTTTTTTATTTTTGGCGTTTACAAAAAATACCAGAAGTAGGGGCGTCAAAGCTGATAATAAAGCCCCATAATGATTTACATCCCAAAACAATGAGCCAACTCTAGGAACTTTTCCGGGAACAGGCCACATAGCTCCAATTACTTTTTCTGTCTGATAAAAATGAAAAAGTTGATAATAGCCGAAAATGGTCAGCGCAAAGACTACATATATAAAAAATTTAAGATATTTTAATAATTCCTGTGGGCTTTCTCTAAATGTAAGATAAAGATAAATTCCCAAAGCTACAATTGTAGCGAAAAATCCAAGCAGAAAAATGCTTGCCTGTAAATTTTTAGAAAATATTAAAGATAAAGCTCTTGTGAAAAATATTATTAAAAGTGTCAGAATAAAAGGATCTTTGATGAAAGGAAGAAGGGATTTGATGCCCCCGCTTTTAACAACATAAAGATACGTCCTAGTAATTCCAGCAAATAACAGAGCCAACATAAATATTCTTGCCGGCATCAAATCCCACCTATAAAAACTAAAGAGTTCCTTATGAAGCATAACCGACAATACTATTAAAACGTACAGTGAAAATTTAAAATTCTTAAGAACAAGAATATATGAAGAAATAAATATTAAAAAAATAACCAAGAAATATAAGTAATTCATAATTTCTTTTTTGAACTTTTTGGTTTCTTATTTACAGTATTTTTTAACTTCGAAGATAGGACATCCTCATAAACAGTAAGTGTTTTTTCAGCTGCGTTTTTCCAAGTATATTCTTTTCTTATCTTCTCGTCCAAAACCGGTCGGGGTTCAAAATACTCTTTTTTTACTGCATCTTTTATGGAATCAATATCATCGGGAATACAAAAGGATGCAAAACTTCCAAGATATTCTTTGGCACGCGGCCCCGAAGCAACGGTGTTGGCACCGCAGTAAAGTGCTTCCAAGCTGGTCAGACCTGTCGTTTCAAACCAACTGGCTGACACGCAAACCTTTGCAAAGTGATAATAAGAAGGAAGATCAGAGTAATTTATTGAGTTATCTAATCTAATAATCCATTTGTTTTTTCTCAACAACTTATTTATTAAAAAATTGTATTCAAAATGTTTCGAAGGGCTTACCTTTCCTATTAAAACGAGTTTCACATCCAGCCCTGTTTCTTCCCTAAATTTTTTAACCCCTTTTATAACATTAAGTTGGTTTTTCCTGGGCTCAATTCTACCAACGCACATTATGTAATCTTCAAAATCAAAGGGATTCTTAAAAGGTTTTGGGTTTATAAAAGCCTCTCCTACTCCGTTTAATACTTTTTCCCATTTAAAATCTACACTGAATGTTCTTTTTAAATCCCCTGCTTCTCTAACAGTTTGAACTAAAACAGCATCCGACATCTCCAGAACTTCTTTTTGCATATTTTTGAATCCGTGTAAAACACTAAACAAAGTGGACTTGAATTTTCTTCTATCAAACAAGGATCTATAAACGTTTTTAAATGTATCTCTTTTAAACTGATCTCTGAAAAAAAACTTTGAAATTCGTCTGAAGTCAAAAACAAAAACGTCATCAAATTTTTTAACTTCCTTAACATCGTGATGAATTGGAGATAATACTAGGGGAACACCTGCTTTTTTTACTTTTTTGGCATAAAAATAAGTTTCTGGTGTCCAATCCAATTGAAAAATATGAACTAAATCATAATTTTTCGGTTCAAAATCCATATCTGTTCTTATATCAACCTCCACACCAAGATTTTTCAACTCTAATGCAGTGTTTTCAACCTGAACCCTGTCTCCACCCCGAGCGTCTAACAGCCCAATTCGCCCTAACATTAAAACTTTCATTTTTTATCTCCTAATAGTTTTAAATACAAATAATCATACTTATCTACAAAGCTCTCCAAGGAATAGTTATTTTCAACAAACTCTCTGGCACCTTCAACCAAATTCTTATTATCCCCGCCTATTTTATTGTACTCATCAACCATCTTATCTGACAAATCATTATAATCACCAACATCAAATAAAGTGATGTAGTCTCCCCCAACTTCTTTCAAAACTTCAAGATTTGAACAAATTACAGGAAGCCCCATACTCATAGCTTCAATAAGAACTATTCCAAAACCCTCTGCAAGTGTAGGAAATACAAAAACATCAAACGTAGAAAAATATTTTATCTTATCTTCGTCATTAAATCTTCCGGTAATTACAACATTTTTTTCTAGCCTAAGCTCCTTGACTAAATTTTTAATTTTATCTTCTAAAGCACCGCCCCCAACGATTAGTAGGAACAATTTCTCTTTACGGAAAAGTTGGGAATTTAAAAATTTTGAGAAAGCCCTTACTAACACTTCGTGACCTTTTTCTTGAGTAATTCTGCCGAGATTTCCGAAAACAAAAGCGTCTTCAGGAATCCCATATCTTCTTTTAATTTCTTTTTCGAATTCAAATCTGTGCAAAGGAGGAACCTTAAAAACAGATGTATCTATACCATTGGGAATAACCTCTAAAATTTTCTCCTTAATTCCCTCTTTAATTTTCACTTTCTTTTTCGACTCAGTTAATGCTATCTCTGCGCTTGAAAGTTTATTAACCACATACGAATATAATTTGACGTCAAGTAATTTTTTAAGCGGGTTAATTTGCCATTCCGAAATTGGAGTGTGAGTATGCGTCACAGCAGCTTTTACATTGGTGTTTTTACAAGCCAGTAGAGAATTAACCACAGCTTTTAATTCGTGAGAATGAACAATGTCTATTCCTTCAGATTCAACAAATTTTTTAAGCTTCTTTATATATTTAAAATCTAAATCCTTTGAAATTAACTCGTTAGAAACAACGGCTCCGTTTTTTTGGTACAAATCAGACATCTCTCCCACAGGACACCAAACAAAAACGTCGTGTCCTTTTTTTATCATACCTTTAACAAGATCAAGAACATGAACCTCCATCCCTCCAAATTTTGATGAATTTAAAACATAAAGTATTTTCATTTTATATTCTCATTGATATAACCAAGCATTGCGGAAATTTTACCTTCCCAAGTATTTTTCTTTGCGACTTCCATCCTTATTTTTGATTTCTCACTACTATTTTCTTCCAAAGCAATTTTTATATTATTTGAAAACTCATCGTAATTTTTGGAAATGTAACAAACATCATTAAAAGGATAATAAGAAGGAAGATCGGTTACTACCAGGGGTATACCTGCAGCCAAGGGTTCAAAAAATTTAACGGGGAAACAACCACCAACTGTGTAATCATTTAATTGGTAAGGAATAGTCATAACATCAAAAAATGAAATGTATCTTGGAATTTCAGTGAAATCCTTCCTTCCCAGGAAGAAAACATTATCCAAATTTTCAAATCCTAAACTTTTTTTGCTTGCTTCCGTATCTTTTAGTGCTAGCGGTCCAATAACTACAAAATAATACGAGGGATGATCTTGAGCAGCCTTTTTAAAAAGCTCTTTATCAAACTTGTATTCATCAACGGCACCGGTAAAACCAACCATCGGATGAGGAATGTTTTTTAGATCTTCGGGAATCTCAAAACCTTTGTTTTTTGCATCGAAAAATCTTTCATAATCTCCAACGTTTGGCGTGAAATAAGTCTTAGGATTAAATTTTTTAAGTTTTTCTGCTAATCCCGGCGTAGTGGTAAAAACAATGTTTGCTCTTGAAGCCAAAAGTCTCTCCTGTTCAACTAACCATTTTTTCTTTTCAGGTGTGTTGTATTTTGGAAAGCCTTCGTAGTTATCTACACAGTCATAAATTAAAAAGTCGTGTTTGATATTTTTTAAATAATTTTCTAAACCTTCAATTTCTACGTGATAAATCCAAAGGATGGTTTTTTCATTGGCACTATCTTTAAAAACATTTTGGGATATTTTATTTATTTTTTGAGCATGTTTAACTGAAGAGATTCCTTTTAAAGGATGTGAATTAAGTGGCGAGAATACCGTAACACCCTCGTCGGTTGTTTTTGTTTTAGTGAGAAGACGTTTTAGAGGCCACTCTTTCTGCAAAATATGTTTTAAAAAAAGACGGCCTGTGTTTATAGGAGGATCTACAAATAATACACTATGACCTAACTTCGGAAGTCTACTCATCACGTGTCTTTTATTTGTCCATAGAGGGAAATCCCAAAGCTGGTTTGAAAGGCAGATTATGTTGTATTTTTGTTCTTCGTTAGTCATTTTGTAGAGGCCTACGCCCGTTTTTAGATGCAGCTGACTTTTCCAAACCTAGTTTGGAACTGATTCTACTACTATTATACATTGAAACTGGAGTTGGAATAAGAAACATTACGATTTGTTAACAGAGTCTATGTCTAAGTTGATCCTAGTTTTATCCCAGCGGCAAACACTTCGGACAAGCTCTTTGAAGAACTTTTAGCTTAACCATTACTCTTCTAATGTTAAACATCAGCTCCGAATCTTTTAACGACCAAAGCCACGAAGTGTTTTTAAATCCGGTGTCATAGGCAGCGTGCCAAATTCCGTCAAAAAATATTATTCCAAAAACCTGTACCAAAATTGAAAATACAAATAAAAATGAAAATAGGAAATGCTTTTTGTCGTACCAGGAAGATTTGAGATAAGGAACCATCAAAAGAACGAGGTAAGGAATAA
>CAZSDQ010000016.1:0-15329 GCA_964605725.1 uncultured Candidatus Saccharibacteria bacterium
TAATAAAGTAAAAATGTTAGATCATTTTCACCAACAGGACGGACTTCTTCAATTACCAGACAAAGTCTTCAAATACAAAAAAGGTGGTTTGAAGGAATTCGATGCAGTAGTGGGTAATCCACCTTACGGAGGAATCGGTTTTTCTTCTCTGAAAGAGAAATCTACTAAAGAATCTATTCAGATTTTAGAGCATCTTAGGAAATATGAGGTGCTGGTTTATAAAAAGAAAAAGTACGTAGAGAAAAATCAAACAGGGCTTTTCGGATCTTTCTTGCTAGGTGGGGGAACGAATCTCCCTTCTACCGAGGAAGTGGAATCTTTACCAATTGAAATTTTATTTATTGACCGATTTATTCAATTAGCAAAGCCAGGTGGGTGGGTAGCGGTTATTATTCCCGATGGAATATTAACTAATTCAAACACTCATTATGTAAGAGACTTTATCTCTAACAAAGCCAAGATTGAAGCAATAGTATCACTTCCAAGAGATACATTTAAGAACGCAGGGACCAATGCAAAAACAAGCATATTGTTTTTAAGAAAATTAAAAAAGGAGGTGGAAATAGAAAATTACTATCCAGTTTTTCTTGCCTCAATAAATGCAATTGTAAAAAATCAATTTGACTTAATCGTAAAATCCTACGAAAAGATTTATAATTTAGGAGAAAACAATATGGATAATTCAGATTTAATTCAAATAACAACAGACCAGAGTAAAAAAGAAATTGTAATGGTAAGAGTCGATAAGACGTTAAGACAACTGATGGATGAAAAACCAGCTAGCAGATGGAATCCAAATTACTGGCATCCAAAATATGACGATATTTATCGCGATATAAATTTTACATTGTTACCCCTTAAACAATATATAGAGGATGTACAAGGTGGTGGTGGCGGAAGCCATTTTAGTGCGTTCTTGGGAGATAAGTGGGACGACCAAGGCCACTATGCAACCTACTTACACATCTCTGCATTGATGGATACCGGTGTTAACTGGGTAGATGCAAAATATGTTGATCAAAAGACCTACCGTAGGCTTATTACTAAACAATTAAGGGAAAGGGATATCTTACTGAGTAACAAAGGAACCATTGGGAAATCAGTTGTAGTATCTAAAAATTATCCTAAAACAATTGTTGGAGACACCCGGGTTATAAGAGTAAAAGGGATAAATCCCTTTTACGTTTGCATTTACTTTAAATCTAAGTATGGAAAAAGTTTATCTGAAAGGTATAAAAGCGGTGTTGCGTCTGAGGGTACAACTATTGACCAACTTGGTGTTTTTGAAATACCGGACGTACCAAACAAAATCCAGTCTCAGATAGAGTTAATTTATAAAAACATGTCTGTTTATCACGATAAAGCAATGGATGCAAAGAAAAATGGCAACAATAAACTAGCTAGAGAAAATTTAGATATTGCTGAGAAAATATTAGAGGGATTAATTAAAAAAACCGAGGAAGTAATAGAGGGCAAAAGAGAAAATGTGAATTAGCATGGAAAAACCAATATGGTTAATAATAAACGACCTGAAATAGCATATGTTATACAAAATGTTTTACCACTTTTTGCCTCGCAATTTGATTTCCCTTTACCTGAAGATGAGGTAAACACGAAGATAGACGAAATTCCAGTTCGTATAGCAAGTGGTGTTAAGAAACCCGATGTTGTTTATTATCATGATGGGTTTCCAGTTTTTTTAATTGAAGCAAAGAAGGAAGGTAAATCTGAGAAGGATGCTGTTGAACAAGCACTTTCGTATATCCGCAATTATCCTGTTGATGAATATTCAAAAAACAGTATTAAACCAAGGTTTTTTGCCGTAACTATCGGTAAGCAAATTATTTTTTATGCCCATCGTTTTGAAATAGAACAAAACAACTTCAAAGACTGGGCGGAGAAACTTGAAAACCCAGTTACTTTTGCCGAACTTCTTGAAGAATATGGATTTAAAAAAATTGAAAGAAAAGAAGTCTTTACACCGGAAGTATTTAGAAAAGAAGTATTAAACGAGCTAGGACCTTTATATAAGTTTGAAGACAAGATAACTCCTGAAGTAGTAAAGAATGTGGCAATGCAGGTTTTAGCTTTTCTTCAATATGGGAAAGACTACACCGGTCATAGGCCCTATATTGACCTAGAAAGAAACAAAGACAGACAAACCCAAGTAAGGCAGGTTTATGAAAAATTTGACTGGATAAACTCATTGGGACCAGAGATTGCCAAAGAATTTAGGACTTATATTCTAAGGTCTTTCCAGGGAACAAATCTTAATCAATATTTAACAGAGCAGTGTGTTATAGCCTTCATGACTAATTTAGTTGGAGGCTTAACACCCGAAACTAAAGTTTTAGATTTTGAATGTGGAAGTGGTGGTTACTTAGCAGCAGTAATAGATAAAGGAGTCTATCTTGAAAATATTAGAGGGATAGACATTGATGAATTACCTTATATTATTTCAAAAACTTATATTGCACTATTTTTCAAAAAATCTGGAGTTGAGGAAATAGAAACGCTTCCAATATTAAAAGATAACGGTCTCTTTTATCAAGGTAACAATTGGGATCTTACTATTGGTAATCCAGCCGGTGGAAGTAAGTATGAACATGGGGATTTTGAAAAAATTGAGGAAAATTTGGATTTGGATTTAGACAGAAACGGTAGAAGAGATAGTATTTCAGAATATAATCTTGCAATTCAACAAGCTGTAAACAGCACAAGAGTTGGTGGTAAATTTTGTTTGGTTTTGCCAGAGGGATTTTTCTCAAATTCAAATGACGAATACTTAAGAAAATTTGTTTCAAAATACTGCAAGATACTTGCAATTGTAAGTTTGCCCCGCGGTGTTTTCAAAAAAGGGACCTCAACGAAACAACAACAAAAAGGTGCCCAAACTTCATCACAAAAAATGTCTATTTTGTATGTTGAAAAACAATCCGAAATAGATAAAACCAATCCTATTGGCGAATTGGATTTTAACAACCTTGAGTATCCAGTATTCCTTACAAGCGTGAGCGAGCCTGAATCTAGGAGTGGGGAAATTGAGCGTTGGTTAGAACCGGAACTGAATGTTGTATGGCAACAGTGGCAGGAATGGGAACAAAACCACACTTTAAAAGAAATTCCAAAGGTTGAGATAATACAATCAATTATAGCCAATGCAATTGAACCACCACCAAGTTTGTTTGACAAAGTTGTCAAAGAAGAAGAGCAACCTAAAGAGTTAGAAACTAAGTCAAATATAAAAATCAACGAGGACCTTGAAGACTTATTCTTATAATCCTTATTATCTTTTTCAACCCGTCACTATGGAAATTTATAACAACGAAATAATAAACAAACAAATAGCAAGAGAAAGAGATGAAAACAAATGTGTTGTTTGTGGTAGTACAGAAAATGTCGAGGTACACCACATATTCCCTAAATCCCATATGAATTGGTTAAGAGGTTCTAAAGATATAAATTCTGTAGATAATTTAATCACCCTATGTCCCGAACACCACGCAAGTATGCATCCTGAGCTCCAACTAGTAACAGATAGTAAAAAAGGCTTTGTCTATTTCTATAAAGCATTTATTAAAATATTTAAAAGGTTTCAATTAATGCTGGTTGGTATTAATAATTACAACAGATACGAAAAATACTCCTTTATTTTAAAATTATTAACAGGCTCCGATAAATTTAGGGGTATACAGTACGATGTAATCGTCTCTGTAATGAGCAAAAAAGACACTTTAGTAGTTATGCCTACAGGAAGTGGAAAATCAGTTTGTTTTCAGATACCTGCACTTCTATTACCTAACCAGACATTAGTAATGAGTCCGTTGAAGTCACTAATGTATGATCAGGTAAAAAAACTTTCAAAACTTCTAATTCCTTCAACGTATATAAACTCATCACTTAACAAAGAAACCATCAATAAAAGAATAGATTACACCGTGAATGGTTATTTTAAGTTAATATACTTGGCTCCTGAAAGATTTTTTAATAAATACAATGATTATGAATTTACTGAAAATAGAGTATTGCATACGAACTATGATCTCTTAGTCATTGATGAGGCACATTGTATCGACAAATGGGGTAGAAACTTCCGCCTAGCTTATAAAAAAATCGGAATATTACGAGAACACATGGGTAACCCAAACGTAGTAGCCCTAACCGCATCCGCTTCCAGAAATGCTCAAAAAGAAATAATCGAATCTTTAAAAATGAAAGATCCAAATGTCTTTGTAACAGGGTTTTACAGACCAGAATTAAAACTCAACATAATAAAAAACACATTAGAAAATCCAAAAATTAATATTATCAAAGAAATTATTGCTAATCATCGTAGAGAGAAAATTCTTATCTATGTTCTAACAATAAAACAGGGAGAGGAGCTTAAAGAAGAATTAAATTTACTTGGTTACGAAGCTGAGTTGTATCACAGTAAACTCGAAGAAAGCGAAAAAATTGCTACTCAAAATCGTTTTTCTGGAGATTACGGTGTGTTAAAACCTTTAAAGATAATAATTGCAACATCGGCTTTTGGCATGGGTATAGACTTAAAAGATTTACACGTGGTTATCCACTACCACATGACTACAAATATTGAGGATTATTACCAACAAATAGGAAGGGCAGGAAGAGATGGAAAAAAATCGCAAATATATTTGTTATATCAAAAAGACGATGAGAAACTTAACGAATATATGATTGCCAAATCTTTAGAAAAAAACAAATACTTAGATAATGAAACTGTAAATTCAGTCATCAAAACAGAATTCAGCGAATTACGTACAATGCTTAATTACTTAAATACAAAAGACCCCTGGGGTTACATTGTCGATTACTTCGGAGAACAAAAGATAAATAGAGGAAAAAGAGCATTATTTTTACTTAAGATAATTGAGTTTGTTATATACGCAGGATTGTTGTGGTTGTTAGTGATAGTTTTAAATTCAACAAAATAGCCTACATTTCTAAGCTGTAATATAATCAAAATATGGAAGTAGATCCCATCGAATACACAAAAAAATACAAAGAAGTTGAAGATTCAGTTTTAAAAGGAGCTAAAGAAAATCTATAAAACTACTCACCACTCTCATCAGTAATAGGAAATTCATAAGGCTTGTTGTGTGTCCAAAAATTCCTAACAAATTCATTGAAATCTTTTGAATCTTGTGCTAAATCACTGTATCTCATAAAACTATCTGTTTCCCAACCATCTGGCTTTGTCATATCCGCACTCTCTTTCATAATTCCTTCAATCGCAGAAATTAGTTTTCCTGCAATCACTTCATATTCATCAGGAGGCAATCTTCGAAAATATGGGGTTTCTTCATCTACAAATCTATGAATTGCCATAATTACCTTCTTACCTCGCCCCTTACCATAATTCTCTCTTTTAACAATTTCCGTCATACCCTCTGCCTCTGATCCCACCCCCAAATCTCCAAACTGCTCACGAATAAGATTATCAACCTCCGGATCATCAAGCCTTGGAGCATTCACAGGATATTCGTCCACAAATTCAATTACTTCAATCGAACCATCTTTATCAATATCACCTACCAGTAGCTCTCCTCTTGAATTATAGAAAGGTGAATACACGGTTTCTTTTTCAAAATCTATACTTAAAATGGGCTCTATCCTATCCCCAATAACTGATAAAAACACTGTCTCTATTTGATGTGGACCTGGAACCATATTCCATTGCAAACATTCCTTAGTGCTTTTTTCATTCAACTTAATTATTTTAAAAAAAGTGGTATTGTACAAAAGCCACTCATCTGAAAGCCCAGCAATCTTGTTACCTGCCAAATCAAATAGCTCCATAGCTACAAACCCAGTTTCTTTTTCAATTACATTCAAAACTTCTTTAACCCCATCACCATTAAAATCAATCATAATTGAGTCTTCGGTTCTTTTTGAATTATTGTTTTTGAGATTTAAACTGTCTGCCGGTTTAGCACTAAAATCATTTTTTCTTTTTGAGATGGTAATAAAAACAAAGATAACAGCAATAATTGATAAAAATAATATGAGAAATAGTAGTTTTTTGTTTTTTATCTTCATGACGTACTGAGCTGATAATACTACATGTTGTTAAATTTGTAACTTTTAGTATAAAAATTGTAAGAAAAGGTAGGGTAGGTTGCAAAATCCCACTTTCTATGGTAGAATACCCGAAATCAGAAATAACAGGAGAAGGAGAGAAAAATGACAAATCTAGGTATATACGGTGCATGGCTCACAGTCAACAGATATTGCAATTTTCGCTGTAAGTGGTGTTACGCAACAGGTACTAAATTCAAATCCGAAGACAACATGCCGTTGGACATGGCGTTTAAATTAATCGACTTGTTGCACGAAATAGGTGTTAAAAACGTCATTTTAATAGGTGGGGAAACTCTTTTTTGGCCCCATCTTTTTGAAGTAGCTACCTATCTCAAATCACTTGATATGAGTAGTTCTGTAGTAACCAACGGCTGGCTATTAGGATTTGAAAAATTCAGAAATAAAGTTGAAAAATCAGATATTTCAAGTCTTAGCATATCCTTAAAAGCAGCAAACAGACAGCAATATCTCGATGTTACAGGTTTTGATGGATTTGAAAAGGTCAGAGAAGGCCTCCGAGAAG
This sequence comes from uncultured Candidatus Saccharibacteria bacterium, assembly GCA_964605725.1. GTDB lineage: Bacteria > Patescibacteriota > WWE3 > UBA101185 > UBA10185 > JAAZNV01. The sequence goes on from CAZSDQ010000016.1 coordinate 6,626, forward strand.
TAAACAGATGGGAACATATAGATATTGAGACGAGTGTTGTTGTAAATACCGAGGTAATAGATAACATAGAAGACGTTGTTAGGCTCGCATTTGAAAACGGTTCAAAATCAATAAACATATCCTTATGCGGACCAATTATTACCGAAGGATTTTTCAACAGCAACTTTATGCCAAGCCCCTGGAAAATAGTAGAAGTACTCACAGAGAAGTATGAGATTATTAATTCTATCTCAAAGGGTGCGTTCTCTATTGAACAGTCTTTACCAGCTTGCCTTTGGCCACCAGATATTCTGAAGATCATGGAAGAAAGAAACCAGGTATCCTACGGTTGTCATTTCAAGGAAAGAAGTGGCCTTATCATTGACAGGTGGGGCAATATCATACCTTGCAACCACTTACATGAATATCCGATTGGGCAGTTTGGAACATCTTTTAAAGATCTTGAAAGTTTTGAAAGATTTTGGAAAGATCCAGATTTAGATAAAGTCTACAGAAGTATGCTTGCCTACCCATCGAAACCTTGCATCACATGCAGTGTTTTTGACAAATGTGGGGGAGGCTGTCCACTATACTGGCTCGTTAGGGATCCAGACTTAGTCATACCTGAAGGAGGTAGCTATGAAAAAATTAGCTGAGTTGTCCATGAGTAGGAAAAGCACAGGAGTAGTGCCTGAAAAAAGTCCAACAGGCGGAAGTATAATTTCCAATACTTTCTCCCGAGAATGCAAATGCCGTTGCACTAACTGTCACTGTAACTGTTACTGCTCTCAGTGCAAAAATTGCTAGTCGAAGCATCACATTAATACTGGGAAATCAACGTACCTAACTACCTTGATTTCCCAAATTTTTAATTATGATAATTTACAAATATATTAAAGACTTTTATAAATACGACCCCGAAGAGGAAAAATTTTGTAAGGAAAACAATATAGTTTTCTTTAAACCAAATAAAAAACGAGTACAGTGGTTAGAAAATTGGCTAAAAGAATTTACTCCACCAAAAATTGATTGCAGAGAAGATATAATCTGCTATTGGCGTCATTTTGGCACTTGGGGAATGTATCACCCTGAAGATAATTCTATTTCAATATGTCCGTTTAAAATTGAAAACGCACCTGGAGGTTTAAAAGAAACCATCAAACACGAGATAACCCATCTAAAATACCCTGAAGCGAACACAATGTCTCATAAAGATAAAGAGAGATTCATAAACAACAAACTTAAATGAAACCTTTTCAGAAATAGCTGTGCAATTCTAGAACAGATACTTTTTCATTTTCGCTTCATTTTTTTATGCTAATATCTAAATATGAAACTTAAATCCCAAGATCTATCCAAAATATTAAACAAATATTCGGATAAATGGGTGGCATTAAAACCTGAAACTACAGATGTTGTTGCGGTAGGGAATAACCTTAATAAAGTCATCGAAAAAGCTAGAAAAACTGGAGTTGCTAGTCCCGTAGTAACTAGGGTACCAAAAGATTACGGTACCTATATACTGTGTCAAATATAAATACAAACTCCATTGACACGATACCACAAACCACGTATAATACGTGGTATATGTCATCGTTAGATAATTTAAATAAACTATATAAAAACAACATTTCCTTACTAACCACGTTAGATATTGAAAACCTTTTGCAAATTAAATCCTCAAGAACATTAGAAGATTTAATAAAAAGACTAATTCAAGAAAACATCCTAACATCAGTGGAAAGAGGAAAATATTACGTAACATCAAAACAACCTTCTAACTTTGAGATAGCTAATTTCTTGTATTCACCTTCATACATATCTTTTGAAACCGCCTTAAATTATTATGGTTTACTAAGTCAATTCCCCTTAGAAATAACCTCAGCTACACTCGGAAAAAAGGCTGAAAAAGAAGTAAATAATCAACTGTACACATATTCCAAAATTGATGTAAAACTTTTTACCGGATACTACAAAGAATCAAATTATTTAATAGCAACAAAAGAAAAAGCACTATTTGATGAAATATATTTAATAAGTAAATCTATTAAATCAGAGAGCATTTTACAAAACTTAGATCTTTCAAACTTTGAAATAGACAAATTTGAGGAATTTTTAAACCTTCTTCCTAAAAAATCACTCAAAGCATTTCAAAATATTATGAAAAAATACTTATGATTTCATCTGAACAACTAAAAACATTTGCAAAGGAATATAAAATCAACGAAAACATCGTAGCTAGGGAATTTGTTCAAGTTACATTCCTAAAAGAACTATATGAGCAAAGATTTTCAAAAGAAATATTTTTTAAAGGTGGGACTGCTATTAGACTTATGTATGGTGGTAAGAGATTCTCAGAAGATTTAGATTTTACAGTAACTTCAAACGAATCTGAATTTTTAAAAAAGATAAATGTATTCTTCAAACAACTTTCCAACAAGTATCCTTTCACATTTAAGGAGAGAGAAACATTAGCGGGAAAAACCTTTCTTTTAACTGCTGAGATTCCTAATTTAACCTCAAACATATTTGTAAAATTAGATTTTTCAATGAGAGAAAATGTTATTAATCCTGTTCAAGAAATTTTAAAAACAGAATATCCTATTATTGTCACAGCTTTTATAAATTGTTTAAGCAAAAATGAAATATTTGCAGAAAAGATTAGGGCTGTAATGAAAAGAGAGAAGCAAAGAGACTTGTATGACCTTTGGGTATTATATGAACTTGGAGCAACTCCTGATTTAAAATTAATTACTGAAAAACTATCATACTACGGGGAAAAATTAGATAAAAAGTCACTTTTGGACAATCTTAAAAAATTTAAAAAAGAAGAATTTATAATGGATTTAAAACCCTTTGTCACTATAAACGAAAGAGATAAACTTGGGGATTTATTCGATTATATAAATAGATATCTGGAAGAGCAGTTCAAGAAGCTATAGAATTGTTATAAAATTTTTTAAAATATCAGGATTCTCATCTAAATTTACTCTTATCAGAGAATCCAACTTATTATGTTTTTTTAAATTTTCAATATCTCCCCAGGTAGGAGCATCATCAAACCACAAAAAATCTTCATTCATATTGATAGCTTCTGTTTTTAAAACTTTCCATTTTGTTGGTTTTATCCTCATTATCAAATCAACAACTTCAGGAGAAACATAATTACCCATATAAAAAACTGCCGTTGTTGCATCCCCATCACAATGAGTAGTAAGCCAATAAACATCGTGATTTTTAAGCATTTGTTCTAGAAATTCCTTTAAGTGATTCGCCGGGCGAATGTCGTACATATCGGTGTTTATTAAAGTGTCGTCAACGTCTAGATATATTTTCGTGGGTTAATTATAACTGATAAAAATCGGGAAAGTGCTGCTGTTATCGTTTGTATAAAATATTTATGAATGCGATAATTTTTACATGACTGAAAATCCCTTTGAACTTTATGAAGAAGAACACCAAGAAACATTAGGAAAAATTGAAATTGAATCCGAAAACCATGTTAACCTCTTTGAAGCAATGGGTAAAGAAAAATATTTATCCTTTTTGTACGGCGAGGGTTTAAAAAGCAATCCAAAACTGCAAGCAGAACTATCCAAGAACGGTTTTACAAATGCAAGATATTCAATAGGGACATTTAAAAACGAATCAGGACAAGATGAAACATCTTTATTTATTTCAAACGAATTCCCCAGTAACACTGTGATATATGAATGTAATATTGATAGCAAAAAAACACCGTTATTTGAATATCTTCCCTATGTAAAACCGTTTGATGTGAAACCGTTTGATATTTACGAAGCTAAACATATCTACGTTTTAGGAAAAAACGGCGAGGCTGTAGATTTAATGGAGGAGCTTGAATCAACTAAAACTAAATTAATGCTGTGTCCAAATAAAAGATTCCTTACACTTGGGGCAGATATAACAGAAAATTTAATATTAATACCTGATTTGAGAAAATTTACAGAAAGTACAGGATATATGTCGGATTTCCCTGTGGTGCTGCACGAAATAGGGCATATAAAACACCAAAAAGTAGAACCCAATGTCTTTATTAAACAAAGACCGGCTTCAATGCGACTTATGTTAATGCTCGGATTAAATAGATCCAAACTTGAAAAACGAAAAGGCACTCTTTTTGATAAATTGGCATCCTTTATTGATTCGCACGCCCCAAATATTCTAAAAAGCGAAGAAATTGCATCCTCGTGGGCATGTAAATGGATTGAAGAAAAAAAAGGAAAGGGATTTGACTTTTGGAAAAGCGACGACAATCATTACTGGCAACAACTTGATAGAGCACTTGCAACATACAGAAATTTCTTCACAATAAGAAATGAAGCATGGTCTTTTAAAGACGATGATGCTGACACATACTTAGAACAATGGGTAACACATATGAAAGAACAATACCCACACATCGTTATTGAAAACATTTCTAAAAAAAATGCTGAAACTCCAAGTATAGTTAAGGAGAAAAACGAAGATATTACTAATTTTTGGGAAGAAGATTAAAAAGAATTTCTTTAAACAGGTTTTGTAAGAATTTTTAATGTAGAATAAAAAATACTATGGAAAATAATTTAAATACTATAGATCAGGATCAACCAGTTACTTTACCGATGCAGGAAACCCCCGCTCAAGTTCAAGAGATACCCCCAGAAGAAACTTCTACCCAGTTTGAAGAAACTTCTACCCAGTTTCAGGAAATGCCCCTAGAGGGAACAACTTCTATAGAAACAGAAAAGAAACCAAAAGGTAAAAAGATTATAATTATCTTCTTGATTCTATTACTTTTAATTTCCATCGCCACAGTTGCCTATATATTTATCATTAAACCAAAATTTGAAAAAGTCGAACCAGTGATCACTGATAAAAACATTCCCTCAACAACCTCTGCTGTTCCCCAAAACGATACCGTTTCGACAGAATCTCCTTTTGGAAAATTAACAAATGCTGATTCTGAGAATAATTCAGGTTGTAATAACATGGAGTGTTTAATTGAAGCAGTAAAAAAATGCGAACCAATGACAGTAACTATTTCCTATACTAATAAGTCTAATCAATTACTTTTATCTATGAAAATATTCAATGAGATGGTTTTTTCAGGTAAGACAATCTACGAAGTTAAAAATACTAATGAGGAAAACATGTGTTCTATATCCATATCCACTCCTGTCGCTGTAGCTAAATTCTCTGATGAAAGCAAAAAAGAACTAATAGATTTAGGTTCTACTGAAGAAGATATAGCGGACTTACTAAAAACCATTAACGACAGTTTAAGTTTAATAGAAGTAGCACAATCAAAGAAAATTTGTTCAGGAAAAAGCGATGAACTTGCTGAACTTTTAAGTGACTCACAAAAGGGAAATCTTAATGTAGAAGTAACTAACGGAGAAATTTTATATAAAACTATATCTGGAAAACCGATTAAATGTTATATCCAGGAACCGCCAAAACAAAGAGCTAACACAGTAAATCAAATTACTTCCGAAGAATGTGAAGCAAAATCAGGAAACGTAAGATTTGTGGAAGAGGGTGGAGAAGCGTGCTATGTTGGTGAAACGGATTTGGGAAAAATATTCTATAAAAATGGAACCATGACTCCTTCCACACAGTGTTGCGTATCGAACTAATTTGTAGGATAAAAAACGACTCGTTGTTATAGAGTCGTATCTTTTTCATCCTTCTCCTTCTTTTTTTAATCTATAAAATTCTACTTTAGTTGAAATATGAAATCTATATTAAATTACAGGAAAATAACCCCGTATCCTGATAAAATAGAACTACGAAAAGAAAAAAGGAAGAAAACACAAATAAAAACATCGTAACTTTGTGTTCCTACAAAGATAATAATTATATATTCTTTACCCCAAAAGCAATTATTAGAATGGAGATAAACGGAGTTTGGGAAGATTATCCAGTTCAATGGGATGAAAAAACTTTTCTTTTAAGATCAGAAGCAGATAAGTACGCTTTATTAAAAGCAAAAGAGTGGTTATCAAGAAATTCATATATAAAACTAGGTAGAATATTTACAGAAGAGGAGTGGTTTATTCATAGACTGTGTTTAATTTTTTTGTGGATTATCGGAATTGGTTTTGGACTTGCTTTGATTTTTGGCATTATTTCTTCAGGTTAACTCAACTAAATCTCACTAAAGAACTGGTGTCCATCACCCCAGCTTTTTGTTATCATAACCAAGTGATAGACAATAAACCTAAAGTAATAGTATTTGATATAGGTGGGGTTCTCCTTAATTGGAAAGCGGTAATTCCGGAAGTATCTAAAATACTAAACATCACGCCAGAAACCTTTTTTGATGAGCTTCAAACCCATCTCAAGAAGCTAGAGATAGCAAACACACATCAAAATGATTTTTGGCAATATTTAACCGATAAATATAATAATTCTATTGATTCTGATTTACTTAAAAAAACATGGATAGAAAAACAAACACGCATAGAGTCGGCATGGGATTTACTAAAAAAAGTTAAAGCATCGGGTTACAGAGTTGTTTGTTGCACAAACAATTGGAAAGACACAGTTGAAAAACAATTAGAATTACATCCAGATTTTTCACTTTTTGAATTTATTTTAAATTCAGCAGATGTAGGTGTAAGAAAACCAAATGAAGAGATTTATAAAATTGTTGAAGAAAAAGTAGGGGAGAGTGGTAAAGATATGTTTTTAATAGACGATTTAAAATCAAACTGCGAAGGAGCGGAGAAAATTGGTTGGCAAACTTTTATTTTCGATTCTGAGACTGACAACGGATCTAAAGATGCAGATAAAATATCAGAGCTGCTCGAACTTTAAGTAAGTGAAAAATAATTTTAGTATTTCTAAATTTTATTTAAATATTTTTATCTAAATATCTGATCCCATCGTCAGGAATGTTAAAACATGTTTTTATTAATCTAACTGGTGTTTTGAGTCTTCCAGGTAAATCATCACTTGGTGAATATGAGTTTAAAAGCTTGTTAATAATATCTGGCAGGGCGGGGTGATTAATTTTTAATTCTTCTAATACATCATCAATGCTATTGAAAAAATCAATTTTTTTCTTGTATAAATTAATGTCAAAGTTATCCATATCTCCGCAAGGAAACATTGCCATAGATATTAAAATGTAAGGTGTTATTTGACTTGATAAAAACTTAGTCCATGAAACATTAACTCCTAGTGATTCTACTTCGAAATTATTAAAGGCTGTACTCTCAGAAGCTAAGGCCTCAAACCTTCCCTTGTTAGTGTCAAAAAGTTCTTTTAGTCTATTTTTGGCTTCCGGTGAATTTATTTTATAAAGGTTTAAACTTGCAACCATGGATGCTCTACTTAATGCCAAAACATTATATGTATCTTCAATGGAAAAAAAATTAGGAAATACTGTAGTAAGTGGACTAACTCCCTTTTCTTTAATTTTTTTTCTATTGTCGCTCTCCAAACCTATAGCAGTATCCAACACATTTTCTATTTTTTCAAAATTTTCCTGACTGGGAAGAAGCAGGGCAAGGTGGCTAAAGACTTCTAAATCTTTATTTATTTTTAATTGGTTTTTATCCTGAATATCTTTAATCAATTTTGTATAAGAATATTCTAAGGAACTATTTCCTTTCGAAACCAGTTTTTCTTCTAAGTTGAAAAAGTCTGATTCTTTCTGCTCAATATAGTCGTAAAGTCTATATCTTACCGCACGGTATCTTAGAGGATTTACTATTTCGGAGATCCCATCCTCAACTTCGCCTAAAGCCTCAGATAACATATTCCACGTAGGGTCTGCGCTTTCTCTTCTAAGAATAAAGTCGGTTAATGCAGAAAACTCATCATAAATATGAGGCAAATCTTTCTCAGGATCATTTTCATTATTTCTTAGGGTAGAGATTTCTTCAGACATATTTAAATAATATCATGCTAAAATATCACCGTATATGAAAAAGCAAAAAACGAAAAAAAGAATATATATGGACTACGCGGCTACCACTCCCGTTGACCCGAGAGTAGTAAAGACCATGATTCCATATTTTACGGAAAAATTCGGGAACCCGGCTTCAATTCACTCGGCGGGAACAGAAGCCTATAAAGCTCTTGAGAAAGCTCGGGGGATTTTTGCAGACTATTTAAGCTGTGATAGAAATGAGATATTTTTTACATCTTCCGCTACAGAAAGCAATAACTGGGCTTTAAAAGGAGTCGCGTCAGCTTATAAAAACAAGGGCAAAAAAATAATAGTCTCGTCAGTAGAGCATGATTGCGTTTTAAACAGCGCTAAATGGCTTTCCCAAAACGGTTTTGAAGTAGAACATGCCCCCGTGGATGAGTTTGGCGCCGTAGATTTAGAAAAACTTGAAAAAATGATTACCAAAGATACTATTTTGGTCTCTATCATGCACTCAAACAATGAAGTAGGAACTCTTCAACCTGTAGAAGAAATCGGAAAAATATGCAAGTCCAAAGGGGTTTTATTTCATACGGACGCAGCTCAAAGCTTTGGTAAAATGCCTATAAATATGAAAAAAACTAATATAGATCTTCTGACTGCCTCGTCACATAAAATATATGGTCCTAAGGGAGTTGCACTTTTATATGTAAGAAGAGGTGTTTTAATAGACCCTCTTTTACACGGAGGCGGACATGAAAGAGGAAAAAGGTCATCAACCGTTAATGTGGCAGGGATTGTGGGTTTTGCAAAAGCCTTGGAAATCTGTGTGAATGAAATGTA
>CAZSDQ010000016.1:15429-17638 GCA_964605725.1 uncultured Candidatus Saccharibacteria bacterium
GCAGTTAAAAAAATGAGAAAAATATCACCTCTAAATATTGAAAACTGGAGAATGTAATTATGTATACCGAAAAAGTTTTAGAATATTTTCATAAACCAAAAAATTTAGGGAAGATAAAAAATGCCGATGGGGTAGGGAAGGTGGGAAACCTAGCCTGCGGAGACATGATGTATTTGTATATAAAAATTAAAAAAGATGGAGAAAAAGACATCATTTCAGACATTAAGTTTCAAACGTTCGGGTGTGTGGCGGCTATAGCTACAAGTAGCGCGATAACTGAGATGGTAAAAGGTAAAACTATTGAGGAAGCCTTAGAAATAAGTAAAAGCGACATCATAGAATCTTTAGAGGGCCTCCCTCCGATAAAAATTCATTGCTCGGTTCTTGCTACCGAAGCTTTAGCAGAGGCAATTTACGACTATCTTTTAGATAATAAAAAACCTATACCTAAATCTTTAGAAGAAAAACACAATACTATTGTTAAAAGCAATGAAATGCTTGCCGAAAGATACGAAGAATGGATAGAAAACCAAGAGGAATGAATCTACCCGGTTTAAAGACCAGGGTATCTTCTTTTTTGCGCAGTCACAATATTCCTTCGCAGAAAATAAAAAAAGGAAATGGTGAAAAAATTGTTGTGGGGATGTCTGGAGGTGTGGATTCAACTGCAACCTTAATTCTCTTAAAGAGAAACGGGTGGGAACCTGTTGGAGTATCCTTAAAACTTCCGTTTTGGGAAAAAGGTAAAAATTACAACGAGAATCCCAAAAGTACACACAACTCTTTAAAACAGGCAAAAGAAATATGCAAAAAGTACGCGTGCGAACATTACATCTTAGATATAACCAAAGACTTTGAAAAAACAGTTGTTGATTACTTTATAGAAACTTTAAAAAAATCCCAAACCCCGAACCCATGCATGATTTGTAACAAAAATACTAAATTTTTTCATCTATTTAAATTTGCGGATGAAAAAAATATTAAATACGTTGCTACAGGACATTACGCAAAAATTTACAAAAGACAAAAATATGGCTCGTATATTTTAAAAACTCCTAAAGATAAAAACAAAGATCAAACTTACTACCTAAGTCTTCTTCCTCAAGAATGGCTACAAAGAATAATCTTCCCGTTAGGAGAATTAACTAAAAAAGAGGTTTACAAACTTGTTGAAAAAGAAAAAATAAATCTATATAAAAAAGAATCTCAGAGTCAAGACTTTTGCTATATTCCGGAAAAAGAAATCGACAATTTTATTGAGAAAGAAATTGGTGAAACTCCGGGAAATATAATTGATAAAAACGGAAAGATTTTAGGAAAACATAAAGGTTTGCAATACTATACAATCGGACAAAGAAAAAAGATCGGGCTTGCGGGGGGTCCTTATTACGTCATAGAAAAAAATCTTAAAAACAATGAGGTGGTTGTTTCGAAAGATAAAAAAGACTTGGGAAAAACGGAAATCAATCTTTCGGATGTCTTTTTTTCAAATCAGAAATTTTACGGAAAAGAATTAAAGGTAACGGCAAAAATCAGATACCAGCAAAAATCAAGCCCTGCGACAATTTTTCAATCAAAAAAGGATAACAACGAATACAAAGCCATATTTAAGAAACCTCAAGTTGGGGTAACTCCAGGTCAATACTGTGTTTTTTATATTAAAGATTTATGCATAGGGTCCGGAGTAATTTCAAACTAAAAAATTAAAAATATTATAGAATTAGTAAATGGAAAAAAATCCTGAAAACACTCTAAATACTGTACAGGAGGTCGTTCTAAAAGTAAGGGACACATATCCATTCTTAGATAAAAAAGAAATGGAGAATTTCCTCTACAATGCAACAATAATCGATAGCGATGAAAATTCCGACAATGTTAAAAAAATTGATAGCATCTTAAAACTTTTAAACAATCCTCACGCCGGAATATATGAAGGAAAAGAAATGATTCTTCCGGTAGAGTGGCGCCACGGAGATTTAAAAACTGAAAAACCATTTTTTGAAGTTTTGGAAAATATTATGTATTTAAAAATCCCATCTTTGATAAATATCGACTACAAAGATTTGGAAACACCTTTTTTAGAGAATGCAGAAAACACGGAAGGTTTAATAATAGACCTGAGATACAACGGGGGAGGACAAGAATACCCCGCCCGAACTTTTATCACGCAATACTTGTCTAAACCTGGTGACCATCTGATGGGAATTAA
>CAZSDQ010000017.1:0-17426 GCA_964605725.1 uncultured Candidatus Saccharibacteria bacterium
TATTTGATCGGCACCATATTCAGCTTGTTTTTTATTTTTTTCGTCCATATTTTTTTAAAAAGGGCAGAAACTAGGATACCATTTTACTACCGCAAACCTCAAATTATACTTTATTTTACTTCGAGAATATCCCTTTAACAAGGCTTTTTTGACACAAATTACCTCATAAAAGGCTTAAGAGAAGAGCTTCAAGAGAGAGTCTAACATTAACATTTGAGTTTTCCAAATCATTCTTTATTTCCAAAATTCTTTTTATATTTTTCATATAAGAAACATCACCTGGATTTTTTAACATCTCTTCCCTACCCTCCTCAACCCATCTTTCTAGAATCTCTAAAACTGCATCTTTTTCCTCTTTTGAAATTTCAGCACATAAATCTAACCTTTCGCCCGGGGTCATTTTTTTAATTTTTTTAAAACTTACGGATTCCTCTATTTCTTCGTCAAAGTTTTTATCTTCTCTCATACTTATCATGCGGCATCTGGATACGATTGTTTCAAGTAGAGAGTTTTGGGTTTTTGATGATATTAAAATCAATGCGTAGGTTGGGGGCTCTTCTAAAGTTTTAAGTAATGAGTTTTGAGCTTGTGTAGTTAATTTCTCTGAGTTTAATATTATTAAAAATTTTTTCTTGTATGAAAAAGGTTTTTCATTTAAAAAACTAGTACCTTCTCTGGTTTGTGAGATACCGATAGATTTCTCATCTTCTTTTAACTTCACGATGAATATGTCCGATTTATTTTCCAAGTCTTTTATTTTGTCAAATGTTTTTGCTTCTTCTTGGTTGATTATATCAACTATTTTTTGTTCCCTTTGATCTTTATTTCCTCCGAATATTAAGACTGATCCGTTCATGTCAGAAATTATACCTCAACAAACGATTAAATATTACCAACCCACCTTATTGAATTTACTTTTTATAGTTGTTAACATTAAATAAGTTAATCTGCCCTATGGATAATTTAGATAAAATAAAATCAGTAGCCGATGTTCTCTATGAAAAAAGGTTGATCAATTCCGATCAGCTATCAGCCATTAAATTTGAAAGTGTAAACACCGGTGAAAGTGTTGATTCAATCATTAAAGAAAGAGGTTATGTTACTAGTGAAGATTACGCTGAAGCATTTGGAAAAGTATATGGGATTGAATTTGCCAACCTTGCTGTTGAACAAATTGATCCCGAACTTTTGGATAAAGTACCCCTCGATATAGCAAAAAAATACAGAGTTATACCGTTTGAATTAAAAGATAACAAGCTTTCTTTGGCAATGATAGACCCGTTAAATCTCCAAACGATAGATTTTATTGAAAGGAAAACCGGATTTAAAGTTCTTCCGTTTATTACCACCGAAAAAATAGTTGAGAGAATTTTGGATGAACAGAAAGGTAAAGAGCTGGGCGAAGAGATCACCGCAGCAATGGAAGAAATTACTCAGAACACTGTAAAGATTGAGGAAGGTCAGGCAGAGATGACTGATGCAACCATCAAAGATGCTCCGATAGCTAGAGTTGTAGGTATGATACTCGAGACCTCGGTGAAGTTGGGAGCTTCGGATGTTCACATCGAGCCCGGTGAGGATTATTGCAGATTGAGATACAGGGTTGACGGTATCCTATCAGAGAAAAGAAAAATTCCTAAGGAAATGACCGATTCCGTTGTGGCGAGAATTAAAATTCTTGCGGGAATGAAGATTGATGAAAAAAGAATTCCTCAAGACGGAAGGTTTAAAGTCCAGGTTGGAAAAACTGAAACTGACTTGAGAGTTTCAACTCTTCCTACAGTTTTTGGAGAGAAAGTTGTTATTAGGCTTTTAAAAGAAGAAGGTACTGTTTTTACATATAGAGATCTAGGTTTACGTGGATTGGCTCTTAAAAGATTTGAAGAAATGTCCTTAAAACCAAATGGAATGATTTTAGTCACGGGGCCTACTTCTTCAGGTAAAACTGTTACTTTAGCCTCTACATTAAATAAATTAAATACAATCAGAGTAAATGTGGTTACCATTGAAGATCCTGTTGAAATTAGAGTTCCCGGAGTAAATCAGGTTCAGGTTAATCCTCAGGCAGGTTTAACCTTTGCATCAGCATTGCGTGCTTTTTTAAGACAAGATCCTAACATCATCATGGTAGGAGAAATCAGAGATGGTGAGACAGCCGAACTTGCAGTTCACGCCGCTTTAACAGGACACTTAGTTTTATCTACTCTACATACCAATTCTTCAGCTGGTGCTGTACCAAGAATGTTGGATATGGGAATCGAGGACTTTTTCTTATCCTCTACTATCTTAGGGGTGCTTGCCCAAAGATTGGTCAGAAAAGTATGCCCTTATTGTAAAGAGGAGTACGAACCGCCGGAGGAAATTGCTGACGATTTAAATAAGGTTTTGAAAGAATTGTCATCAAATACTGTTTTAATGACTAAAGATACTGAGCTCGCTAAAATAATAAAAAGTGTAATGGCTAAAGATAAACTAACTTTATACCGTGGGAAAGGTTGCCCAAAGTGTGATAACGGTTACAAAGGCAGGGTTGGTATTTTTGAGCTTATGACTATGTCCGAAAAAATCGGTGAGGCTACACTTTCAAAAGCTCCTTCTACAAAAATTGAACAAATTGCAAAAGAAGAAGGTATGATCACCCTCTTACAAGATGGTTATATCAGAGCTCTTCAGGGAGAAACTACTTTAGAGGAAGTAATGAGAGTTACAAAATAGATTTATTTAGGAATATAATTTTAATGTTATTTTTTAATTTAAAAAAACAAGGAAAATTAAAATGAAAATAAATGCGACTCAGATGTTAGAAAAAGTAGTTGATATGGACGCCTCTGACCTTCACTTATCAGTTGGAGCCAGACCGTTTGTGAGAGTTAATACCGCTTTAAAGCCTTTAGATGAATTCCAAATCCTAACTCCCGACGATGTTGAATTTATCTTTTCACAAATTATTGATACTAAGCAAAGGGATCTTTTGGACATAAACAAAGAGTTGGATTTTTCATTAGCTTTAGGTCAGAAAGCCAGATTCAGAGTCAACGCTTTTTTTCAAAAAGGCTACCCGTCTATGTCACTTAGATACATAAAGATGCAGATACCCACTTTTGATGAACTACACCTTCCTCCGATTATCAACAGTGTTTGTAATTTAAAACAAGGTTTAGTTATTGTTGTAGGGCCTACGGGACAGGGTAAGTCAACCACGATTGCATCTATGCTAGATCATATAAACAATACCAGAGCAGAGCACATCGTAACCATCGAAGACCCTATCGAATACGTATTTACAAATAAATTGTCTTTAATTGAACAAAGAGAGATGTTTTTAGACTCCCATTCTTGGGATATCTCATTAAGATCGGTTTTAAGACAAGATCCTAATGTAGTTTTTATTGGTGAGATGAGAGACAGTGATACTATCAGGTCTGCTCTTCAGATTGCAGAGACAGGGCATTTAGTTTTTACTACTTTACATACTAATTCAGCCTCTCAAACAGTTGATAGAATAATTTCATCTTTTGATGTAGAAAAACAAAACGAAGTTAAATCTCAATTATCCCAGGTTATCGAGGTAATAATATCTCAGAGACTACTTCCCTCTGCTAAACAAGGTACTATAGTTGCATGTGAATTAATGGTTAAAAATGATGCTATCTCAAATCTTATCAGAGAAGGTAAAGCTCATATGATTGATAATGTTATTAACACCAGCGCTCAATATGGAATGATAAGTATGGAAAAAAGCATAGCAAATTTAGTAACTACTGGTTTAGTTACAGTAGAGGATGGATTAAAATATTCCGCTAAACCAGGTGAGTTGAGGAGACTCATTGATAAAAAATAAATATGTCGATGTTTTCTTACACCGCTAAAAATAACATCGGAGGCACGGTGTCAGGCGATGTTGAAGCCAGAAACAGGGAAATTGCCGTAAGTCTGTTAAAGAATCAAGGGTTTACGGTTATTTCTATAAAAGAGAAATCTTCTGACGTGAGCGATTTCTTTTCTGACCTTCGAGGTGTACCTTTTGGAGAAGTCGTCACTTTTACCAGACAACTTTCTACTATGATCTCTGCAGGACTGCCTATTTCAAGGTCTTTGGAAGTTTTATCTAATCAGGCTGAAAATAAAAAATTTAAAAAGATTATTACTGAAATATTAAGATCGGTTGAAGGTGGGTCTTCTCTTTCTGCTTCTTTTTCTACCTATCCAAAAGTTTTTTCAAATACATACGTATCTTTAGTTAGGGCTGGTGAGTCGTCAGGTAAGTTGGATGTTATTTTAAGAAAATTAGCTGATAATATAGAGGCAGACAGAGAATTAAACTCAAAATTTAAATCAGCAATGATTTATCCTATGGTGGTCATGATCGCAATGGTTGCGGTTGTTATCATTTTGATGATATTTGTTATTCCAAAATTAACCGAAATGTACGAAGGTATGCAAATAGAACTTCCTGCTATTACGAAATTTGTAATTGGACTATCTAATTTTGTTATTAAGTACATTTATATAATGCTTATATTAGTCATAGGTGCTGTAATAGGAATCAGATCTTTTCTATCTTCAGAAAAGGGTAAGACTATTATTTCTGAAATTGTTATTAAAATTCCTGTTTTTGGAAAGATTACTCTTCAAAAAGATTATGCAAGTTTCAGTAGAACGCTCTCACTTTTAATTGGAGCCGCCGTCCCGATAGTGGACGCACTAAATATTGTTTCGGTTACTATGTCGGGGATGCAGCTAAGAAGATCAATTCAGGAGGCGGCGAGGCAGGTTGAAAAAGGAAACTCATTGTCCGCGTTTTTTAAGAGCGACAATACTTTTCCTTCATTGTTAGGTCAGATGACCGGTGTTGGTGAAGAAACTGGTAAGACTGATGAAGTTTTAGAAAGAGTTGCTGTTTATTATGAAGGTGAGGTTAATAATTTGGTTAAAGGTTTGTCCTCTGCATTAGAGCCGATAATCCTTGTTATGTTGGGTACGATGGTAGGGTTTTTAGTTGTGTCAGTTATTACTCCTATATACAAGTTGACAAGTTCTATTTAATTTAATGTACAATTAATTAGTTATAAAAATTATAAGAAACACACAACGAGAGGGGGTGAATTAAAAAATGAGAAAACAAAAAGGTTTTACATTAGTGGAAATGTTAGTTGTTATTGCAATTATTGCAATTTTAGCAGGTGCTGTTTTGTTAGCAATTAATCCTGTAGCAACTATGAGAAAATCAAGAGATACAACCAGACTTAGTGATTTAGATTCTTTGAGAAGTGCTATAAATATTGCATTGACAGAGGGCGAGATTACCCTTGTCGATATGGCAGCTCCGGAGACAAGCGCTGCTGGTGTTCAGGCTGTCGATGGGACAACTGGTTATGTGAGATTTGACATCCCCGGTGCTGGTACACCCCAGGCAAAAACTGGTTTAGGTAGATATATCCCCGCACTTCCATTAGATCCTACAAATGCCGATACGTTGGTCTACTCTTTCCAATCTACTGCAGATAATTATGAAATTAATGCAGTCTTGGAATATGCAGACAACGCCGTTAAGATGACAACAGATGGTGGTGACAATGACGCAGTTTATGAAGTTGGAACTAGTTTAACAATTATTAACTAGTATCTTTGAATTCAAAGATGATAAAGAAGAAACCCCGCCTTCGGCGGGGTTTCTTTTGTGTAATTTTTTTAAATCTTTTATTATTTCACTAACTTTTATTTAATAACCTGATTTTTTATACCTCTTTACCTATATATATTTTCTACTTTTAATAATAAACTACTCACCCAAAATACTTTTTTTAACCTCTTCTCTATTATTTTCCTCAAGTACAACTACCTCTCTTTGTTTCAATGAATCTTTTTTTTCAGGACTTAGTAAAATTCCATTTTCAAATACATTCATAATTTCACCCACATTATCTTGAGCATGAATTCTATTTATGGATATCTTTCCGCATTTAATACACTCGTGAATCAGCATTATTTCACCTTTTACAGACATGCCCCATTTATCAATTCTTGGAGTTTTTGATGTCAGTCCAATTGGTTTCATCCCGTTATTGCAAAAAGACATTCTATCCCCGGCTACATCGCTATCTACATGTTTTGACCAAAGGCAGTGAGGGCAATGATTTCTATTTACGGTCTGATCGTACTTACTGACCGGTACCCATTTTTTACAATTTATACAAATAAAGCCTTTGTTTTTTTCTTCTTCTTTTATATTCATAAGTTAAATTATATCTAAAAAGCTTGCCTCTTTCTTAATGTGCGTTTTCCTTTAGTTCTGATTCCAAAAATTTTTCACTCATCCCTACTCCTCTAAAAAAATCATACACTTTTTAAAATACCCTTGTTACTGTAATATACATTTTATGCAGGCAGTGATTTTTATATACTTGTTTATTTTTGGAGCCTTTACAGGTTCTTTTTTAAATCTTATATCCGACCGCCTTCCCGCCGGCAGGAAAGTTATTTTTGGACGTTCCATCTGCGATTTCTGTAAAAAGAAATTAAAAGTTAAAAACCTCATCCCAATTTTTTCTTTTTTATTTCAAAAGGGCCGATGTAGTTTTTGCCAGAAAAAACTTTCTTTTTACTACCCGCTTTCCGAATTTTTAACAGGCATAGCATTTATGTTAGCTGGCCATCTTTCAAGATTCTCCTATGAAATAAATCCTGACAACACATTCTTACTCTTTTACTACATCATAGTTTTTTCATTTTTCATGGTGATGATTTTAACCGATATGAAATTTTGTTTAATTCTCGATTCCGTAATAATTCCTGCGATCATCTTTGTTTTTCTTTCTTCAGTATCATTTAGATTTTTGGACTTATCAGAGATTTACACTAACTTAAAAAACGATAGTTTTGGAGTCTACTTATTGAGAACGGATTTTTTTACCTCCAGGGTTATTATGTCTCTAAAAAGTTTTGGTTATGTTGTAGCAGGTGCAATTTTAATTGCACTTTTTTTTCAATTTTTAATTTTTATTACAAAAGGTAGGGGTATGGGAGACGCGGATGTTAAACTAGGATTTTTAATCGGTTTGGTGAACGGTTTTCCTATGGCTTTTATGGCTGTCTTTATGGGTTATATCTTAGGTGCAGTTTACAGTGTGTTTTTAATGCTGATGAAAAAGAAAACTATGAAAGATGCTATACCCTTCGGTCCTTTTTTGATATTGGGAAGTGTCTTAGTACTTTTATTTGGAAATCAGATTTGGATATGGTACAGCGGTTTGGGGAGTCTTTTTTAAAGAATCTTTGATTTGTTGTCTAAATTTTAATTTATCGTATTGAAGAAATACTGTTTGAAAAATCCTTACCAATTCGTGAATTGAAATCAGGTGTTCTTGTGTTTATTTTACTTTTGGGGATTGATATCCAAAAAGTACTGCCTTTATTTGTTCCTTCGGATGTAGCCCATATCTTGCCTCCCATTCCTTCTAAATATAGTTTTGCTATGTATAGTCCAAGACCTGTTCCTCCTGTATCCGAAGCTATGGTGTAAGAGTTATCTATCCTTCCGAATTTATGGAAAAGCTTTGGTAAATCTTCCTGACTAATTCCGGACCCGCTATCCTTTATTGATAACGTTACTTTATCAAGATCAATTTGTATTTCTATATCTATTCCTCCCTGATTGGTAAATTTAATCGCGTTATCAATCAAATTCATTAATACATCTCTCATTTTTTCTTTGTCTATATCAACAAAGGCATCTGAACACGATTCATCGAATTTAAGATAAATCTTTTTACCGTTAACTTTTATTTCAAAGCTAGTAACTATCTCTCTTATAAGATCGCATAAATCAATTTGTTGAATATTAAAAAACACCTTATCCTGCTCGAACTTCGATATATTCAACATATCGTTTATGAGGTCTATCATCCTTTGAGTTCCTTTTGAGGCTTTTTGCAGATACTCCATTTGTTTTTGTTTTAGCTTCCCAACTTTTTGTTGTTCCAGCATCCACAGATAACTTTTAACAATAGTCATGGGAGTTCTTAACTCATGCGAGGCCACAGTTAAAAATTCATCCTTCATTTTGTTTAGTACTATTAAATTTTCATAAGCCTCGCCCAAATCGTTTTTTGCATCTTTTAAATTTTTATAAAGTCTTGAATTTTCGAGAGCGATTCCCGCGTTTTCAGAAAATTTCCTAAGCATTTCTTTTTCAAAATCACTAAGCCCCTTCTCGTCTTTAGACATGCTGATAATAAGAACTCCTATAGGAGTACTTCTAACCATGAGAGGTGTTGCTATGTTTAGGTCTGTTCCCATCATATTTTGAATTTCTTTTGCGGAGTCATATGTAACTGCAGGTCCTAAAAAATCAAAAAGTTCGGGTGAAACATACTGTTTTTGTTCGGTTATTGCTTTAACACAAAGATTATCTTGGTAGCCTAAGGCGATGCTGGAATTTTTAAAAGAATCTTTAAGTTTGTTCATTAACAGCTCGTCTTTGATAGTTTGGGAAATCGAGGTCTTAACCAGTTTTTCTTTTTTTTCATCTATTAGCCAAAGTATTGCAAGTTCGTAACCCAAGGCCATTGGAATGATGTCGGCTATTTTTTGAGTCATCTCGTCGAAGTCGTTTGTGCCAAGGATTATTTCAATTAGTTTATAGGTCGCGTCTAGAGCTCGGTTTTTATCTACCAGAGCCAGCAGTTCTTCCTCTTTTAATTGGACAGTTTGTTTTTCCATTATTAATTCAAATTTACTGTATATAATAATATGGTATTTTTTAATTAATTAAAAGCTATGTCAGGAAAGTTTATTAAAAAAGTTGAAAATTTTGTTTGTGAAAATTGTGGTTATGTAGTTGAAGGAAACGGATTTACTAATCATTGTCCAAAGTGTTTATGGTCAAAACATGTTGATGTATTTCCCGGCGATCGTGGTGAAAATTGTGGCGGTTTAATGAAACCCATTGGTTTGAAAATTGAAAATGGTGAGGAAGTAATTTATCACAAATGTATTTTATGCGGGGATATCAGAGCTTGTAAAGTTTCAAAAAATGATGATAGAAATGAGATTTTGAAATTAAGTCAGATACCCCTATCTATATAAAACATATATTCCCTTGAAGCATTTTTTTATTAGTGGTAAATTTTAAATATGGATGAAAAGAAA
This sequence comes from uncultured Candidatus Saccharibacteria bacterium, assembly GCA_964605725.1. GTDB lineage: Bacteria > Patescibacteriota > WWE3 > UBA101185 > UBA10185 > JAAZNV01. The sequence continues at coordinate 9,151 of CAZSDQ010000017.1, forward strand.
GTATTAAAAAATAATATTCTCATAGTAGAAGACGAGCATGATATTAGAGAAATATATGCTGAAGTTTTAAATATGGCCGGCTACGTTGTTGATCAGGTAGCTGACGGCGAGAAAGGTATGCAAAAAATCAGAGATGATAGTTGGGATATCTTGTTGCTGGATATAATGCTTCCAGGTAAGGACGGTATAAAAATTCTAAAAGAAATTAAGGACCACCCAGAGTTGAAAAAAGGTATTGTGATTGCTCTTACTAATTTAAATAGTGAGAACATTATTCAGGAAGTTTTTGGTTCAGGTGCTGATGGTTATTTAATAAAATCAGAAATTACACCTGATAAGGTCGTCGAAGAGGTTGCAAGAATTTTAGCTAATCAAGAAGCCGGTAGAAACTAAATTATTTTTGATTCGAATCTTTCTCTGATTATTGATAACCTTTTATTTCTTGACACTAAAAATAATTCAGTCCATACTTTACTTTAGATAGGCAACTAAAATAATCTGCCTTGTTGCTATGATAATTGAAAAAAATAAAAAATTAGGTTTTGGAAGGGGGGTGAAACGAAAAAAATATGAAAAAATTAATTAAGAAATCGTTTCACCGAAAAGAAAAAGGTTTCACGCTTATTGAGCTTTTAATCGTTATTGTCATCATTGGTATTTTAGCAGGTGTTCTTATTGCTGTTATAAACCCAGTTAGACAACAGAACAGAGCTAGGAATGCTGCTGTAAGAGCTGCGGTATTAAAAGTAGCCTTTGGTATAAACACTGTGAGAGCAGGTATAGGGACTCTTCCTTCAGAAACTGATATTCAAACAGAGTTAGAAAACATATCTGTTTTCAGTACTACTTGTGCTACTGCTGGTACTCTGGATTGTTTTTTTACGGTAAGTGGCACCTCGTTGCCAACATTATGCACTAATGCCTCTGGGGATGCAACACCGGATGGTGGTGCTATTGGCTGTCAGATGCATGTTTTGTCTACTGGTAGTGATTTAAGAGGGGGACAATTTAGAGTAGCAGCTCCAAAGTTCCCGCTTAATCCAGCCGCCCCAGTCTATGAATATTATTTATTCGATTCAGGTAGGGGTTTATTAGAATGTCCCATAGATCAGAGTTACGCTGCTACTATTTCGGCAGACGCTCTTTTCACTGGTGGGTGTGTTAATGTATCTGAGTAATTTTTTCTGATATTTTTATGAATTACAAGCCCCGCCTTCGGCGGGGCTTGGGACCTAAAAAATTTATAAGTAAATTTAAAATTTATAAACTTTTAAATAAGCTTGAAGACTTCAAGCCTATCTAAAAGCTTTTTGTAAATTAATTTTTTACGGATTTTTAAAAATATGTATAAAAAACAAAAAGGATTTACTTTAGTTGAAATGATTTTAGTAACTGTAATTATAGGCATAGTTGCAGGTATTGTTATAAACGTCATAAACATTCCAAGAGTCCAAGCCAGATCTCGAGACTCTAAAAGAATTGGTGATTTGAAAAGAATTCAAACTGCTTTGGAGCTTTATTTTGCTGATAATCGTCAATATCCATCTAGTCCAACGTGGACCCCTATTTCAAATATGAGTGACATACTGAACCCCTATCTTGATCAAATACCCACGGACCCGCTTAGCGGTAATAATACAAAAAACAATGCTATAAGGTGTATGAACAATATTTTTGCATATGGTTATTATTATCTTTCAGACGCAAATGGTGCCAGATATGTTATCACTGCTATTAACGAATTGCCACTTAGTACCGAAGACCCTAATGTGTGTTTTAACGTACCCAACTGTGACACTGATATTACAGGAATAGAGTGCGGAGGTTCTTCTGATAGTAGTCCTTATTGCTATTGTGTTCAAAATCCAATGTAACATGAATATCTCCATAAAAAATCAAAAGGGATTTACTTTTGTTGAGCTAATGGTTGTTGTAGCTCTTCTTTTAATCGTAACTACTCTGGTAACAGTTTTAGTTCATCCACTAGATCAATTAAAAAAAGGTCGGGATAATCAAAGATTGTCCGATATAAATCTTTTAGACAGAGCCATTAACGAATATTTGTTAGACAACAGTAGATATCCTGATCAAATTAATGTTTTAAGAAGTAGTAATGCCCTACCCTCCGGATCTTCCGATTTAAGTAATTCAAACCCAGGCTGGATATATGAAAATTTATCTTCATACACTGAAAGACTTCCAATAGATCCTACAAACGACAGTGAATTTTTTTATTCTTATATTCATAATGAAACAAGTTATGAAATAAATGCAAAACTAGAATATTTTACTGAAATGATGGTAGATGATGGTGGTAACAGTGATGAATTTTATGAGGTTGGAAATAATTTGAATCTCATCACGCATTGATTTTTGTGTTAATATTTTAATATGAATGCTAATCTGCCTAATCATTCAAAAGGTTTTACCCTAATTGAACTTCTGGTAGTTATGTCTATTATTGCTATTCTTGGTGGCGGTATAATCCCTTCTTTTTCAAGATATTTAAAAGATCAAAATTTAAAACAAGCCCAGGAACAATTAAAAAGCGATCTTAGAACAATCCAGAACAAAGCTCTAACGGGGGCTTCCTCTAATGAAGAGATAAACGGGGGAAGAGTAAGATATTGGGGTGTTTACTTACACAGCGGTTCTGAAACCGTTGATTATTTAATATCTACAAACACCACCTGTCCCCCAACCTACGATCCCACCTCTGGTTTTACTTCGTCATGGAAAGGTAGTTTTAAAATTCCCAATAAGGTTGTTTATAGGGGTGACAGTATGTGTCTTTTCTTTGATATAAAAAACGGAGACATAATATCTAGTGGCGACAGTAGCCCTATTAATATTGATTACGCAAGTCAAAACGAGACCGTCGGTAAAGATGTTACCTTTAATTCTGCAGGATTAATTTATTAAAAATGAAAAGACATAAAGATAATAGAATATTAAAAAACAAAAAGTTTCAAAAAGGTTTTGCACTTGTGGAAGTCATCGCTGCTCTCGGGGTATCTGCTTTAGTTATTACAGCTTTAATATCTCTTTCTATTTCTACATTGAGAACTTCTTTAGATAGCGAGCTACTACTGGAAGGTACAAAAATTGCCAACAGAGAGGTTGAGCTGGTAAGAGCCTACAGAGACGGTTATGAGAGTGAGGATACTCCCCGTAGCTGGGAAAACTTTATTAGTGCAATACAAAACTGTTATACCAACAGTTCCTGTTCTATGGATACCGGCGGTACCGGTATTATACCAACCCCTAGTTCAGAAGGTACTGGAGCCAAGCAAGTTACTAGGAGCTTCATAGCTACTCAAACTAACGGTGACTCTTTAGTAGGTGTTAGCCCACAACCTTCAGTAGTTAGGATATCGGTTTCAGTAACTTGGACAGTCGGAGATCAGCAAAAAGGTTCTTATATTTACACCGATCTTTCAAATTGGAGGGGAAGATGAAGCAAATAAATAATCAAAAAGGTTTTACTCTAATAGAAATGTTACTTGTTGTACTTTTACTCGCTCTTACTGTTGGATTAACAAGCGACATGTTGCTGTCGCTTATTAGATCAAATACAAAAACCCAAGTTATAAATGAAATAGAACAGCAAGCAAACTTTGTTACTTTAAAATTAGAAAAAGAGTTAAGAGATGCTATAGACGCAAATATTAATACCGATAATAGTTTGGTAATTACTTTAAGATCAAATTCTCAGGTTACTTACCAAATAAATGAAAACAACGTACTTCAAAGAAAGTTAGGAAGTGCAGGTAGTTTTGTTAACTTAACATCAAGTTCAAGTCCCGGAGGTGTGAGAGTAACTTGTGTTGATCCGTCTCCTTGTTTTGATGTAACAGACAGTAATCCTAAAACAGTGGTAACAAGATTGCTTTTTAGACAAGCCCAAGTGGAAGCAGGGCCAACTTACAGCGGGGATGTAAAAATAGAATCTACAATTACTATCAGAGGCGACTATTAAAAATATTAAATGAAATACTTTACTGCTGGTAAAAAAGAACTTAGGTTCAAGAATGAAAAAGGACAAACACTAATTATTGCCGTAATAATTATGGCGATAGCACTAGCTGTGGGTGTCACAGTTTCAAGCAGGTTCATGTCCACTTTAAAAAACATCTCCGAGTCAGACAACTCAACCCGAGCTTTAGCAGTGGCTGAAGCTGCCATTGAGAATATACTCATAGTTCCTCAGGAAACTTTAGAAAACTATATAAATTACAATAATTGCGGCAACAGCTGTGTTCTGGAAATATCAGGAGAGTCAAATTATAGAGCCCGCGCTGATGTCACGTTAAGTTTTGCAGGGTCTACTGGCGACCCTTATAGCATCAAGGTTTACAACGGAGAGGTTTACCAACTTTCTTTAAATGGTTATGGAAGTTCTTCAAATATTGATGTTTGCTGGGACAGTATGGCTTCAGTTTACGCTTCTTATGTTTACGAATCTTCCGGAATCATTTTAAACGATGTTTTTGCTTATAACCCGTTAGGGTATTCTGGAACGATAAATGGTTTTGATGAAGCAACTTCACTTCACGGACATTCAAACTGTTTTTCGGTTGCTACAACAGGTATACCGAGAGTATTAAGAGTCAAACCTTACAATGATGATACTGTAATATATTTTATTCCATCCTTAGGACAAAATATTCCCAGCCAAGGAATACTTATTACTTCTGTAGGAAGAGCGGGAGACGCAGTTAAAACAGTACAGGTTTTAAAAACTACGGGCGCTGTTCCGGAGTATTTTGACTATGTGATTTACCAAAAATCACCTGATACCCCATTGTCTAACAGGCCTGATTAATGTAGCATTAACTTATGCCCATCATAGGATTAAATATCGGTAAAAGAAGTATAAAAGCAGTAGAACTCGAAGAAAAAAAGGGTAAAGTAATTCTTACTAATTTTGGTACTTACACCAACAATAAGTTTTCATCATCATCTGACCCGCTTGAAGATGTCTCCGGAATCGCTTCTTCTTTAAATGAATTTTTTTCTGAAACAGGTTTTAGCACATCTGACGTTATTTTGAGTATAGACGAGACATATGTTTTCATGACTGTAATAAAAATGCCCATAATGAACGATAAGGAGTTAAAAAGTTCTATAAAATACGAGGCTGAACAGCATATTCCCTTCCCTCTTGATCAAGTTAACGTTTCTTATCAAAAACTAGATGAAAATTTCTCCGAAAAAGGAAAAATGACAGTTCAAATAGTGGCAGCAAGAAAAAACATAGTAGATAAATATATCGATATCGTCAAAAAAGCTAAATTAATTCCTAAGGCGATTGAGCCTGAAACCGTAGCTTTGGGTAGAGTTCTTGGTGATACAGAAGAATACCCCTCGGGTACAATGATACTTGAGCTGGGTTTTAAAAATAGTTTAATGGTAGTTTGTTACGGAGGACATGTCAGGTTTACAAGATCCATTCCAATTGGTGGGGATATAATGACAAAGACTATTATGCAGAATTTGGGTTTGGATCACGCCCAAGCTGAAGAGTATAAAAAAGTATACGGGTTGGATCCATACCAAGGTGAGGGTAAGGTAGCTCAGGCAATAAGTCCAATTATCGATAATATAATTACTGAAGTAAGACGTGGAATACTGTTCTTCACAAATCACAATCCTTCTGCTAACATTAAACGAGTTATTATAAGTGGAGGAACTGCCCTAATGCCAAATCTAATATTATATATAGCCGATAAGCTTGATTTAGAGGTTATGCTAGCTAACCCGTTGAATGATATCGAAATTTCTCCAAAATTAGAAAAAAGAAAACAAGGTTTAATGGAAGATATTGCCAGTTATTCTTCTGCAATTGGTTTGGCTTTGAGAGGAGTCAAAAATGTTAAATGATATTAATTTAATTCCGCAAACTGAAGTAATAGAGCAAAAAAAATCTAAAGTTTTGGCTTCGAGCTCTGTTTTTTCAGTACTTTTATTACTTATTGCCCTAGGGGTTTCTGCATATTTTTTTACTACTCTTTCTAAAGTTAATTCTGAAATAAAAAAAACTGACTCCGAAATAGAATCTTTAAGATCAAAAATTAAGTCGATGTCAGAAGTAGAGATTGCTGCTAGGAATTTAGATAAAAGGTACTCTGCTTTAAAAAATTTGTTCACAGGGAGATCAAAATACTCACTTCTCCTAAAAGAACTTGAGGCAAGAAAGCCATCTGATGTTTCCATTCAGAACTCCGATATCCGTCCCGGGCAAATTAGCATATCCGGGACTTCTGGAAGTTATATTTCACTAAAAAGTTTTATGGATAATTTGCTTAATAAAGAATTTCTCGATGGCAACGCCGAATTGAAAGATCTTTTTACAACGCTTTCATTGAATTCTGTTAGTTTAGATAAATCTAATAATAGTGTGAAATTTTTTATAGTTTTGACATATCAGGATGGGAGGTTGCAAGGTCTATGATGCCAGAAGAAAATAAAGCTAAAAAAGAAGCAAGTATGTTGATTTATAAGATAAAGGACACTGTTTTAAATTTTCTTATTCCTTTAATAGCAGTAGTAGGTACGGTGTTGCTTTTGATACTGTACATTATGCCTTCGTATAAAAGCCTTCCGGTAAAGAAACAGGAACTTCAGGGAAAAGTTACCTTAAAAAATACTTTGACAAACAAAGTATCTGATTTAAACAGGCTGGTCGATTATAAAAGTGTTTTTGATGAGAATTCTGATATTGTAAATAAAGTATTGGTATCGGAACCTGAAGTACCAAGATTATTAGATCAAGCCTCCCAGCTAGCTGAAAAATCAGGAGCCTCTTTGGAAAAGCTTAGTTTTTCCTACAGTTCTAAAGGAAATTCTTCAACAGGTTTGGATACAGTGAGCGTTTCTATGGGTATCAATTCAAGTTTTGAACAGTTGATATTGTTGATGGAGTTAATTGAAAATGCTTCAAGATTTGTCAGCGTGCCAAGCTTTAGGTATTCAGTTTCTGACAAAACAACATCTGAAAAAGCTGCGGTTTCTAGCACTTTTTCAGTTGATTCTCCTTATTTATTTGTACAATCCTCTGCTGTTACAGATGATCCAATAAGAATAGATGTTACTAGTAATGAGTTCTTAGATTTTATGAGTATGCTGAAAGGATTGGATTATTACGATTTCATTAATAAAAATATTCAAGCAGAAGAAGAAAAACCCGAAGAAGCTAAGGAAGAAGAGGTTGAGCCGGTTAACGAGACTGAAAAGAATACAAATACGGAGACCCCTGCTGCTCCGACAACACCTGTTGAAAACCCAACACCTGTTGCACCGCAAAATACCGACGGAGGTTCTGTTTTCCCAACTCAATAAACTTAAATTTTATAATCCATGGCGACATTAGTACTGAAAAGTGGTTTCTATATCTGTGGATTTTTGAATAGTTTTTGTATTAAAAAAGTAACGTTTAATGTTTTTTTAATCACTCTTGAAAGTTTTGGAATTTTCTTTTCTCCACTTCTCTATTTCCTTGTGATTTCCAGATAGAAGAACTTTGGGTACTTCTAAACCCTTAAAGTTTTCAGGTCTTGTGTATTGTGGGTACTCAATAAATTCATTCCCAACCCCGTCTTCAAAAGAAAAACTTTCGATTTTTGAAGCTTCTTCTTTATCCAATACTCCCGGTAACAGTCTTGTAATACTTTCCATTACTGCTAAAGTTGGGATTTCTCCCCCGCTTAATACAAAGTCTCCTAAGGAGATTACGTCTGTTGCGATATTATCCTCAATTCTTGCGTCAAGACCTTCATAGCGCCCACAAATGAGCGTAATTTGGGTCGCTTTTGATAATTCTCTTGCTTTTTTCTGGTTAAATCTCTCTCCTCTTGGGGACAGCACTATAATTTTATGATTATTATTTATAAAAAAATCGGAATTACCTTTTATTCTATCTTCCATTATTTTTTCACTATAAATATCTGAAAGGGCTTTAAAAATAGGTTCTATCATGATAACCATCCCTACCCCGCCTCCGTAGGTTTTATCATCAACCGAGCCGTAATTATTAATAGAATAGTTTTTTAAATCCCAAAGATTATATTCTGCAAGTTTTTTTGAAACTGCCTTTTTAAAGGGGAGGTTATTAAAATGTTCAATAAAAAGTGTGGGAAAAAGTGTGACTATATCAAACTTAATCATTTAAAATTAATTTTCGGAAGACTCTGTATTTTCTTCCAAGACAATTTGAATTCTTACATTGTCTTTAATAGCTTTAGCTTTGGCAATATTTCTTAAAGCCTTAATGTTCT
>CAZSDQ010000018.1:0-16017 GCA_964605725.1 uncultured Candidatus Saccharibacteria bacterium
CTGCCAATCAAACCTAAAGGTCTGCTTGCCAGTTTTCTGGTCGGGGTGACAGGACAAAGCAAAGTTTGCATTTGAGCCACAGTGCTTCGCACTATAGCATCAAAAGAAAGCATCTTGCATTTGAGCCATAGTGCTTCGCACTATAGCATCAAAAGTAGACCTCAGCTAAAGCTAAGCTTCAATTCATGACCACCCACTAGCAAAATTCGGCTACCACTTACAGTGATATCCGAATTTTACTGGTCGGGGTGACAGGACTCGGTCACGTGTCTTAAGACACTCTAACTCATATTCATTCGTAAGAGTCTCTAAAGCTCGCGACCCCGCCTCCTTCGTCACTTCGTTCCTCAGTCCGGCATTCTCGTCCTGTCAAAACAGAAAGATAGTTACCACCCTTCGGGTGATACCTAACTTTCTGGTCGGGGTGACAGGACTCGAACCTGCGGCCTCTCGCACCCCATGCGAGCGCGCTAGCCAACTGCGCCACACCCCGACGAAGTGGTTTGTAAAACCACGAGGAGGGATGTAAGAGGAAGCACAGTTCCGAAGAATAAGGAACGAGCAAGCTCTTACACCCCGACGACAGAGTTATTTTATCACCTTAACTACCATTTTGTATTTGGAATATTTAAAAAAAGGCGGCCAAAGTATTTCTTTAACCGCCATTAGCTTTATTACTTGCTATTTAGTTTTTTTTCCTTGCTTTTATTAATAAACTCTCTTACTTTTTTTCCTACGTCTTTTTTACCTTCACTTTTGTAACTATCATAAGTTGGTTTTCCAACCGCAAAATTTACAGGGTCTGCGTTTTCATGCCATTTTCTATTAAAATATGCCTCGAACTTTCTTTTGTTAGGCACCTTTACGAAAAAAGTAGCGACCCCCGTACTGTGTTCTAAAACAGGTTCTTTTTCGAAGCCAATAATTAAATCCAAATCCAACAGGTGCCGAAGAAGATAGCTAGAACCTCCTTCCAGAATATCTACCGCCAATTTATAAACGTGATAAGCCATTTCGTTCCCTCCTTTCTAGAGAGTTTTATGCATAATATCCCATTTACCTGATTTTTTCAAAATGGTAGCATTGTTTTATGGAAGATGAAGATATAATTCAGGAAGAAACTAAAACCGATGAAAATAGCAATGTTCAGAATGTTGACGATAAGAAAGAAAAGGATTCTGAATTTCCTGGGCAGGAAATTGAGCACCCAACTATCAAAGAAGCTTCGAAAGAGGATGTGGAGGAGATAAAAAAAGTTAAGCCTGTAATAATCGAATGGAAAAAACCTTTTTTTATAATGTTTTTCTTGGGGGTTGCAGCCGTAGCTCTCACTTATTTTCTAAGGCTATAACCTATACAGTTATCTTTCTCAAAACTATTTTGTAAATAAATCTGTCTTTTCCAAATTTTAATTTCTTTGCCCATGTTGTTTCTATCTTGTCCAAATCTTCCTTTAGTAACCTTTTCATCTCGATTACCTCAAAAATTTTTTTGAAAGTAGAGAAGGCCTTTAATACATCGGATTCGTTTTCAATTACTGGTAAGTCCAGTCTTTCAGTTTCAGACGGTTCTAGTTCCGGTACATATCCAAATATTATTTCTATCTCACCATTCCTCTTTAAAATTTTAAACAGTTCATTAGTGTAAGTCTCATTTGATTTAACTATTTTCTCTAAAAGAGTCCCCCAAGGTAAATTTATGAAAATCTTATCAACTGTTGAATACAGTTCCTCGGGTAAATTTTCTAGCGATCCTATAACATAAAGAACATTTTTCAACCTTCTCCTATTAGATTTTTTTGAATAGATTTGAATTTGCTTTTCTGCCGGGTCTAAACCTATATATAAGGTACTTTTATTTTTTATAGCATTTTTAAACACAAACCTGCCATCTCCCGTACCGAGATCTAAAATTACTTTCTCATACTTGCCACACACATTTCTAAATGTTTCTTTACTTATTTCATTCTTTTTATCTCCCGTTACTACTATCATTGCGCAATAATATCACAAAAAACACCTTGAATTATTTGATGAATGTGGCAGAATATCATCACTATGCCGAGAAAGAAAAAGAGAAATCTTAAACAAAGGAATATAAAAATCAAAAAGACTAAGAAAAAGATGCACCGAATAAGCTAGGGTGTGGTTTAACCTGTTAATTTCCCCCGAATCTTCTAACTCGTCTAGAAAATTCTTCAATAGCTTCTTCGAATTTTTTTGGGGTAAAGGCTGGAAAATATGTATTAGTGAAAAAAAGCTCTGCGTAGGCGCATTGCCACGACATAAAACCACTTAATCTCTTTTCTCCCCCAGTCCTTATTATGTAGTCAATTTGAGGAAGTTCGGCTGTATCAAGATTTTTTTCAATGTTTTCTCCTGTCAGTGCTTCCTTTTTCTTGATTGTTTTGTCAATTGCTCTTAGTAACTCATCGTGCCCGCCATAATCAATTGCAAGCACAATGGTAAAATCGGTAAATTTTTTAGTATCTTCTTCCGCTTTAATTATCAAGTTTTTTAGTGCTGATGGGATTCTGTCTTTTCTTCCAATATGTACAAACCTTACTTTTTCCTTTCCACATCTATCCATATATTTTCTGGCCATACCTTCGATTATTTCAAATAGTTTATCGACTTCTTCTTTTGATCTTTTCCAATTTTCAGTAGAGAAGGCCCATGTTGATAAACAATTTATACCCATTTTTCTGGCCTTACTTACTAATTTTTCAAATGCAAGAGATCCTCTTCTGTGACCTTCAAAAGCAGGTAAACCTCTTTCTTTTGCCCATCTCCTGTTTCCGTCCATAATTATTGCTACATGTTTAGGCAAATTGGATATTTCAGATGGCTGATCTTTTTTGTTTTTCATAAAAATGATTATACTTTACTTTGTCTACGGCATCTATTAGAGGCTGTTTATTCGATTAAATTCATCTGCGGTAATCCACTCTGGTTTTGGAAGATCTTTGTATTTAGTGTTTGGGATAAATCCCGCTCCGCCGTCTTTTTTTACCAAAAAATACCCCATACCACCCATATCCTCTATTGGTTTATAGTCTCCAGGTGTGTGACCGTCTCTCCAATTATCAAGAGTAACCAGAGGTTCGTTTCCAATGTTAGACCACGAATGTCCCCATTCCCTTGTAATATCAAGCTCGTTCCCAGGCAAGAATTCCACAAAGTATATTTTCTCAATTCTGTTTATTTGCCAGTCATCATCGATAAACTGCCTTTTTTGCATTAAAAGTATTCCCTTACCGCTTAGCAACTTGTATCTCTCTGTGGTATCGGAAGAATGATAGTGGCCAAATGTTTTAGGAAATTCCCCATTAAAGTCACCCGGGGATATCAGTGTCATATTTTCCCATTGTTTTGATACATCTGAGAAAACCCAATATACAGGAGATTTTAAATCAACCCCTTCTCCCAAACTTTTGTTCGAGAGAACAGGAATCATTTCTTCTAATGTTCTTGTAGATTTGAGCAACATCTACTTTATTAATACTTAGCTACAGTCTTAATATCAGCTTTTTCTTTTAATTCGTTAATAAATGACTGGTATTCCGTACTCATTTTTTGTTGTTTTAATTGTTCGACAATAATTGTTTTTACTGATTCCATGTCGGTACCTTCAGGGAAAGATTCTGAATTATCATCGATATATTTTTGAACTTCCTCGTCAGTAACTTGAATTCTTTCTGATAGGATTTTTTCAATTAATAAATTTAATCTATAGTTTTCTTCCAAATCCTTTCTTGTCATTCCGCTTTCTTTTAGAGCTTCGTCTAAGGTCTGTCCTGAACTTGCCATACTTGCCTCAATCTCTTTTATTTTTGCAGCTACTTCTTCTTTAGTTATTTCTATTTTTTTGTTTTTAGCTTCTTGTTTAATCAATTCCTGTTCTATTGAGGTATTTAACATATTTGCTCCGTAGTATTTCTCTAACTGTTTTACTAGAGAGTATCTCCAGATTGTTTTTCCATTTACTGTTGCAGCAATTAATGAATTTTTTATAAAGTATCCTGATAAGAACGCTGCCATGATTATTAATACGGCAATAATAAACGGTTTGTTATATGCAAACCATGCAAAAATACCTTTTTTAACTTTAACTTCCTTAGTAGTTACCTCTCCTTCTTTTATATTAGTTTTCTTTTCTGTTTTTTTCATTGGCCAAGTATAGCATAATAACTAAATACTTCGAACATTTAACAATGCTTTCTTTCTGGGCATGTGTATACTTCTTATAATACTACTTTGATTTTGAGATTACACTTGAGGTGTGTAAAAGTGTTAAAATATTTATATGAAAAGAAACAACCTTGCCTTTCTAATAATCATATTACTCTCCGTCGGTTTTCTATATTTGGGTTTTTATTCCTTAAAATCAAATGAAAAAGTATGCCCAGCTTCTAAAAAGTGTGAGGAGTGTGTTTGTAATGAAGATAAAAAGGAGCAAACCCAAGCTATAAATGCGGTGGGTGAAAATAATCCAATATTTATATATGGGACTTTAAATAAAGAGGAAATTCCTCAAGACCTGGAGTTAGGTGAATATTGGTATTGGCTATATTTCGATAAACCTTTGTTGCTGGTAAATAATGCTTCGGGAGTTCCTATGTACGTTGATAAAATTCAAGTTTTGCCTCCGGCAACTAAAGATTTTTACGATACAGATAGTTTCGTAGGAAAAAAAGTTGAGTTATACGGTTATCAGACCTGGGGATACGCAGAGAGTTCGGTTTTTCAAATTAATGCAATTAGGGAGTATTAATTTTAATTTATTAAAGGAATTTTTATGAACATTAAAGATTTATTTAAAATTAAATTACCTTTTATATTTCTTTTCGCAGTATCGTTGTTTTTAATTTTCTCTGATTTTGTTTTATTACAGAGTATAGGAAAAAAAGAAGAAGTTTTGGGTGCAAGTAAAAAAGCTGGGGCTGATAGTGGTACGGTTCGAAATAGGATAAGTGTTAGTAGTGCTGATAATATTCCAGATGTTGGAGCTCACATATCAAAAGTAAAAAACAGCGCACTGGAGATAAAAAAAATTGCTAAAGCAGAGAAGGAATCTGGGGATAACGAAACAGGTGACGAGGTTATTAAATCCGTTGATGATATCACTTACAATTCAATTGATAATATAAAATCCTTAGAAGAGATTGATAAGAGACCTGCTTGGAAGAATTTTTTGTTAGGTCCTGATTATAAAAATTTAGGTAAGATAAGATCTAATTTGGTTCAAAATAGAAATCAGATAAGAAAGATTGAAAAAACTATAGAAAAAAATAAGGATGAAGAAGATGCAAATACCTTAAGAGCAAGATTAGGCGAGCTTGAACAAGAGAGACTAAAGATTTTTAACTATATAGATGAGAAAGATGATGGTTTCAGTTTATTTGGCTGGTTAGCTAAACTGATGTCCGGTTACAACAAGAGTATTGAAGAGGAAGAAGATTTGGGTGAAGAAGTAGTGCTAGATGAAGAGACGGAGGTGAGTTCAGAAGAAAATGAGTTAACTGAAGAACTTGATGAGACTGAAAACGATGAGAAACCGAAAAATACTAAAAATACCAAAGTTTCTGAATAAACTATTTTAGAGAATAGGTTAATCTATATTTTTCTGCTGTCGTAAGCCCAATGTAAGAGTGCTTGGCGTTGCTTTCTTCTGCAATCTAAATCTTTTTCACCACAATTTTTCTTGATTTGGCCAATGTGTCTTTTTATAGCTCTCCATCTTTTTATTTGTCTTATATCTTCTTCAGGAATTCTTCTACCCATATAGTAACGGCAATACCATTGAAACCACCCTCTAGGATCTTCTTCATAAATCCAACCTTTTTTTTGCCACACACTTAAGGGTTGGGAGGCGTTGATTCCAAAAAAGTTTAATTTAGGGTCGCGAAATTCATGGCATAATTTTGCTTTTTCATACCATTCTTTAGGAAATTCTTTTTTGCAATCAGTCATGTACTTGCCTCCAAATACTCCAAGTTCAAGCATTTGCTTGGGGGTTAATTCAGGTTTAAAAAGAGGGGAGAAGTTTTTTCCAATTGGTTCTATCAGTTCATAAGTGTAGTTTTTTTGCATCAGGTCGTTTACTTTTATCGTTGGTCTTTTCATTTTGTGCTTAATTATACCCTTAGAGGTAGAAAAATTTAAAAATAAAGACATAAAGAAATGCTGGTTTTTCTTTTACCTGCTTTGCTTAGTAGGTCAATAAATGGTAAGTTTAATTGTATGAATAATAAAAAAACTTCTTTACCCCTACTTTTAGCTGTCTTTGTTCTAGGAATAGTGTCTTTTTGGTTTCTTTCTTCTGTAATAAAGGTTCCAAAACCCTTAAAAAAACAAGAAATTGTAAATAATGATAAAACCATTGAAAAAGAAAAGACTCAAACCCCAGAAGTACCAAGTGGCAAATCTCTTGATTTAAGTGGTCAGGGATTGGAGAAACTTCCATCATCTGTTTTATCCAGAACTGATTTAGAAGAATTAAATATTTCAAATAATAAATTGACAGGTGCACTTCCTTCGGAGATTGGAAAATTAACTAAATTAAAAGTTCTTAATGCATCAAACAATCTCATGACAGGAGTTCCGGCTGAGATAGGTCATTTACCTAATTTGGAAGTTCTTGATTTATCAAACAATCAACTAACAGGATTGCCCAATGAGTTAGGGCAGTTGTCAAAGCTTAAGGTGCTTAATCTTTCAGGCAATAATTATTCCAAGCAAGACCTTGATGTTATTAAAAAAGGTCTTCCTTCTGACGTGAACATTATTGTTGATTAAAAGAAGTTCAATAATCTTATAGATATAAATAACCTATAGAAGATAGGTGAAGAATTTTTTCAAATATAAACGAAGATTTTTACGATGGTTGGGAATGTTAGTCTATGATTTTAGTTATTTCGTAAGCTGCCCTGTGTTTAAATTCTGCACCTGATTGTTAGAACATCCTCTGCCCAGCGTAATCTTTTATGTGGATCATTGATTGAGGTCAATCTATCCCTTAGAGTTATCAATTGCTTTTTAAACATTTCATCCTTCTCGTCTAACGGAGTTTTATCAAAATCTTTTATTGCGTGGGTAAGAAAATCATTAACGGACTCCTGAGGGATTGGGTTATTTAAGTTACCTACTGCTGTAACCACTCTTAAAAGGTCCATTTTTATTGAATTTATAAAAAATTGCTTATCTCTCATATTTCCAGATACTTTTTTGTAAGTTCTTCTAATTTTTTTCTTACTTTTTCATCCATTATTTCGTAAGTTGTTTTATTTAACGCTGGTTTAAAATTACTTAAAGCCATATACTCAATTTCTTTAGTGCTGACTCTGTAACCACCACCATACAAGTTTTCTTGTTTGCTTCCACTTTTAATTAATACATCTTCACAATCAATGTGATACTCACCTCCAACTGCTAATATTTCTTTTTCTATATCCATGACAGTTTTTATGTAGTCTGGGTATATCTCACGTGCTTGTTGGAATTCTTCTGTGGTTATTTTTTTATTTAAAACTATAATCATTAAATCTAATTATACATTAAGTTTATATACGCTTTTCTAATTTTTATGAGGATATTTTACACTACTATACAATGAGAGAATTTTAAGGCTCAGTTGTTTTATAGCCTCAGATGTAAGAAGATGTTAGAACAATTGAAAAAATTAAAATAAGGATTTCCATATTGGTTGCAGATCGATGACTATAGTTTTTTTGTTTTCGTTTCGCCATTTTCAATTTTATTATCCCTCCAATACATCTCAGTCCAAGTAACAGTATCATTATCTATCCATTTTGCACTACCGTTTGATCCTCCTATATATGTTACAGATAAGTTATCAAGATTTAAAACATATTCTTGTATTAATCCATCACAATCATGGCAACCAGAAGCGCCAAAAATTAACTTATCTTTTTTTGGGGACAGCTTCTTATAATCGTCTTCTCGTGGTCCAAAAAGCCATAAATCAGGAGATCCGTCAGCATTATACACTCTACTACTATCTGGAAAATCCCTTATATCAATAAAATTTAAGGTATTTTTCTCGAAATTTGTAATAAACATTTTATCACCATACATAGTCGTGAATAATAAATGTCCGCTTTGCATCTTAGCTTCTACTACCCAACTTGACCAATTGGAGTACGTGGCCTCAAGATTATCTGTTTTGCATATTTCGTAGTATTCTGTTCTTCTATTTATTTCTGTATAGTACTCCTTATTATTTGTATATATGGCGTGTTCCGATGGTGGGTCGCAGATGATTTGATCTTTAAAGGCAGCTTTAATTAAATTTGAATCTTCATATACATTGTTTCGCCATTTATATTCATCTTCTTTTAAAAATATTAACTCATCATTTAGTCTTTTTATTTTATATTCCGAGAAACCTAATTTATCCCTAAGATCTACTATTTCTTTATCTTTAATTTCTAAAGATAGCAACAACTTCAATATTAAAAATAAAAAAAATTATTGATGTTAATAGTAAAAATACTCTGCGGATTGATAGATTTTTAAATTTGAAAAGTATTTTGTCAGAAATTTTAAGTAAATTCATGTAAATATATTAGCACATATTACTTTTTTTATTATTCCAAAATGGCTGAGCATCGTGGTCTAGAACCCACCGCATTCTCCAGGCTGAAAATGAGACAAATGAGACAGTATAAAAGGGGTTTGTGATATCCTAGAAATATTTTTGAAAAAGTATTGACAAATTATCATTCGATGTATTATATTGCTAATCGTAAGTAAGATTGGTGTTTGGATGCCCAGAGCCCCTCTCTTATTTATTAACTTTATAAGAGAATTCTCTACATTCTTACGCCAATTTTACTGGTAGATGCCTATGAATGGTATCTAGCAAAAATAATTCTTTCTTACAACTTAATACTTGCTTACTAACCCGCTATTTGCGGTATTAACGCGATCAGTGTTTGGTCTGTACGACAGTTTTAGTTTTGGCGCTTATGCCCTGCCGGCGCCTGTCTAAATAGGCGGGGCAAGAAAAATAAGTATTAATTTTTCGTAGGAGGTTTTTATGAAGATCATAAAAAGAACAGACAGTGATTCTAATGTAATGCCTTATAGCCCAATGAGATCCATGTTAGATGATTTCTTCTCAACGGGATCCTTGCTTGATGAGATGTTTAGTAGAAGCTTTACGTCTAAGAACTTGTTCGTGGATGTATGGGAAGAAGATGAAAGCTTCTTTGTGAAAATGGCTATGCCCGGTGTCGATAAGGACAGTATTGAAATAACAACCACTGCTGATTCCGTGACAATTAGGGGAGGTACAAAAAAAGAGGAAGAAAAGAAGGAAGGTAAGAGAAATTATTATTACAGGACTTTGGAATCCTCTTTTGAGCAAACCTTTAATTTACCTACCAAAGTTGATAGTGACAAGGCAGTAGCTTCTTATGAGGATGGTATTTTAACATTAGCATTACCAAAATCGGAAGAAGTTAAACCTAAAAAAATTGCTATCAAGTAAGTCTTTGTATGGGGTGGGGCTTATGCCCCACCCTTCTTGGAGATTGTTATGATTAAAATAAATAAAAGAAAAGTTATAATCACCAGTATATTGGTTTTGTGCGTAGCTGTATTAGTTTCTGGCACTTTTTTAAGCGGGTTGTACATTGGAAAAAAAGGTAACATAAAATTTTGGAATGGGTTAAAAAGTGAAAGAAGTGAAAAAAATATCAACACTCAAAAATCTTATGATTTATCAACATGTAATGAAAGCACAGCTAACATAGCAGAGGAGCTATCGGATTCCGTGGTTACAGTATCAATAAAAAAACTAAATGTAAAAACTGATCTGGACAGTATTTTTGACCCATTTAATTTCTTTAATCTTTATCCAAAAAGAATGAATCCAAACGAGCAACCTGAATATGAGGAAATACAGCAAGATATTGGTACGGGTTTTGTTGTGGGAAATGAGAAGTTTGTTATTACTAATAAGCACGTTGTGTCAGACATTGAAGCAAAATATAAAATTATTGATAAAAATGATAAAGAGTATGATGTTTCAAAGATATACCGCGATCCCTCTAATGATCTGGCAATTCTTGAAGTTAAAGAACTTTCACTGGATTCAATAAACCTTGGTGACTCCGATAAGATTAGAGTTGGAGATGACGTTGTTGCTATAGGTACTGCACTGGGGGAATTTAGACACACTGTAACAACAGGTGTCATTTCAGGATTAGGTAGGGGTATTACAGCAAGCGATGGGTTTGGAGGATTTGTTGAATCACTGGAGAATATAATTCAGACCGATGCTGCAATAAATCCCGGTAATTCCGGAGGACCTTTAATTAACAGGTGCGGTGAGGTAGTTGGTGTTAATGTAGCAGTTTCAAGGAACGCTGAAAATATCGGTTTTGCTATACCAATCAATGTTGTAAAAAACTCACTTGAAAATTTTAATAAGACAGGGAAGTTTGAAAGAGCAATGCTAGGTGTTAGATATAACATGATATCAGAGCAGGCAGCTCTAAGAAATGAAGTTCCTGTAGGCGCATATGTTGTAGAAGTTGTTGACGGTTCTAGCGCTGACAAGGGGGGTATAAAGGAAGGAGACATTATTACCTCATTTAATGGTGAAAAGCTTGTCAATAAAAATCTTGCTGATCTTGTTAGTAAAACAAGAATTGGAGACAGAATAAAAGTAAAGGTATTTAGATGGGAGGAAAATAGGGAGATGGAATTGAATATTACAATGAGGGAAAGCGATTGATCTGTTAATGTAACTGCAAAATACATGGTTTGATCGAGACATAATCCCACTGGGAGATGAAAAAACAAACATAATAGTTATCGGAACCATAATGACAACAAGCTCCCTCATTCAGACTTTAAATGAAAGGATTAAACGCAAGCTCTTGGCAGGTGCCTCTAAAAGATACCCGATCGTGGATGAAAAATGGAAGATCCTTTGGCCTGATAGATGGAAAACAAAACAGGATATAGAAAACTACAGAAAAAAGTTTGGAATTGTAGATAGAACATGGGAAACGGAATACCTGTTAAACGACTATGTTGAGGAAGATCAGATAGTTAAACCTGAGATGATTAAATACTATGGTGAATTACCATTCGGTTCTGCACATTTCCTGGGCGGTTACATAGGAGTTGATCTTGCCATATCCATGAAAACGACTGCATCAAAGACAGCCATTGTGGCAGGCTATGCCTTTAAGATAGATGGAAAAAATAAATTATATCTACTAGCTAATCCCGTTAATAAAAGATTGGATAGCCACGAAACAATAGAAGCGATAAAGAATCTGGCTGATAGTATGCACTCGGGTAGAAACACTAAAATATTTGTAGAAGATGTTGGATATCAAAGATCTGTTATTGAAACTCTCAACAACGAAGGGTACAACGCAAACCCGTTTGAAGTAAGAGGGCAGGATAAAGAATCGAGACTTGAGATTACCCTACACAATCATGTTCAGGGCCTTGTTCTATTTCCAAAGACGGGCTGTGAGGATTTGATCGTACAGTTGATTAGGTTCAGATTGGAAAAGTTTAAGGACCTGGGAGATGCATACTCCATTGTTGTTATAAAGGCATTTGATGAGCTTAATAAAGGACCTGGTGTGATAGCGGTTCCTTGTAGAAGTATAAAAAACTCAAGTAACTATCTGGACTATGGGGATAGGCATGGATCCAGATTCTCGTTCGAGTTTCGCTCTTAAGTCTGGACTTAAACAGGAATATGCGTCATCCATTGTGTTGCTATGGAGACACAACAGAAACTTAGATACTGCCTCTACGCTAGAAAAAGCTCAGAATCAGACGAAAGGCAGGCCATGTCAATCGATTCGCAGATAAAGGAAATGACAGCACTTGCTGATAGGGACGGTATAGAAATTGTAGATATAAAACGTGAGAGCCATTCAGCCAAAAATTCAGGAACCAGGCCGCTTCTTCTTGAGATGCTTCTTGAACTGACCGTGGGTAAATATAATTCCATTTTAACCTGGGCACCTGATCGACTTAGTAGGAATGCAGGAGATCTGGGATCACTAGTAGATTTAATGGATAAAGGTAAGCTGGTTCATATCAAAACAAGTTCTCAGTCATTCTCAAATAATCCCAATGAAAAATTCTTACTTATGATTTTATGCTCACAGGCAAAACTTGAAAATGACAACAGGGGACTAAATGTTAAACGAGGTATAAGGGCAAAATGTGAAATGGGATGGAGACCCTGCCCGGCACCACTGGGATATATTAACTACTCTCACAACGGTACTAAAAAGGTAATGCTCAATAAGGAAATTGCACCTAAAGTAAAAGAAATATTTGAACTGGTAGCAGCGGCGGGATACAGCGGAAGAGATCTCAAAAGAATGATAGACAAAGAAAAGATTTTAAAACAACAAACTGGCAGACAGGTTCCTCTTTCCATGATTTACCGAATATTAAAATCACCATTTTACTACGGCAGATTTGAGTACCCTGAAAATAGCGGAACTTGGTATACAGGAGCTCACGAGCCATTAATAACAAAAGAACTTTTTGATAAGGTTCAGAAAAAACTTATGGTACCGATCAAACCAAAGTGGGGAGAAAAATACTTTCTATTTAAAGAAATTTTCAAATGCGCTTACTGCGGTGCAAGTGTTGTCTGTGAGGAAAAGTTTAAAGTACAGGATAACGGTAATAAACATAAATACATCTACTACCACTGCTCAAAGAAACTAGACTCTACCTGCCCGGAGCAGTATGTAACGGAAAGTATTTTACGGGAGGAATTAACAAACTACGTGGTATTTGCAGAAAAGAAACATCTGGAGACGATAAACATTACCCCGGAGATTAAGAAACACATGGAAGGCTTTAGGAGAGTTAAGAATGAGGTATTAAACGAGCAGAAGATAGAAAACGTTAGTAAAAATCTTAAATATTCAGACTATTTTAAATACATAATGATAAATGGAACTAAAGAAGAAAAGGAAATAGTACTAAGCGGATTAAAAACACCACTTTTTATTCATAACAAATCGATCCTATCCCAACCCTTAAACTAAAAAAACTTATCCACAACAAACCCATGCATACTGTTGAAGAAGTTCGAAACTTTTATATAGAAAATAATTTTGATTTAACGATATACAAGCCAGTTAGTGTTACGCAATAAAACTTCTAAGAATCACTTTGCAAAGTATGTAAGCGTTAAACCTGCAAGAAACGACAAGATCATAAAGACAATAAATGCAAATACAGCAGCACCCAAAGCCTCTCTTAGTGGCTCTTTCTTACTTGTATAATGGTGCTTGTATTCTTCGTATGTGATTAAAAAAGCCATTATCCCAGCAAATGGGCTAAAAAACAGACCTATCAATAGAAATACAGCTAAGTTTGTCATGTCAGGCTAAAAACTTTTTTTCTAGAATGCGTTCCAGTTTAATAAGTATTGATACTGCATAGAACGTATCCTCAAATGTTGATATTCCTTGGAAGGGTGATCTGCAAAATCCACCGTTGGTTCTAGAACATCTAGCTAGATAATTTGGTATTGATTCTATATACGAAGGTCTTTCATCAAGAAGTAATAGACTTTCGAAATGCCAATAAACGTATTCTAAATATGACTTAAGTATTGAGTCGGCCCCGTCCAGTAAATATTTTTTTGCAGGGGTTTCTTTATTTAACTTATCTATGTTATTTAGGGTTGATAATGCAAAGAATGTATCAGGAATTGATGAGTATCCTCTGGACTCATACCCACCGTCTTTGTGCTTGAAAGACCGTACAAATTCTAAAACGCTGTCAATATCACTTTTTATTCCCAATAGTTTTGTGATACTTGTTGCATAATATGTGTTTCTAAGAGAACTTACAGACTCTACGAAGATGTTTTTCTTATCGGGTTCTGAGTAAGAACGAGAGATTTCTTCCATGTCAAAGTATCTTGTTAAAACACTTTTCTCATAGCCCAGTTTATGCAAAGTGTTAACGGTAAAATAAATTCCCACCACATCGTTTATTTCATCTTCCTGCATTAAATCGTCAAAGAAATTCTTAATTGATTCTCTATTTTCTACAGACTCTCCTAACATTGAAAGCACATTTATTGCATAAAAAGTATCCGCTCCGCTTGATGGTTCAATATTCGCAAAGTGAAAACCACCATCTTTTTGGTGTCTCTGTTTTATGTATCTGACTATTTCTTGTTTTGAAAATTGCATAGCTTCATAAAGTAGAAGCTATTAGTCCAAGATTGCGCGGTTACGTGAGCTTCATCACTAATTACATTATACCCTTATTAGGCATGCTTTATATTAGCGACTTGTGTAGACGGTAGTCGTGTGTAACCAAAAAGTAGCATCACCGATAATCCCGCCATAATACTTCCGAAAAAAAACGGAGCCGAGGGACCAATCTTATCCCATAAAATACCGGCAAAAAATGAAGCGGGAAGTGTAACAAGACCTATTGCCGTGTTGTAGATGCCGTAGGCTTTACCCCTGTGTTCTGACGGGACCAGATCCGCCACCAGAGCTTTTGCCACACCTCCGGTTGTAGCGTAATAGATACCGTAAAAAGCGAAAAGTAGCCAGATGTGATAGCTTTGATTAGCAAAACCAAATCCCAGGTACGAGAAAGCGTAAGCCAACCAACCTATTAGGATTACTTTCTCTCTTCCTATTCTGTCTGATAAAGATCCAAGAGGGATCGAAGCTGAAGCATATATAAAGTTAAAGAGTGCGTAAACCAAAGGTATTGCTAATAAACCTATACCCACGTTTTGTGCCCTTAAAATTAGAAACGTATCAGAAGAGTTACCAAGGGAAAAGATCAAGACAATTAGCAGAAATACATAAAACTTTTTCGGTAATTTAAATTTAAGTGTATTCTGGGTATCTTTCTTTGTTTTCACCTCTTTTACAAAAACAGACAATATACCCAGGGTAAAAAATAACGGAATAGCCGTAATAAAAAATATGTAATGATACTTAAGGCTGTTATTCTGTAAGAGATACAGGAGGGCAAACAGAATTAAAGGTCCGACTACCGAACCCAATGTATCCAATGCCCTAACGATTCCGAAACTTTTTCCTCTGCTGTTTATTTCTGTGGAATCGGCAATTAAAGCGTCTTTGGGTGAGTCTTTTACTCCTTTTCCGACACCATCAAGAAACCTAAGGAACAATACCCCGGTACCTATTGTTGTGAAAGCAAGCAGTGGTCTGGCTACCATTGAAAGGAAATACCCCAAAAACACAATGGGTTTTCTTTTTCCAAATTTATCAGATACAAAACCTGCCACTACTTTAAAAATACTGGCGCTTGAAGTGACAACCCCCTCGGTTAACCCTATAAAGGACTTATCAAGATGCAAGACGTTAGTAAGGTACAAAGGTAACACAGGAACAAAAATGTCTGCGCTAATTCCTCCAAAAAAGCTTAAAAGTCCGATAAAAAAGGAGTTGTGAGAGGTATTTTTAGATTTAGCTTCTATTTGTTTTTCCATATCTTTCATAAAAACGTAGAAGCTATCAGTCCGTGGGGACTATTATGTGAGCCTCATCACACAATTTATTATACATGTAGTGGGTTGATATTTTCCAGATTCTAACTTTGCCCTGCTTGCAGTTTAGATAGGTTGTCAGGACAAGGTATTCCCATGGCTGCGGAAAAGGAACCCGAATCTGCTACTATTTCAATATTATCAAGCCATTACAACATAAAACGAGGTTCGGATTGAAATTATCGAAGAGGGTTATTTGCAAGGTGTAACAAGGCGTTTAAGGCTCTGTGGTCGCGTAAAAGCACTCTCTGGCTGGGGGACAGGGATTCGAACCCCAATTACCGCATCCAGAGTGCGAGGTCCTACCATTAGACGATCCCCCAACAATAAACTAAGTAAATTAAATTAAATTTTCAAAAACTAACACTAAAAGTATCTATGTAAATCTAAGTCTAATCGCAAGGTTCTCGAGCGAAGCGAGATGGTCCTTCCCATTAGACGATC
>CAZSDQ010000019.1:0-14913 GCA_964605725.1 uncultured Candidatus Saccharibacteria bacterium
TTTATTAGACTAAGACGGAAACTTTCCTAGAAAAATTCCCGGTGTCTGTCTTAGGCTTAACTAAGTTAAGCGAAGACGGCAGCCATTGCTGGCTTAAATGCTTTTTGATCGGCATTTATATTTTTACCAAATTAAGGCTTTGGTGAACCTACTTGCAACTATGCAAAATATGCATCAGTCAAATCCAATGCATCCCCTTTTTAAAGTACCTTGGCATCGAGACCAAGTGTGAAGATTATAGCCTATAAATGCTGATAAATCAACCAACAAAGGTCTTGAACTTGATGTAATTAATACATTTCCTGTCTGAACTGCTTCTTCTCTATCTCCATATCTTTTTTTAACTGTCTCTCCTTTGCGGTTTGCTTCATTTCAAACTCTTTTTTACCTTTAACAACTGCAAGCTCCAGTTTTATTTTATTATTGGACATGATTAAGGCTAAAGGAACAGCGGTTTTTCCCTTTTCAGAAAGCTCTCGATTAATCTCTTTAATTTCATTTTTATTTAATAAAAGTTTTCTATCCCGCTTCTCGTCTTGAGGAGAAATTTCTTTTGATTGTTTTGAGTACCTACCAATTTTTAAATTGGTAACATAGACCTCTCCTTTAATTACCCTCACATAAGAACCCTCAAAATCAACCTTACCCTCACGAATAGCTTTTACTTCATAGCCTTTTAAAACAACACCAGCATCATATCTATCAACAATAGAATGGTTGAATAAAGCTTTTCTGTTTTTTGCTAATAATTTGCCCTTTGCCATTTGATAAAAACATTTTACCATTACTGTTTAAGTCACATCTTGCTATAATAAAAAGGTAATTATGAAAAAATTTCTGAAGTTATTTTTAATTGGGTTTTTACTTATCAATGTTCTTAATAATACTGCTAAAGTGTCAGCTGACGATGATGAAAATAAAGAGTTGGGAAGTACTGAAATTGAAAGATCTGATATAAAAATTAGTTCATATTGTCCATCTGCAAATAATCCTAATCTGGTATCTTATTGCGGAAGAGTGACACAAGCATTGGGAACGCCCGTAGTGCTTAGTGATGGTTCTACCGCTTCCTCTGTTTCTCAAGTTCCCGTTAAAGGAGTTTCGGTTTACCTTTATGAATGCGATAACTCGTCAAGAACCTGTAAAAGAGATGGCTTACTCTCTCACCCATTTTCCTCGACATCCACAAACAAGGATGGGGTTTTTCATTTAGTAGGAAGAAAGCTTGAAAGTAACTGGACCTACGAATACGATAACCAGTATACAAACAACATAGATAATATAGATGAAGATGTAACAATTACAAACCAGTCTAAAAAAAGGTATTTGGTTTTCAAGTGCGGAAATTACTTTCAAGGAATTCACATCATTCCATCATATTTAGATTTAACTGAAATAATTCACGAGGTAAATTGTCCAAAAGAATTTCTGGTTATGGATAGTGAAGAATTCTCGTATGTTCCCCCCTTACTTCAATTTGATTTTATAGGAGGAGTTAAACTGGCTGCTCAAATGGGAGTAGATGACCCTAACGGCTACTACCCAGAACAGAGAGCAGAGGCTTTTGAAGCAGCCGGAGATAATTACGATCCAAATATAACTTATGATGGACTCGAAAATACCATCCAAGCCCACTATGAAGAATACGCAAATAAAAAAAACAGCAGTGTTCAAGTTATTTTAAAAGGAGCGGACCCAAGATTCACAACCCCACAACACGATGCAGGGAAAGAAGAAGCGATAAGAAATTCATCTCTTTTTAAATATACTGGAGATTTAAACAACAGGCTTCCTGCTTTAGGTGCTTGGTATTCCAAAGATTGTAAAGTTAAATACAGAGATACAGACTGGTACTCTTACTGTAATTTAAGCGAAGAAGATCTATACACAGATAGCAATATTTCTACCATGCACCTTTTACCAAGCCTACCACCAAAACAATCCCTCTTATACTACCGCCCTTTAGAAATTAGAAACGAAATTTCTGCGTATTATCAAGATCACGACGATATAGCTAAATATTTGGGAACTATGTTTTCTAACTGTGTAGGAGAAGTCTACAAAAGAGCTTGGGAAACCACACCTGAAGATAGTGACAAACCTGCCTACCCAAACTGTGAGTGGCTAAAACAATGTAACAGTGCAATAAACCAAGACAGTGATGTAAACAGCCAAACCGCCAACGGTCCTGCTCAAGGTTTAATGTCTCCTGGAAGTCTTGATAATTTGGATTACCAAATGGATCCAGAAATTCCAGTTTGTCTTATTGCGGGTGAAGAAGAGCCTGTACGTATTAAACAAATTCAAAGACCAGGTCAATTGGTGTGTAAAGAGTACAATCCCGCAACAAAAGAGGGTATGAGACTGTGTGATGGAGGAGCTTATTGGAATAATTATTATTTAACAAACCTTGGAAATAACAATACTGCCTTAAAAGGAGGTTATGCAGCAGAAAACAAAGAAGATTCTTATTATAGAAAAGAGATAAACGGACAAGTATTAGATGACGGAAGTGATATTAACTCCCTCGCGTTCCAAAAAAAAATGGAGGGAAAGGGAGAACCCAGAATTGGAGGGCAGGGTTACATACAAGGATCAGGTGACGTATCTGGTGATAACTCAGGAGGAGCATTATTAGAAATTGCATCAGGTACTGAAGTGTCATCTACAGAGAATTTAGTAAACTTTCTGGGCGCACCTTTTAAAGACGATGAAATTAAAAAAGAAATCTCTGATGGGTTACCGTACTACATATCAACAAGACCCGTAGCGTTAGGACAATTCTCAAAGACCAACGAATACCCTGAGAAAATAATTACTAATGCAGAACAGGATAAAGATTATCTCGACCCATATGCTTTTGGCCAAGAAATGGAGTGTGAAGCTTGTGGAAATGAACATTATCCGGAGGATCTAGATACTCTTGGAAATGCTGTGGTTAAAGGAGGAAGAGAATGGGGTGGGTCAAGAACTCCGTTTCAGGGTATTACAGTAACAACGGCGGCAAACAATAGAACCCCTAATTTAAAAGGTGGGGAATGGAAGGACAATCTTGATAGCGCAATTTCAATATCAACAGGACACAGCTATATAGACTGGCCGATGACAAAGGTAAAAGGAGAGGCAACATTCCTCGTAAAAATAGTTAATTTATTTAATGCAATAATATTTGGAAATACAACTAAAAAAACATTTTCGGATAGAAACCCAACTAATCTACAAAAAGATGATAATTTCAAAATTAACGATGAGTTAGTAGCATATGGTTTTAAAGTAAATGCCACCAATTTCGAAAGTTTGTTTAACTGTCCTAAAAATATCTTACCAGGGAGCTGGGGAAGTGATGACAATACGGGTTGTTACCCTTGGCATCCTGTAGAATCCTGCCAAACAGCTGCTACTTGTAACGGTACAAGCGGAGCAGATTCTGATAGATGTGAAAATGACCCTGATGCCGATGGGTGCTTATCAAGAACATGTAAAGTAGATAAATGTGAAAAAGGACAGTTAGAAATAAAATACGAATGCGATACAAACCAAGAGATTAAAATTATTGATATCATTGATACCAAAGATGGTTCTTGCTCTGATATTTATCTGGAGGACTGTGCATACAATAGACATTCTTCAGGAATTAAAAGAGACACCTCTCCACCAGCCTGTGTGGGTACTGGTAAAGACATCATAATTAGACCTTACGACTACTGTACTGTTGCAGAGGCAGGTCCAAATGAATGCGATGGAAATATTCTATTTGACGCAGAAGTAGATGTATACTCGCAGACAATTGATGATACAGAAAACTTAAACTCCCCTCGATCTTTCAATGCAGACACCGTAGCTGAGTCAGGATTAGAATTTCAAAAGGCTTTCAGAACACCATTTTCTACAGACATTACCCCCCTACCTGCAGCATGGGTCAGCGTATCCTCGTCTTTAAGCGAAACAGAACCAGATGTATCACTTAGGAAGGATTTTCCAGGAATTGGTTCAGGAGCTAGCTTTTTGACTAGAGCGCAGTTCGGACAGCCACACCCTATATCTCAATTCACAGAGTTGGAACCCCTTTATATACACTGTGGAAACAAAGACATTGTTGATGTCACGGGAGGAGTGGGAACAACGGGAGTATGGGATGATGGAAAAACCTGCGATTTTGCAACACTTCCTGATCCAGAAGTAATCAAAATTGAAGACTTACAAAACGAACTGGATAAAATAGAGAATCCTCCGTGCATGCTACCAGAAAATACTTCAGCTTGTGAGCGATTAATCTTAAAGGGTGCCGATTCAACAGGTCAACCTTTAAAATTCTCTGACACTTTCAAATTAGTGTTAAATTTGGCAGGAAATAAATTTGGTTTAGAACCAGCAGCAATATTAGTCTATATGCACAAAACTGGAGCAGATAAAGAATATTCGTATTTATGGAGCGAGGAAGGAGAAGAAGATTTGCAAAAGATGACTCTTCCGTGGTACGGCGCTTTCCCATTTTGTGATGATCTAGAACCAGTAAAGCAACCACCTTATGATTGGAAATTGTCGTGGTTTTCAGAAATGTTTAACACAAAGGTTCCAGGAAGAGATTCTCCTAAGGGGGAGTTGACTAAACTATTTAAAAGACAAGAAACAGCCAGCAGATGTAATTTTATTGATAGTACCTTTACACTTGCAGCATCAATCGCAAGGAATGTTAAAAATACAACAGGGTCACAGATTTCATGCCCCGATCAAAAATGGGATGGTTACATGAAATCATCTATGAAAATTCAATATCATCAATTACAAGTAAGGCCTGAGGATGAGCTTAAAGGCTCCTTAAAGACAGAAGATGTGTTTCCTTCAAACGAAGGGTATGAAGAAATATGGAATGCCTGCAAATAACAAGCTCTAAGTAACTCAACTTAGGAAGCACTTCAACTAACTCAAAATCAAGTTAAAACAACTGTCTTTATTTCTTCTTCTTACCACCGCTTAAAAACCCATCTATACGGCTTTCCATTCCAATACCCATTCCTATACCAAAAACTACTATCAATAGTGGCGCTATTAGTGAAATAACAACTCCCCACCCACCTACTTCACCACCTGTAGCGTCACCACTTATGTAAGCGGCCATTATCTCCAAACCAACCCAATATGTAAGAGGTATTATGAGTCCCATAGCAAAAATCGTTAACCCGTATTTTAACATTCTCATAAACCAATCTTTTATTTTGTCGTCATTTCCAGGAATTGTTCCAAGTACAAACTCAAGAGGAGCAGAAACAATAGAAAAGGCCATTTTAATGTAAACCATCAATACTTTAAGATAAATAATCCACCTGCCTATCGTAAGAATTACAAGCATTATGAAACAAACAACAAGATAAAAACCCCCTCCTCTAGCCATACTCAAAGTTTGAATCGCCATAGCCATAGACAACAATCCGCTGGGAGAATCATTTGCTGTCCCATTCATTAACAGATTAGATACAATAGGAGTAGCACCTCTGAAAAGACCAAAGCTAATAGAAGTAATCACAGCACCTATTGGATAACTAAAAATCATTAGAATGGTTCCGATCACTATTTTTGGAATAGCGTATTGAACACTCACTACCAATTGACTACTAAGCTTCCTCCCCATTGTGATCATAATACCTGTGTATAAAAGCACGATTGAAAGAATTCCTAAAGACACTTTTAAAAAAACACTCCAGATACTATAAACAGCTTTAATAACAGGAAGGTTCTTATATGCCTCACCACCCGTAGCCGCCAGAGCTCTACCAGCAAAGGGTATTTTTGTGACCGATTGATTCCAGTAGTACGCTAAATTAACAGGTAGAGGTTCTTTTCTAGCTACACCTTCAAGTGAGGTAGCTAAGCCAATCATACTGCTATTTATGGAGTCCTTATAAATAGAGGCGGTACGTCCGCCAACATCAGCAGTCGTAGTACTATTTCCAAGATCCGATACAAGTGCTTCACACACCGGTCTCATCTTTTCTTTCTCACCTTCAGTAATCTCACCCGCACACAATGTCTCAGGAGGAGCAATTCTCGATTGTAAATCACTATCATTTAGCTTTTCCAGAATATACCACTGACAACTCATAGTAGCGTCAGGATCTACTCCCGAAGCGTTTGTATAAAGAGAAATAATTGAACCTATTAACATATTATTTACGGTTCGTCTTATGTCCAAATTGAAGAAAGATTCGCTGGGTTCGTAGGCTTTTTTAGTCACCTCACATGCACTTATAGTTACAGGTTCTGCCGCGAAAACCCTAGAATTTAAACTAAAGACATTAATTAAGCTAACAAAAAACATTAAAACTAGAAGAAATTCAAATATTTTTTTCATATTTTTTAAAATAATATAGTATCCCAAATACTAATTAAATATTATAGAATATAACGGTATGGCAAACAACCCTCTATATCCAGGATACTCGCCTAAAAAAGAAGGCGCCGGTTCTGTAAACCCAATTTATCCTGGGTATTACAGTGGAAAACCGATTTCCAAAAGACCTGACTGGAGAGGAAATATAAAACCGGCTGAATATAACTTTGACTACTTGCTACATGACATTGATGAAGTTGGAAAAGATGTTGCAAACACTCCTATAATATCTCCGAAATGGTACGCAGACAGAATAGTCGATGACTGGAAAAATCAGCTTAAAGTAAGCGTCACCCCTAATACTAACCTGGATGTTACCGAACTCGATGATTACGCAACAGACGACTTGGCAGGAGCGACAACAAGTTTAAGTCTTAAACCAAGTGACTGGGGTATTGGTAATAAAAAAGGTTTTGAACAGACAAAAAAACAAATAGAATCTACTTTAAAAGCGTGGGTTAAAGAAACAACCGGAGTTAATTTAAATAATTTACTAGACAACGATTTTTCAGATATTCAAAATGCTTTAAATGAAAAACTTTGGAGTATTGCACTAGGATACGGTGAAGAAAATGCAGCTAATTCCGAAAGGATAGGTGGAAAAGCAGTAGCAGACAGAACCACAGCAATGTTTAAAGACGTCAGAGAAAGTGCTTACACAGATGAGTATGGGAAAAGGTTAAGCCCCCTGGATTTAAAACATAAACAAAAAACAAACCCTGATGGAACTATAAATATCGTAGAAGACAGGATATACGACGATACAGTATCAGCTGCCATTAGTTTTGCTAATAACAGAGGTAACGTAAGAGACAGAGATAAGTTACACACATCTTTTTTATCCGAAGCAGTAAAAGCAGTCAATAAAGATATATCAAACAATTTAAAACCAGAATCTCTGTCATCAAAACAAAATGCTGCGGTTAACTTTTTTAATACAGAGGTGGGAATTCTAAAATCAATGGAGGCTGCTCAAAAAATTGCCGAAGATACCGCAAAAGAATTAATTAAGAGAACTGAAACTCAAAGGAAAAGTTGGAGAGATCCTAATTGGGATAAAAGTAAATTTATAGACGGAAAAATAGAAGGTTTAAAAGAAGCTAAAACAAATATTGAAAAATTAAAATCATCCCTAAACAAAGACATCCCAAGTAACAAGATTGAATTTCTTAACAAAGAAATTGAAAAATACAACACCCATATAGACAACCTTCTGAAAACCTTAGAAAACGGCAAGAAAAACAACTATGAATTTTCCAGGAACGACATAAAAAAAATAAAAGGGCCAACCCCATCTACTAATTTTAACGGTAGAACCACATTTCAAGACAGTCTGGGTGGGAACCTGAGAAGAGATATGGAAAGAAGCATATTGAGTAATAAAGAATCTGACATTGGAAGTGTAATTAACGCAGAAGGTAGTAATTTGAGAGCCAAAAAGATTGCTCCGGTAATGTATCGATTAAGGCAAGACAGAATTCATTATGCTACAAAGGAGGTTTTAGAACAATTTGATAAAGGAGGGTTAGCTCAAGTAGCTGAAACATACGTTTGGAATAATCTTAAAAACAAAATGTCAGCGAGACT
Source organism: uncultured Candidatus Saccharibacteria bacterium (assembly GCA_964605725.1). GTDB lineage: Bacteria > Patescibacteriota > WWE3 > UBA101185 > UBA10185 > JAAZNV01. The sequence continues at coordinate 7,976 of CAZSDQ010000019.1, forward strand.
GGAAAGAGCGAGTTCTGGAAGTATTATCGGAGACACTCTTAAAAGAACTAATTATTTTGGTCTAAAAATTGATGATAGAGGAACTCCTACCGACCAGTATTTTGAAAAACATCCCTGGAAAAAAGCGTCCTTCGAAAGAAAATTCCTTAATAAAACTGATGTAAAACTAGATAAAGAATTAAGTGGGTTAGTTGGTGACGGGATTTTTAATAAAATCAGGGTTACGAGCTTGGATGTTCACAAAGATAGGTTAGAGCATCTAGAAAATTTAAATAAAGAACGGGTTAAAAAAGGTCTGACAGAAAACAAAATAGCAAGCCTTAATCTAATAGGTGATAAAACCTTAAATAGATTTAAATTGGATAGTAAAAATATAGAAGATCAAATACTCCTCGCACGTCTTATAAACAACGATAGATCTGAGGATGCCCTTGAAAAACTATCACAGAAAATGTTCGGATATAGTTTAAGTAGTTTATCTGATAAAGACAGAGAGGATATGGGAAAGTTCTTCACAAAAATTGACTATGCCAACAATTGGGTATACCAAAAATCTGGTGGAAAAATAAAAGCTTTGGAAATGCAAAAAGGATTTTTGAATCTCACGAACGAAGATTTTCTAAAATCGATTGGGGTGGGTGATGAAGAAATTAAAGAAATAATTGGCAAACTTGGTGGTACAAGTTTAAGAATATCTAAAGGGGAACATTTAGATATATTTAAAAATAACAAGGTACTGGGATTTTTAAACAGTACTATTGATGATAAAGATAAACAAAAATTCTTAGAGGACATGCTCAATCTAAAGGGAAAGAATCAAACTTTCAATGGTTACTATACACAAAAAATCTTCGGTAAAAATATACTTACACTTAGTATTTCAGAGAGAGAAGAGTGGAATAAAATACAAGATCAATTTAACAAATTTTCAAGTTGGATTGAATCTCAAAGAAGTATTTTTGGTGATAAGGTAGATGATCCAGCTTTTAGACTAAAACTCTTCATGCAATTCAAAAAACAAGGTATTGAAGGTTTTAGCAAAGTAAATGTTAACCAAAACGATAAATCATTTCTTTTAATAAAAAATATTTTTCAAAAAAACAATGATTTAAACAAAGGTTACAAATTAACTGATAAGAGATACGTAGGAAGACTGGAAAAAATTAACAATAAAATGCAAAGTCTTCAAATAAAATGGCAGAAATCGAAACTTGGTAGATTTATTAAATTTATTAAAAATTGGCAAGAAATTCTATCAGAAAAAATCATCGCGTTGTTATCTAAACTTATTGCTAAGTTAGCTGGGATAACTGCTGCATCATTAGGACCTCTCGCGGTATTACTTCCGATAATTCAGGCCTTAGCAGAAAAAGTTCTTAAAAAGGCACTTGACTACGGATCTGCTTTTATCAAAGCTATTTTCAAACTAGACTTTGATAGCATAGATAAAATATTACAGGAAGACTTCAAAAAAATAGTACAGCTTTTACTTTTAATGGTTCCGGGATGTGTGATAGTTCTTTTACCTGTCTTTCTTCTTGTTGCCGTAATTATTACAATAACGAACCCCGTGGATTTTTCAAGATCAAACTTTGAGGGTTACGGTGCAGGGAATTTTCCAACCTCGGGGGAACCTGACCCAAGAGTATTTGGATGTGGTGGGATGTGCGGAGGAGTTGGAGAGTGTGTAAATTCATATGGTGGAGATAACTTTACTGACGATGTTGGGTTAGGGGGTTTTTATTATAACCAGTTTGACCCTAGATGGAGAAATGTACCTATAGGCAACTCTGGCTCAACGATAGGTCCTGTTGGTTGTTTTGTAACCTCTGTCGCAATGGTTTACACTTTTTTTGGCCAACCTGTTACTCCAGATGTAATAGCGGGACAAACATATAGGTATAATGGGGCTAATATGAGTGATCACTCAGTTGAGAACGTTATAAGCGATGATAACTACTCTGCTGATGAAACTGGATTAAAACAGTTTTTTGAAGATCATCCTGGGGGGATAGCAATACTTGGACTATTTGTAAACCCAGCAGGGGGTTCTACCCAGCACTACGTTGTAATATCTGGGTATAACCCATCAAGAAATGATTTCACTCTCTACGATTCTGCGCGAGGACCTGATGCATGTCTTAAACAGGAATACCCTGGAATAAGTTTCTTAGCTGTTTATGGATATTATCAAGAAGATGGGTCGGGGACATGTAACATTGCGGATGGTGAAGTAGACGATTGTGGAAAATCCCAAGATCCTATTTGCAACAACCAACCAAATACCGGGTCGGATTTAGCTGATTTAGCTTTAAAAATTGCTTGTGATCTTCAACCTGGTTTTGGCTGCCTTTACAATAAACCTGACTTTAATAAAATGGATTCGAAATATTCTTATTCGGGAAATATAATTGCCTCACCAGGTGCCGGAGTACCATTATGGAATCAAACAGTTTATGACCAAATGGGGGGCACAGATATAAGCGAAGGTGAGTGGGACATCCTTAGCTATAATTACCCAACGGCTTTATTTTGGTGTACGTGGCTTCCTACTAAAGTATATAATCAGATATATGGAGATAATTATGGGTCTAATTACGCAGGTGGGATGTTAAATTTAGGTGCTAGAGCAATGTGTGAGCAGACAAACCTAAACTTTATAAAAGATTACTCTCCCCAGCCTGGCGATATTGCCTGTTTTGTAACTGGAGAAGAGTGGCATCACGTCGGAGTTGTGTACTCAGTGGATGCAGATTCAATACAGGTTGTTGAGAGTAACTCCGGGCAGATTATGAATCTCTACACAGAATCAAATGGATCCTACTACCCCATAAGTTATTTTAAAAGGGTCAGATAAATGCCATATCAGTTTAAAATTAAGAATATAAAAAATAAAAAGTTAGTGGCCGTTTTGTTTATATCAACAGTATTAATAATCATATTAATATTTTCCAGCAACAGAAAAAAACCAGGCTCTGATTATAAAACAATCACTGATAATAAAACCAATGTTTCTAAATCCTCAAAAGATGAACAAAGCGAAGACAGCGGTGTTACGAAACCCCCTGTTCCAGAAACAGGGAAAACAATTATTGAACAAATTAGTAACGATTATGAATTTACAAAATACTGGGAAAACATATACAGAGAATATCCTTGGTACAAAAAACTTCCTATCGTAAATAACGATTATAAAATATATTGGGTTGTACAAGAAAAATCTTTCAGAATAAGGTTAGCGGTGAGTGAAAACAGCCCCGAAGAACAAAAGAGAGACATTATAAACAAGGCTCTTAAAGATATCGAAGATCTAACAGGAGTATCGTACGAAAACTACCCTTATTACGTTCTTTATACGGAAAATAAAAACTAAAGTTTAATTTAAAGTGATTTTTTTATAAAAAGTTTTACTTCGGAATCGGAGTTACAGGCAAATAACCCTCAGACGCACCCTGCGGTCCCGAACCACTTCTCTGTCCTATACCAACAAGCTCCTCAATCGAATCAAGAATTTTATCCAAGAATGTTTTAAAACCTAATCTCTCATCACCTGTTGATAATCCAAGTACTTTTCTAATAAGCGTAAGGATTACCATAGAAAGTACGATGATTAAAAAACCATAAAGAGCATAGGTCCACGTACTTTTTGCCCCCTCCAATCCTCTCGGATCACCCGCAGCTAAAGAACCTTTTATTATTCCGTAAGCTACCATGATTATTAAAGCAGCGGCAGAGGCGGCTAAAAACAAACCTACAATCCTTGACAGTATACTACTAAGACTAGTAAGACTTGGGGGATCTCCTTCTTCTGCGAAAGAGAGCACTGAGCTTTGAATTAAAAACACAGATATGAAGATAAGGTTTTTATGATGTTTTATTTTTTTAAGATAATTATCCATGTTTAAAAGAACTTACCAGAGTCGTATCCAAGCGTTCTAAGAATCAACAATTTAATACCCTGCAAAAGAGTCGCAAGTATTAAACCTATGACTGACCAAGTAATAGCACTTTTAGGAACACTCAATCTCTTAGGGTCCCCTGTACTAGTGATAAATTGAACAAAGGCGTACGCCAGCATAACAAAGGAGACCCCAAAAGCGATTACGGTAACCGTATTAACAGCGGTGGATATAATCCACCCAATACCTGATCCTAAACCAGGGTTATCAACCTCAATATTTGATTTAGCTATAGAGTCATTAAGTAAGTCAAACATATACGAAAAAATTCCTAAATGAAATCACACCATCATTTATTGTGCTCATAAACTCTTTTCAATAAAACTATTCCTTTTTATAACCCGCAATTTGCATTATTATGCCTCGAATAGCAAAAACGGCCAAAAGACCGACTCCTCCGATTATTGAGTACGTTACCCATTTTTGGGCTTGCTCTGTTGCAACCTTGTCACCTTGGGAGGTAATAAATTTTATAAAACCAAGTGCAAGAAATACTAAGACAAGACCCAAACCCACCCAAATAACAATGTTTGTAACTGTTGTGAAAACGTCAATTAGAGAAGAATCTGTTTTAATTATAGTTCCCGAGATAGGCGTCCCACTAAAAGACGGGTCAGTTTCAGTTGCAGCTAAAACTGCTTGAACTAAAAAATCCTTTATCATTTTTAAAACACCTCCTAAAAATAAATTTAATAATTTTATATTTTTGTAACTTTAATAATTATAATTCTACAAAGAAGCAAAAACAATGCTTAATTATAAACATTATGTACTTTTCGGACCGATCAGAAAAATCTGTCTAAGTACTTGCCCCAACTAATTTAAGTATTACTCCTTTTATAACGTAAACTAACAATAGACCAAACCCCCCGATTATTGCGTAGGTAACCCATTTCTGTGCCTGCTCTGTTGCAACCTTATCACCTTGTGAGGTAATAAATTTTATAAAACCAAGTGCAAGAAAAACTAAAACAAGACCTAAACCAACCCAGATAACAATGTTTGCAGATATTTCAAATACTTTATCTAACTCCGCACCTTGAAATATCCCCCCACCATAAACGTCAGGGTCATCAAAAGAAACCTCTGCAAAAACTTTTTGAATCAACACAGCTTTTATCATAACTTAAAAATTTTCCGTAAAAGTGACTAAATACCTTCTCCAATTATTTGGTTGATTATAACCCGAAGAATAGTTACCGACAACAATATGAAGATTATACCTATTATAGCTGAGGTTAGTTGTTCTTGGGCTGCTTTTGTTTTTTGAGGGTCGCCTTCACTTACCATCAACCTATACCCAGCTAAGATTATAAAAAAAACTCCTATGGCCAAGCCACCGTAGTAAAGCATCTTTGTGACGGGCCCAAGTAACTCCTGAAGGCTTTCTATTACAGGTCCGGTGTATACCATTTCCCGCGGGCGTGGGGAGTCTTCTTGACAAGTACCGTTTACACAATAGTTTCCAAAACAAGGGTCTGCACTAATACAACACGGTTCTCCAAGCGCACCACAATGTGGGTTAATACACTTATCTGTTGCAGTATCACAAGTCATAGAACCCTCGCAAGTACCACCAGGGCAGCAAGGGTCTCCTGCGTTTCTCCCACAATTGGTAATATCCTCACACTTAAAATCAACAACGTTACAAGTGTAACTTCCATTACAGACGGCAGAACCATTGCTAATACAGCAAGGAGCATTTAAGTCCCCACAATTTACACAAGTACAATTAGCTATACCATCACTTTCTAACCATGCTTTATGCGCAATGTTGTTGTACCAAACACTGCCAGTGTTACACCTATTTGTAAGTGAATCACAGCACTGATTTCCAGGAACACCACAAGTGTTACCTCCAACACAATACAACAATCCCCCTGGGTCGCAACTAATTCTTCCGTCTACGTTACAATCCACACACTCTAAACCAGCTTGGCATTTACACAAAGGGTCTAGAGGATTTGTAATACCATGCTCATCACAATAACCTTCTGTGGGACTTGGTGCTGTGTTGTAACAACAACCGTCTGTATCCGATCCCGAACAATTTGAATATGCATAAACATAAAAGGGAGAGTAATAAAACAAAGAAAAAAGGAATATACTAAAAAAAATAACGAAATTTAATAAAAGATGATTGGTTATTAAATACCTCTTCATATAAAAATTCTACCACACCCTCCTACACTAAAACTATAATAAAATCGTTTACCTAAAAACGTATGGACTTTCCCCTCCATAAAACATTAAATCTCTGTTGAGAATGCTATTTTCCAATTTCCTACCTCCCCTTAATACAATGTATAATACAAACATGCTTTCTTGCCCAAAAAAACTTTCTACAAAAAATACATTGATGATTCTTGCTTCTATATTTTTTATTCTTTTTTCATTTGTCTCAACAAATCAATTTACCGCCTATGCAAAAGATGAATGCAAAGACATATCAGACAAAGAAGATCAACTTGAGTGTTATGCAAAAAAGGAGGAAGAAACAAGAAAAAAGCTTGAATCAACAAAATCAAAAATTGATGAAACACTAAATACAATCACGCAACTATCTTCTCAACTAAGTGTAACTCAATCTCAACTAACAAGTGTTCAGAACAGTATTGACGATACGCTAAAAGCCTTAGATGAAATAAACGAAAACCTTGCAGACAGAAACGAGAAACTTTCAGATAAAATTTCTTTTAGAAACAATCTTCTAAGGAACTATTCAAAGAAAAATATTTTGAGTGAGCTAGAATTATTCTTTTCAGAAAATAATTCAGGTCTAAATGGATTTCAACTCTCATCTTTTATATATGCATTTAACAAAGCTACAAGTGAGGAGACTTTAGCAATAATAGGTACTTTAAATTCGGAAATAAAACAATTTGAAGAAAACAAAAAAGAATCTGAAAATCTAAAGTCAGAGTTGGAAAAAGCCCAAGCTGATTTAATATCGATTAAAAATAGTTTAGCTATAAAAAA
>CAZSDQ010000020.1:0-12047 GCA_964605725.1 uncultured Candidatus Saccharibacteria bacterium
TCGGAGTGAACGAAGTGAACGAGACGGGGTCGCGAGCTTTACAGATTGTTTGAGCATTAGCGAAAAACAAGATGTTAAGACGCGTGACCGAGTCCCTCCGGGTGCACCACTGAATTTCGGAAGCGTCGAGTTAATAGAAACTGTGTCGGTCGAGTATCTCTAGAATAAGATTGTCTTGGGCCGTTAGCTCAGTTGGTAGAGCACTGCATTCGCATTGCAGGGGTCACCGGTTCGACTCCGGTACGGTCCACCAAAATATGACCTATATATGCTAACTAGAATTACTAGGTATAATATCTGTTATGAATTGGAAAAAATATTTTGATACAGTTTTTAATTTGGATAAATATCAAATGGTTTTTCAAAATAAACATGAATAGTATGATACAAGACGAATCCCCTCCATCACAAATACAACCTGAAAAAGATGTTTCTAGAGACGAAACAACCGCTACTTCAGAAATTTTAAGAATTTCTCAACACATTACAGAAATTATTAGACAATTAAGAAAGGGAGGAGCAACTTTTGTGGATCCTCTCCCACCACTAGATGAGCCAGTAAACATGCTTGGACCACATCAGTCTATAGGGCCTTGGCCTGCATATTATTTTCCATCTATATGTCCAAACTGTGCCGAAGGCTCTCTTTGTTCTGTTTGCGGGTATACGACATTGGATTTGCATATTCCAAGAAAGGCTATTGTTGATTCTGCGATTAGTCAGTTCGATTCTATCATGGACAATTATGAAGAAAATGTAATCGATGGGCAATTTGGAGAAATATACGCACCAGGAATAGACAGGCCTGTAGGACTGACTTTAAGCCCAACTGGGTCTTGGTTTGGAAGCGAATTGCCACGCAAAGTTCGTATTGATATGTTACGCGAACTGGTTCGCAAAATGAGGGAATGGCCTGATTTGGAATTAGTTTTATATATTGAAGCTCATGCGCGAGATGTTGTAAAAAAAATAGAAGCGGGGTCTTTTGATGTGGGTTTGGGAAAGGAAGAGATGGATTTATTAAAAGAATTACATACTAATGTAATTCTCGGTTTTGAGTCAAGGGATGATTTAGTTCGTAATGGTTTATACGATAAAGATTTAGAAATATCCGACTTTGAGAAGGCAGTTAGTGAATTACAAAAAAAAGGTCTTGGAGTAGGCGCCTTTGTATTTGGCGGACTTCCTCCTATGACTGATACTGAGGTAATGAACGATGTCATTTCTACATTGGTTTATTTATCTGAAAAAGGAGTGTTCCCTGTTTTGATGCTTGCAAATATTCAACCAAATACAATCCCTGACTTACTGCGTGAAAATGGAAAATTGAAAATGCTCGAGCCCTTTACAGCTATGCGCATTATTGCTGAGATGTTAAAAATATCTATGAGTAGTAAGAACCAAAATTTTCTAATCCCTGACCCTGTAGGTGGTCCTCCAGACCCTGAATTTAACATATTTCTAAATAGAACTGATACCGTCAGCTCAGATGTCACAAATCAACTGTTACTCGAAAAGATACGAGACCTACGAGTGTCCCGTGATGGAGAAGCCTTTCTGAAATGGTTTGAGATTTTACAACAAGGAGAAGAATACAGAAAATACCTAGAATTAATGCAGCAGCAGGAAATATCGAAGATTACGTTAACAGAGAGAATAAATAGTATGCTCGAATATATTGAAAGTCCTGGAATCATTGAGAGATATAAAGCAAGAGAAAAATTACCATAATTGAGGAAGGGAAAAATTCAAATTTTTTATTTTTCTAAGCATCTGAGGATTTATTCGTTTTGCCTTTCTATATTCTTAGGAATGTTGTAATCAAGTAAGTGTCTGTTTTTCCATATCAATATTGAGTTCCGCCTATCTTCCATTGCTCATAATTTGATACTTTTGTCACATTATTTCTGAATTTTTACATATACGAATGTTATAGATGTTAAAATAACATAGTAAATTGGTGTCTTGGAGGGATACCGAAGTGGCCATAACGGGCTGGTCTCGAAAACCAAGCGTGGCGCAAGTCACACGAGAGTTCGAATCTCTCTCCCTCCGCCAATTAAGGGTTAGTTGTCAGAAAATTTGTGTGTTCTTTGTTTAGGAGGTGCATAACCAACAGACGATCGGTAGAATTTAGTAATCCGCCCTCCCTCGTATCCTCTGTCCGCCGCCCTGACCATAGCTAACAAATCGCTACCTGTCTCTAGTTTCGCATCTGCAACTCTTGCAACAATGTCAAAATTTCTCTTTGCTAGCCTTTCCACATTTTCATCAGAAATACCAGGTTTTTTTTCTCGTATCTCCCAGTTTTTGTAAGCATTAAATAATGACTGCATCCCTGCAATATCGTTTTGATTTGCAAGTCTTATCATGTCCTCTATTATCTCTCTTCTAGAGGCTCCGAGTGTTTCGCCAGAAGACATTATTCTATCTAAAATCGGGGTTCCCTTTTCCTTTTCAGGTTCCACAGGTTCTGACATAAGAATATGTTACCAAAGGTAGATAGTTTTAGCAACAGTTAAATATTTAATAATCTAAACGTGAAAATCGCAAGGATTCTGATCTAATAAAGTTCCAAGTACGTCCCACACCCTCCGCCATTTCAATTTTCAAATAACAAGGTTATTATTGATATTGTATGTTAAGTATTCCTGTCACTATTATTGTCTGGGTTCTATTTGTATCAACCCTTATACTTTTTACGATAGTTATATGGCTAAGGGAAAAACTTCAAAAGGAAGAAGATAGATATATTCAGCTAGCCGACAAAGATGATTTTTTTGAGAGTAAAATTAGCATTTTACGAAGCGACGAGTTGGAGTTGTTCAATGTATTGAAAACTGTGATTGGTGAAAATTACTATATTTTCCCACAGGTGCATCTATCCGAAATGATTGAAATCAAAAATGTATTTAAAGACCACAATAATCTATATGAAATTTTAGGTAATAAATCTGTTGATTTTGGTGTATTCACAAAAAATACCTTGAGGCCTTTGTTAGCAATAGAATTAAACGGCTCATCCCATCTTTTATCAGGAACATTAAATCGTGACGCTCTGAAAAAAAGTATATTTAAAAAAGTAGGAATAGAATACATATCTTTAGAAAAAGGTAATTATAAATTTAATGAGGTTATCGTTGATATAAGAAACAAACTTCGGTTAGCAGAAAAAAACTAAACCCAAAATCTTTAGCGATTCAAAAAAATCTCAAAGCACGTTTCACGCTTAAAGCCAAGAAAATTATGTATTATGATTTTAAAATATTTTCTAGTATGTTAGTATCTTCTCATCATGCATTTTAAAGATATTCTAAAACTATTTTTTCTTGATTGGCTAGTTACATTAGTTATGTATTTAGTGGGTTATGTATTTTCAGGAATTGGAAACCTTGAAAAAGCAGATATCGTTTTTTACATTTCAAATATTTCATCATCTCCAAAAGGCCCTTCTGCCCTAATAGACGTATTCACATATCTTTTCGTTAGCATAGCTTTTGTTATTTTAATAAGTTTTTTGATAAATAAAAGCTACATAAAATACCCTATAAAAAGCTTTGTTTTATCTCAGGTGCTTTATTTAATTTCTGTGACCGTTGTTATTCTATCAATACCTTTCTTTGTTTAATGGTTATTTAGCAGATTTTTAGGTGTGAGAAATATTATTTATCAAACTTAGGGTGCCTCAATATCTAATTATGTTTTTAATATTTACACAGGTTATCCTAATAGTAATATCCACTCTTATCGTGATTTCACTTTTGCATTTTTTATTTACTGGCAACACTCCCTCAATAACATCTCCTACATCTTCTAGAAAATACTTATTGGAAAACATTGGGTTAGACGAAAAAAGTGTGTTTTATGATCTAGGTTGCGGAAACTCAAAGTTACTAGTTGATTTATCAAGAAATAATCCAACAGCTAGATATGTTGGTGCAGACAGTTCTTTAGTTTCTTATATCGAGTCTAAATTAAATGTTTTGTTATCAAAATCCAAAAATATTTCTATTAAATTTAGCGATTTTTTCAATTTAGATTTGTCTTCAGCTACACATATTTATCTTTGGATTTACGTCAAAGATATGGATAAGTTATTAAAAAAATTTGAAAAAGAACTGCAAGGGGGTACTTTAGTTTATTCCTTGGATTTCCCTTTTACTTCAAAAGAACCAACAGAAACAATTGATCTTGGAAAAGAAAATAAGTTTGGGCATACCCTTTATATTTATAGGTTTTGAAATACCTAAAGATACTTTTGAAGTTTTTTCTCTTTTTCTAAATTTGCCAAAAACTCCGAGATTTCTTTGACGTTCTCTTTAGAAACTACAAGAACTACATCTTTGGTATTTATTACGGCAGTACCTTTTAGTCCTATTGCGGCAATTAATTTTGATTTCTCTTCATTTACAATGAGCGTGTCTTCGGTGTTTTGAATAGTGGCGTTTCCTATAATTAAATTGTCCTTTTCTTTAGAGGTTAGGGCTTCTTTTAGCGCGTATAGAGTTCCTGGGTCGGACCATTCCATTTCTGTTTTTAAAACCAATGCTTCGTTTGGTAGAACATTTTTAGCTATTGCATCGTCAAAACTAACCTTCTCTATTCCTGGGTATATTTTTTGTACTACGTTTTTCTCATTTGATTTTCCAATTGATTCCTCAATTTCTACTAGTTGTTTATATATTTCAGGTTGATATTTTTCGTAAAGATGGCATCCAAAATCTATATCCATGAAAAAATATCCCGTATTCCAAAGCCATTCTTTTGACGCAAACATTTTTTCACAATCTTCTGTTGGGGGTTTATAAAACCATTTATTATATTCAAAAATATCCTTCGAAATTTGTTTTCCAAAATGAATCCATCCTAAATTGTTATTGGCAAATCTTGGTTGTTTTCCTACAAAAATTATCTTATCTGGATTTTTTAATGATATTTCTTCTGCTTTTTTTAAAGTTTCAAGAAAAAGTGCCTCGTTTTCAATAAGATGGTCGGCCCAAAGTATAGCAACAGGGCCTTTATAACCACGTGCTCTAAGACGAATTAGGTTATATCCAACAGCTGGGGCTAGGTTTCTAAGTGCCGGCTCTCCTACCAAATTTTTCGAAGGCACTTTTGGTAAATATTTTTTAGTTAGTGGTAAATATTCGTTCAATGTGCTTACAAATATGTTTTCGTAACCAAAGCTTTTTACTCTATTTACTGCAAGTTCCAAAGTAGATTTTCCACCGAACATTTTAATAAACTGTTTAGGGAAAGATTTTCTTGAAAGTGGCCACATTCTAGTGCCTATTCCGCCTGCAAATATTATTATTTTCATAAGTTATTTTAACATTTTTGATGTTTAATCGTGGTAAAATCTATCTTAGCCTTGGAGGGATCGCATAGTGGCCTAGTGCGCAGTCCTGGAAAGACTGTATAGAAGAAATTCTATCGAGAGTTCGAATCTCTCTCCCTCCGCCAAAGACCTTCGTTTTATGATACTCATGTTACAAAGCTGTATAATTCTGGTATGAATCACCAAATGAAACTGAATCCGGAAGCATACGAATCAATCAAGTCAGGTACTAAGAACCTAGAAATTAGACTATACGATGAAAAACGGCAACAGATAGCTCTCAAAGACACAATAACTTTCTCTAAGCTACCAATATTGGACGAGACAATAACTAAAAAGGTTGTAGGTTTGGTGGTATTTTCCAACTTCATTGAACTATTTAAAAACGTTGACGGGACTAAAGCAGGTTGGAAATCTGATGACCCCTCTGAGAAAATGGCCTTAGACATGGAAAAGTACTATTCAAAGGACGACCAAACAACATATGGAGTTATTGGAATCTTTTTGGAGGATATTGACTAAATAAAGTTCCAAGTGCGTCCCACGCCCCCCGCCATAGTTCGGTGGGACCACTGCGAAGTGGTGGTACCAACGAACTATTACGAAGCGATAAGTTTGAACGCGAGTAGCGAGTTTAAGAGCGTTAAACGAGCTAGTGCGGTATATTCAAGCAAAATAGCCGTAGGCTATGCTTGAATTGAGGAACACGAAGTGTCCCGGTATCTCTCTCTCCGCCATATTCAAGTAGCTTTTTGTGGATATTGTTATAATATATTTATGAATTCTGAAAAGGCCCCGGCAATAGTACCACACGAATCACTAAATTCGGCAGTAACGGAATCTAGTTACGTACCTCAGGAGACTCCGAGAAGTTGTGGAATAGCTTCCATTCTTATGGCTCGTAATTTATTACTCGGTGTTACTTGTTATCCTCGAACAGTTACCGAAACACTCGAAATTATGCAAAAAAAAGGCTATAAAAAAGAAAAATTAGGCAGTACGTGTTCTCGGGATAGAAAGATATTAATTGATCAATTAAATGAATATCAAGATGTTCTTATGGTACATAAAGTATTAGACATGCCTTCCGAAAGCTCAGAATATTTTAGGCAACTTGAGCAAGTTCTAAATGATGGTGGTATAGTACTACTTGGTTTTAAAAAACCTTATTTCGATTTGCCTAAAGGTATGGAAGTAGAGACCTCTTCCAAATCTTCCCATGGCGTTGTTGTACATGGTTTTAAAAAAGGGCAGGATGGAGAAATAATATTTATTGTGACTGACCCCGAGCCGAAAATCACTGGGTATTTTGGTATGAACATAGAAGTGTCCTTCGAAAAATTATGGGAGAGTCTGTCTGCTAGATCTAAGACAGAGATAGAGGTTGTGTCTCTTGCTTCTTAGTTTGAAAAAAAGTTCCAATTACGTCCCTCGCCATTCGTCATTATTTCTCCAAATACCTAAGAATTTCTTTAAAAGCTTTAGGGTTATTAACTGCTAAATTTCTATTACGAAACTTAGAGTTTTATCAAACACTTTGGGCGTGATTACTTGCTTAATGTGGTGGGTGACAAAGAGCAAACATTATTTCATAATACATTCATGGGAACTGTTTCTGATTTATACAATACTGGAGGCTTTCTTGAGCGTTGGGGGAATATGGTAGAAGAAGCTGATCCTTATTATGGACCACGTCTTTATTCAATACTAGAAAGAGAAAAAATATTACCCGAGGATTTAAATGGTTTTGTGTTTTTTAGCGTCTCTTCTAATAGCGGTTCTCGAGAACTGGGGTTTGCAAGAATACTAAATAGTAGCGCTGAGAATCACCAACTTGGAATCGCTCCTATGATAATAGCAGGGGATATCGCTAAAGTTCCAACAATAGATACACATGAATTAACTAATATACATTTTAAGCAGTTACAGGCAGATGCTCGCGATATTCCCTTGAAAGATTCCAGTGTGGATATCTTATTTGATAGAATGGGTGCTTTTTGGTATGAGCTAGAAGGAATAAACGATGGTGCTACTCGACTTAATGGGGAAATACTAGACTGGGAATTAGAAGGTGCGTTTAATACTATATCCGCGGTTTTAGACGAGTATGGTAGGGTCTTGAAGAAAGGGGGCAAACTACTGATAGATTTCCCAGAAAGAGACAAAAATGATACAGTAGCTACAAGCACAGGGCAATATATTGAAGAAACTTTTGGTGATACTGTGGCTTTTTTTTCTAGATGTGGGTGGAAGCTCGATTTTATAGGTGAGGGTGAGGATAGACTTGGTGTATTAACTAAACAATAGTCTTAGGATACATAGAAAGATGTTTCCTTGTATCACTCGACGTTCTACGCTATTTATTAAATCACTATTTTATGCTAAATGTTCCATCCCCAGTGTTTGTTGCTGAATGAGTTACGAAACATCCTGACTGATGTAAATTTGAAACTCAATTAATGCAGGCAAGGTTTTTCCTATGAAGTTTCACTTTGCAGATGAGTGAAATACTCGTAGAACAAATGCAGATTTTTTAATAATTAATCTCATTAAAAACCTATGAATTATTTAGTATTCTTTGATGCAGTTAGACCTCATAGAAGTTCAGATAATTTAACACCAATGGGGTACTTAGTTTTTAAGGGCATTTTGTCCAGTATGTGTGTAACTCATACATGACATTTTTTCTTTGGTGGCTATCCTTAAGATTAGAAAGGATATCTTCATGACGATAAACTCTTTGCTACTTGTATATCTCATTTTTTCAGTAGTTGCGGTAGGTGTTGCTGTGGTAATCTTTCTAGACCAAAGACCTCCTAGGGAGGACCACTAAATTTAATAGTTCGAGCTTTTGTTCTTATCTTTATTCAACACACTGTTTTTTTGTGTAGATTTTAATTAAGGGTATTTTAAATTCCAAATGCAGGAATAAATCCAAAAAGGCCCCGCTTTTAAGCGGGGCCTTTTGCTTGTCCTTATGTTTTATAATAAAACCTACTCCTTAGGATTAATATCTTTCGGCTCACTTGCATCCGCATCTAAAGAATCCTCTGTGTTTTCTTTCAAATCCTCTTTTGTCTTCTCTTCTTTTTCTGTTACCGTTTCGGTTGGAATAATATTCACACGTTGTGATGTTAAGGATTCTTCTTTAACCTTCTCTGTGAGTTTCTTGTTGTACCTCTTCACCATCCCTTTGATGACCGTTATTAAAAGCACCAAGGCACTTACAATAAGAGTAAGTATTTGCCAGGGAATAACCCAGAAAACTAATTGCTTTTCAGATGTTTTATTATCTCCATATTTTAAGCTAAGATTCGCCGTATATTTTCCTATCGCAAAGTTGTTAATTTGCATTTTTACTGCCTTAAAAAATCCTACCTTAAAATCTTGATTACCGGCTATCAATTCATTGTTTTCGATATTACCTTTCTCTATTACATTATTTTGATTCAACTTATTCCAAACTAACTCAAATCTTCTTACACTATTTGGTAAAACATTACCTTTTGAGCTATTTGCATCTAAAGTAGCGACTGTTTTGCCAAAAAGGCATTTTAT
This sequence comes from uncultured Candidatus Saccharibacteria bacterium, assembly GCA_964605725.1. Lineage (GTDB taxonomy): Bacteria > Patescibacteriota > WWE3 > UBA101185 > UBA10185 > JAAZNV01. The sequence continues at coordinate 8,897 of CAZSDQ010000020.1, forward strand.
ATCTATTGCTCCCACGGGTATTAACTTTCTTCCACCATCATTTGAAAATCTGTAATACATGGTAATCGGAAGATAGGAAAATATATTTCCGCCTTTGGTTTTAAACTCAATAATACCTGCTTTCTCAAGAGCATCGCCTGATACATTTAAGAAAATAAGAGTACCGGTTTTGCTTCCAAGAGAAACTTCTCCGTCATTTTCAGGTGTTGGTGGAGTAGTGCCAAAAAATATGGATGCAAAATAGCCTCCGCCCTGAGCATCTTGTGGAATTTTAATTTGATATGGAAATTTAATTCTTTCCTTCGGTCCGACTACAACACTCTCCGCTGAAATTATCCATGATGCCAAACCTGTGCTTGTATCCTTTAAAAAATATGGTGAACCAGTCTCACCTCTTGCTTCAAAATTCTGTGCAGAGATATAGTAAGTAACTTCACGATCACTCTCATTGTAAATTTCAAGTTCATGGTAAAGAGTTTGTCCTGGATCCCCTTCTATTTCAAGCCTTGTTGGTACAGTGAGTGCGTAGATTGATTGTTTTGAAAATATATAAAATAATGAGAAAAAGAATAAGGTGAGAACTAATATTGATTTTGGGCAGTTTTTTGTTTTTATCATAGTTTAGTTTAGAAGTTTGCTGTGGCCACATAGGTTATTTCTGTTCTATATGTTCCAGCAGGAGTTACCCCCGAAATATTTGCCAAGTAGAATGCAGATATAGTTTCTGTTGTTGTTGGAACAGCCTCTGAAACAAATGGAGTTTCGGTATTTGCGACAAAGCTGTAGTTAAAGTTAGGGGATACTTGATTATATGCTGCGGCAATTGATGCGTTACCGTTTGTAGTAAAACCTATTGCAAACTGTTCTGTATCCGGTGTTCCATCCTCGTCTCCTACAATAGTTGCTGGGTCAATGGTATCGTTGTTTTGATTAGTCAGGGTTGCACCTAGATACGTTATTTCATAACCTGTACTTCCGTTAGTAGCTACAGTAATGTGATGAGCTGGTACTGAAGGAGGATTTGATCCGTAAGGAGAACTTCCCGTTGCAAATCTTGCGGTTGCTAAAGTTAAGTTTCCAAATCCTACTGTGTAGTCATCGATTGCAAACGATATGGTTTCTGTAATATCTGCGGTTATTACAACTATATCGTTATCAATGATACTTACGGATATATTTCCTGAATCAGATGTAGTAGCAATAGAAATTGTGTAAGCTGCGCTTGATGTTGGATTTATATATTGGGAATTGGCTGTGCCTCCTGTTGCATTTTCACCTATCTTAATGCACACCTCATCTCCTATTCCTATAACTGCTGAGGCTCCTCCCGAGGTGAGCGTAAGTACGCGGTTTTCTGTGTCGCTGAAGACAGCATTCCACTCACTGACTCCTGCACCGGAGGCTACCAGTGTTTGATCTATTCCGTCACAGGTTCCGTCCGGTGTGTTGTCTATTAGTAAGTCGACATCTGTATAGTCAAGCGCCCCTTGTGGATCGTTAAGACCATCAAAATCAGAAGGGAAAGTTATCTCTATAGATTGTGTTGAAGCTACTCCTGTTGGAGTAGTAAATTGTATCTCGTGATCTGAAAGTACAGCATCGCTGCTTGAATTACCTAGTCTGCTCATAGTGTCAGACTTATTCTGTAAGGGATCTGCTAGAACCTTAGTCGAGCGGGAAAATAAAATTACCAAAACGATAGCAGGAAATATTTTTATTAAATTAAAGTTTTGTTTTTTCATTACAGCTAATAATTCTACAGAGCAGCGATATCCTGTCAATTACTTTAACTATTCTTAAATCCCCCCGGGGGATTTTATGAATTAGAAAGACAGTGTCAAACATCAAAATTAAATATCAAAAAGGCCCGCCGGAGGCGGGCCTTTTGCTTGTCCTTACGTTTTTTAATTATACTATTCTTTGGGATTTAAAGCTGTAAGTGTTTCTTCTGCTTCTCCATCAGTCTCTTCCTTTATTGTCTCTTTTATCTCTTCAACATTATCCTTGACTTCCTTCTTAACTTTTTCATGTACCTTCTTTTCTTCTTTTGCAATGCTTTCAGCGGGAGCGATTGTAACTTGTTGTGATGTCAAAGCTTCTTTTTTTACCATCTCAATAAGCTTTTTATTATGTCTTTTCATCATACCTTTAAATAAAAGTATTATGATTATTAAAGCGAGTAGTATTAAAGAGAGTAGTTGCCACGGAACTACCCAGAATGATGTTTGTTTTGTAGCACTTAGATTTTCTCCGTATTTAACATTTAATGTTGCGGTATATTTGCCGAAGGCAAAATTTTTCATTTGAATTTTTACAGCATCGAAGAAACTTAATTTATCTCCTGGTTTTACTGTAGTTTCTTCTGTTTTTCCTTCCTTTTCATTTACGTTATCTTGTCTTAGTTTATCCCAAGTAATAACAAATTTTCTCACGCTGCTTGGCAAGACGTTTCCTTTTGAGATGTTTGCGTCTAATGTGCCCATTGTTCTTCCGAAAAGACATTTTATATCTATACTACCGAAGGGCATTACTTTTAAGGCGCTGTTATTTGAGAATCTGTAGTAAAGATTAAGAGGTAGGTACGAGAAGAATTTTCCACCTTCTGTTGAGAATTCTGTAACTCCTGCTCCTTCAACTTTTGCACCAGGAAGATTTAAGAATAACAACGTTCCAAGTTTTGTACCTATTGTAACTTGGCCACCTTCCATCGCTTGAGGAGGTGTATTTCCAAAAAATATAGCTGCTAAGTATGTTCCCGGCTCTGAATCCTGAGGAATTTGAATTTCATAAGGGAATTCAATTCTTTCCTTAGGTTTTAAAGTTATACTTTGTGATGTTTTTATCCAAGATGCTAAACCAGTTCCATCGTAATCCAAAAAGGCCGGAGAGCCACCTTCTCCTCTTGCTTCGAAGTTCTGGTAGGAAAGATAAAAAGTTATTTCCTGTTCTTGTTCGTTATAAAGCTCTAGCGTACCTGAAAAAACCTTTCCCGGTTCGCCATCTATTTCGACTTTGGTTGGTTGAGTTAGCGCGTAAGCCTTGTTTTTTAATGAAAAAGAAACCAGTGAAAATAATACGATACCGAGAACTATTAGAAATTTATTATATTTTTTTACCGATTTGGGCATGTGGTTTAAAAGTTCGCCGATGC
>CAZSDQ010000021.1:0-10725 GCA_964605725.1 uncultured Candidatus Saccharibacteria bacterium
TTCATCGGAAAACCTTTGCCTGTTTTGACTGACATTCCAATTTACATTAGTCCAGTATGTTTCGTAACTTATTCAATACTACAGGATATATAGAATAATCTTCTATTAACCAAGAAAACTTGTAATAAGAAAATAAGCCGAACGCACAAACAGAGATTAAGTACTTGAATAATTACACCGGCTAACCTTCCATACTAATGCTGGTAAATTGATGTTAAGAGGATATTAATAACACTAAAAAAATTTGTAACCACTATTTAAAATATCTCGAAGTTTGTTGTAAAGGGACGCCATGAAAAATGCACAAATTATGTATTATTCGGGTTTTATTTGTATTGACAACAATCTGTAAATGGTGGATATTGGATATAACATGGTGACAAATGGTGAAGGTCACATGTATAAATTTTCTAAGTTTATATGAAAATGTTTCTTGGGGAATACCAACCAAATATCACCGAAGGATCAAGAATAGCTTTGCCCAAGAAACTTCGGGAACAAATAAAGGGAGATGAATTGATTCTCTCTAAAGGTTTTGAAAGCTGTGTTTTTGGTTACGACAAAGAGGATTGGTTAGCTGAAGCAGAAAAGCAAATTGAAAATCCAATAACTGATTCCAAAACCAGAGACCTTAAAAGATATATGTACTCCGGCGCATCAGAAATAGCGATCGATACTCAAGGAAGGATTGTAATACCTGGAAATTTAAAAGAGTACGCTAAAATCGGGAAGAAGGTTGTAGTGATAGGGGCAGGCGATCATATAGAAATATGGGACTTTGAAAATTGGACCAAGCATTCGGAAAAAATTTCAGCAATATTGTCTGCCTAAATTAACAAAAATGGAATATCACAAACCGGTACTTTTAAAAGAAACGATCGAAGCCTTAAAAGTAGAAAAAGAAAAACTATATATTGACGCTACTTTAGGGGATGCCGGGCACACTTTGGAAATCTTAAAAAAAGGTGGGAAAGTTTTGGGAATCGAGATAAATGAAGAAGCCTTGAAAAGAGCAAACGAAAGGGTAAGTAAAGAAGGCTTCGAAGGAAATTTTTTTGGTGTTCTAGGGAACTTTAAAAATATAGAAGAAATAGCTCAAAATCATGGGTTTAAAAAGGTAAGCGGAATAGTATACGACCTTGGATATAGTTCAATCGAGTTAGAAGATATGGGCTTAGGCCTTAGTTTTCAACTGGATGAGTCCCTGGATATGAGATTAGATAAAAATTTGGGAGTGACTGCAGCTGATTTGGTCAATTCATTAAGCGAAAAAGAATTGGCAAGTCTCATATATAGATATTCGGATGAGAGAATGTCGAGAAAAATTGCAGAAGCTATTATAGAAGCTCGTAAGTTGAAGAAAATACAGACTACAGGAGATCTTGTAGAAATAATAAAGTCTGTGTCCTCTCCAGGTTACGAACGAGGTAGGATTAATCCTGCCACAAGAACCTTCCAGGCTCTACGAATCGTGGTAAACGATGAGATAGAGAACCTGGGAAAATCACTGCCTCAGGCCGCGCGCCTATTGCTGCCTGGTAGTGTGATCGTCCTGATCACCTTCCATTCATTGGAAGATAAGGTGGCTAAAGATTTTAGCCGCCGCGCGCGGCCTAGTGTAAGTGAAATGTACAGAAAGCCTCTTACACCTGCAGAAGAGGAAATAAGGACTAACGTAAGAAGCAGGAGTGCAAAGTTAAGAGCGTTTATAAAAAATGGAAAAAAAATATAAATTAGACAAATTATTTAGAATTTTCTTTGTACTATCCATAGCATTTTTTGTCTCTGCATTGGTTTATAAGTTTTATCAATGTAGTTGTATAACAATTAAAAATGAAGAGCTTGAACAAGCCTTTTCAATCAAAAAAGATATTGAAGAGGATATTAGTAGACTAAAGGCTGTTAATTCTTCTCTTTCTTCGATTTCCTACATAGAAAAAAGATCTAAAGAACTTGGTTTTGTAAAAATGGATGCAAGATTAATTTCACTGGATTTGGATTCCAAGACTCAAGTTGCTCTAATCAATTAAAAAATTTCAGATTTTAGAAGCTAATTTAGTAGTTTTTATGTTGCTGTACCTGTAAAATATTTAAATATGAGCCCTGTTAGAGAGAAAAAAAGATTTTTTGATGAGTGGAGAGTTAACACTGTTTATATTTTCTTTATTTCCGCTTTTATTTTGGTAATTCTAAGACTTTTCCAAATACAGGTAATCAATCACGATGATTATCGTGCTTTAGCTGAAAGTCAGTATTCCAGCCAGTTTGAGATCCCGGCGAGAAGAGGTGAGATATTGAGCTCGGACGGTTATGTTTTAGCTGGAGCTAAAAGCAACTATTTATTGTTTGCTGAACCAAAAAGAATTTCAGACCCTTATAAAGTGTCTTCTGATCTTGCAGAAATACTTTCTTCTATGCGTTCTTTGTTAGATGATTATGAAACTGATTATGAAGAAGATGGTGATTCCGAAGATGGTGAGGAAGATGATATTACAAATACGAATAAATCTGAGGATTCAGGTAGATCGCCTAAACTAACCAAAAGTGAGATGTTTGAGAAATATTTTAAGGATTTTTATAATTATATTTCCTCGGATAGGCTTTGGGTTCCTCTGATGAGAGATATTACTTCGGAAGAGAAGATAAAAATAGAGGAAAGCGGGATTACAGGAATTGGTTTTGAGGAATATCCCGTTAGATATTATCCTGAAGGTACTTTGGCAAGTCATTTGCTGGGGTTTGTGGGAAGCACTGAAGATGGGGAAAAAGTTGGGTATTTTGGAATCGAGGGTAGATTGAATGAGGATCTTAAAGGTAAGCCTGGGAAGGTTTTGGAAGAGACGGATGCTTTGGGTAACCCAATTCTTATGGGTGACTATAAAATGGTACCTCCAATTCAAGGAAGAAATGTTGTATTGACAATAAACAGGTCAATTCAGTATATGGTGGAAAAAAAGATTAAAGAGGGGGTAGAAAAATATGGTGCTTACTCAGGTAGTGCAATTGTAATGGACCCTTTTACAGGAGACATAATTGCCTTAGCAAACTATCCCACCTACGATCCTGCGAATTTTAATGAAGAGGAGAAATATGTTGAAAAGCTCGGTAGAAAAAATATTGAAAGAAAAAATTTAGCCATATCGTACACTTATGAACCGGGATCTATCATGAAACCTATGACCGTATCTGCAGCAGTAGATCTTGGTTTAGTTGGCCCTGATACTACATTTGTCGATAGTGGTCCGGTGGTTTATTCTACACATACAATTGATAACTGGGACGGAAAGCATTACGGTGTTCAGACCATAGCTCAATTACTTCAAAAATCAAACAATATTGGAGCAGCTTGGGTCGGTATGCAAGTTGGGCGTGATAACTTGTATAAATATCTTTCTGATTTTGGCATTGGAACAGTTTCAGGCATTGATTTGGAGGGCGAAGATACCGGAATTTTAAGACCAAAAGATAGCTGGACTGATATTGATACAGCTAACATATCTTTTGGACAAGGTGTGTCTACTACGCCTCTTCAAATGCTTTCAGCTTTTAACGTCATAGCAAACGGTGGTTTTCTAATGCAACCAAAAATAATATCAAAATTAGTTGATGAAAATGGAGAGACTGAAATCCCTTCTAAAAATATTAGAAGAGTTATATCTAAAGAAACTTCGGATGTTATGACAGATCTTCTTGAAAAGGCTGCAGAAGGCGGTGAGGGTAAATACTTTATTTTAAAAGATTATCGAATATCAGGAAAAACAGGTACAGCGGAAGTTCCGGAAGAAGGAAGTTATTCAAAAAATAGAACCAATGCTACTTTTGTTGGATTTTTAACTCAATCCAAAGCATTTTCATTAATAGTAAAACTGCAGGAACCTCAAGAATCGCCGTGGGCAGCAGAAACAGCGGTTCCAGTTTGGATGGACATTGCATCTGAGCTTGTTAAGTTTTACGGTATTGCTCCGGACAGGGTTGTTGAAAACCCTGTCACCTCAACTATAAAATCGGAGACAAATCCTTCACTAAACCAATAAATCTCAATATTTTATTAAAAATGAAAAATTCTATTAATAGTAGAATCAGATACGTTGATAAAAATTCATTAAGATTTATATTTATCTCGTGAATAAGAGGTGTGTAGGGAAGGTGGCGGAACGAATCGCTGTTACTTACCTGAAGAGCAGGGGCTACAAAATATTGACCACCAACTGGACTTGTTTGGGCGGCGAGTTAGACATTGTGGCTTATAAACGGAAGCTGACCTTTATAGAGGTTAAATCCGCTGAAAGCGGATTTTGTAGCCCCTGCGACCTGTTTAATTATAAGAAAAAACGCCATTTATTAAGGGCAGTTAATTCTTACTTGCTTAAAAATTACGAATCAGCTACGAACATTCCCGATTACTCATTTGATCTTATAAGTATAGAAAAAAACAGAGATAAGTATAATTTAAAACATTACTCTAATTTGGATTTATTAAATTAGAAATAACTATTAGATTTTTAAATTTGATTTTTCGATTATCTCCAAAAAGGTTTACTTGTTTAAAATCATTTTGTAATATTACTGTATGCCTAAGAAAATATTTTTTGTTGAAGATGATGAGGGTTTTTATAACATATTCTCTGTTCCTCTAAAAATGAAAGGATATGACATTGTCAGGGTTTCCGAAGGATCCTCCGCAGTTGAAAGAATTATCACCGAAAAACCCGATCTAATTCTTCTGGATATAGTTTTACCCGGTATGAGCGGCTTGGACATTCTGAAAGAACTTCGTGAGAGAGAAGAGACTCAATCAGTTGTAGTTATAATGCTTACAAATTTCGGTAGTGATGAAAATATATCAAGAGCTATGGAATACGGAGCAAATGATTACTTGATGAAATACAACATCGTTCCGTCTGAACTACCCGATAAGATAGCTTTGTTTTTAGGTGAAGACCAAGATTTTAATGTAAAAGTTATGGGTTCGTAAACTGCCACAATGGAAAAAATAACATTACTAAATATTCTAGTAATACTAGAATCATTGATACTTTTAATTATTTCATTTATCTTGTTTTTTAAGTTAAAGGATTTATCTAAATTAAAAAAACTTCAGGATGAACTCAACGACCTTAAATCTTCTAAAAATTCTGCCAGAGATGATTTTTTACCAATTCTTGTTCACGAATTAAGATCACCTCTTTCAGTAATAAGAGGTGCTGCAGATTTGTTGATTAAAAGCACGGACGAGCTGTCCGTAGTTCAAATACAAACACTTCTGAATCAAATTAAAAACTCTTCCACGACTCTTCTCACCATGGTGGGAAGTATTTTGGATGTCTCAAAAATGGAAAACGGTAAATTTGAAATTAACAAAACATTCAGCGATATTAATTCTGTTTTAAATGAAGAGTGTTCATATTTTGACCCTCTTACAAAAATAAAAAAATTAAGTATTCAATGTACAGTTGATAAAGATATTCCTAATTTTAGTTTCGATATTGAGAGAGTGAAGCAGGTTTTAAACAATCTGATATCAAATGCCATTAAGTTTAGTCCCGAAGGTGCAGTAATTACAGTAACATCAAAAAAAACGGGCTCCGATTGTGTAGTTTATGTTTCTGACCTTGGAGTTGGCATACCAGAACATGAGAAAAATTTTCTTTTCCAAAAATTCTTTCAAGCGTCTAATCAAAACGGCGTTCAAAAAGGAACTGGTTTAGGACTTTTTATCTCAAAGGGAATTGTTGAAGCTCACGGAGGTAAGATTTGGTTTGAAAATAATTCTCCTCAAGGATCAAAATTTTGTTTCTCTATCCCTATTAAATCTTAGATTTAAAGTAAAAAGCTATTGCCCGTAAAATTTTTCAATGTTAACATTTTCACATGACTAAAAAAACTGCTCATGTCCTTTGGTTTAAGGACATTAATAAAAATGATATTCCTTTGGTAGGTGGTAAGGGTGCAAATTTAGGAGAGATGGTAAAAGCCGGTATTCCCGTCCCCGATGGTTTTGTGGTAACAGCCAAAGCCTATTTTGATTTTATAAATTCTACTTCCATAAAGAAAAAAATTATGACGGAACTTTCAGGTTTGGATGTTGACGATTCAGATAAGCTAATGGAGGCTTCCGAAAAAATAAAAACTGCGATATTACAGGCGGATATGCCTAAGGAGTTAACTGAAGAGATTAAAGAATTTTATTTGGAGCTGTCCGGGGAAAATGATAAATACGTTGCAGTAAGATCGTCTGCTACGGCGGAAGATCTGCCCGAGGCTTCTTTTGCGGGTCAACAGGAATCATTTTTAGAAATAAAAGGATGGAAAAGTGTTGTTTCTCATGTTCAGAAATGCTGGGCTTCACTATTCACAGCAAGAGCAATATTTTATAGAGAAGAAAATAAATTTTCTCATCTAAAAGTAGGTATTGCAGTTCCGGTACAACTCATGTGCCAATCTGATGTTTCTGGAATTATGTTTACAGTTAATCCTGTCACAAATAATCAGGATGAAGTTTCTGTCGAAGCTGCTTATGGCTTAGGTCAGCCTATTGTTTCAGGTGAAATTACACCGGATCAATATGTGGTTAGCAAAAAATCTAAAAAAATTACCAACAGAACAGTAGTGTCACAAGATTGGCAGCTTACCATAGAAGGAAAAACTAATATTTCAGCAAAATTCAAGAAAAAACAAAAACTAACTAATAGCCAAATTGTTGAGTTGGCTAAAATTGGTATGAAAATTGAGGAGCATTACGGAAGACCTCAAGATATTGAATATGGGATTGAAAAAGGAAGAATATTAATTGTTCAATCTAGACCTGTAACCACATTAATTCAAAAAACCCAAAATGTTGTGGTTGAAGAAGGAAAAGGCTCTAAAGTTTTGCTCGAAGGTCTTGCGGCATCTCCCGGGGTGTTTTCCGGAGAAGTACAGATTATAAAAAATCCAAAAGAAATATCAAAAGTAAAAGAAGGCGATATTCTTGTAGCTGAAATGACTAATCCGGATTTTGTTCCTGCTATGAAAAGAGCGGGGGCTATCGTAACCGATCTAGGGGGTAGAACCAGCCATGCGGCTATAGTAAGTAGGGAGTTAGGCGTTCCCGCAGTCGTTGGAACTTTAAATGCTACAAAGATGCTTTCAAATGGTGAAATTATTACTGTAGACGGAGCTTCGGGAAAAATTTATGAGGGTGACATTACAAAAGTAGTTTCGGAAACTAAAAAATCATCGGTAGATTTGAGCAAAATAAAAACAGCCACAAAAATATACGTTAATTTAGCAGAACCGGAACTAGCTTCAGAGATGGCTTCTAGAAATACAGACGGAATCGGTCTTTTAAGAGCTGAGTTTATCATTGCAAATATAGGCACTCACCCCAAGAAGTTCATAAAAGAAGGCAAAAAGAAAGAATTTATATTGAAATTGGCAGAAGGTCTTGAAAAGTTTGCCGATGCGTTCAATCCAAGACCAGTTGTGTACAGATTTACCGATTTTAAGAGTAACGAATATGCCGGTTTAAAGGGTGGGGCGGAGTTTGAAACAGATGAGCCAAATCCAATGATTGGTTACAGAGGAGTTTCCAGATACATTAAGGATTTAGATGTGTTTGAAATGGAACTCGAGGCTATTAAAATCGTTAGAAATAAAAAAGGATTAAAAAATCTTTGGGTTATGATGCCTTTTGTAAGAACCGTAGAGCAATTAAGGGAAGTAAAAAAGATTGTTTCAGCTTCAGGTTTAAGAAGAAGCGGGTCATTTAAATTTTGGATGATGGTTGAAATTCCTTCTAACGTAATTTTACTTGATGACTTTATTGATGAAGGGATAGACGGTGTATCCATTGGTACAAATGATTTAACGATGTTAACTTTAGGTGTAGACAGAGATAATGAAAAAGTTGCTGATACATACAATGAAATGGATCCGGCAGTTCTAAAATCTTTGGAAAAAATTGTTACAACTTGTAGAAAAAGAGATATCACTTGTTCCGTCTGTGGACAAGCTCCTTCAGTGTTTCCGGAATTAGTGGAGATGATGGTTGAGTGGGGAATGACATCAGTGTCTATTAGCCCAGATGTGATAGAAAAAACCAGAGAGATAGTCTACGAGGCTGAGAAAAAAGTACTTAATAAAAAGAAGTAGTGATTAAAAAAGTAAAATGTCTAAAATTGAGAACATTAGAAGTCAAAAGATATTAGATTCTAGAGGGAATTGGACTCTTGAAACCAAGGTGACTTTAGATGATGGTTCCGTAGGTGTGCAGCCCGTTCCTTCGGGAGCCTCTGTTGGGGAAAACGAGGCTGTGTATATAGATGTCGAAAAGGCAGCCGATTTTGTTTCAACAACCATCAACGATGTTCTAGTAGGTAAAGACTCTTCAGACCAAAAGAGTATTGATGAAAATCTAATTAAAATGGACGGCACTTCAAATAAAAGTAGGTTGGGGGCTAACAGTATCTTATCTGTCTCGTTAGCGTGCGCAAAATCGGCTGCTATATCAGCTGGTTTAGAGCTCTACCAATATCTAAGTCTTATGTATTCCGGAAAGCAAAAGCTTAATGGGGATTTAAAGTTTCCGACTCCTATTTTTAACATTATTAACGGCGGAGAACATGCAAAAAATAAACTTTCTTTTCAAGAATTTATGGTGATACCAGCTTTGAATACTCCTTACAATAAAGCTCTACAAATGGGAGCAAGTATATACAAAGATCTTAAAAAGATTTTGTTAAAAGATGATTTTGAAACAGGTGTTGGTGACGAGGGTGGTTTTGAACCCAGAGGTTTATCCGCAAGAACTGCATTGGATTTTCTTGAACAGGCTGCTTCTGTCCAGTTTGACCCCGGTAATGATGTGTTTTTTGGATTAGATATTGCTGCAGGTTCTTTTTATGAAAATGGGAAGTATTGTATTGACGAAGAGAATTTGGAGTTGAGTTCTGATGAGGTAATAAAATATTATCAAGATCTTTTTATGCATTATAAAATTATTTATCTGGAAGATCCAATGTTTGAAAGAGATGAGTTTGGATGGGCTAAATTTTATAAACAAAACGCTGGGAAATATTTAGTTGTGGCGGATGATTTAGTAGTAACTAATCCAAAAATATTAGAAAGAGTCGCTAAAGAAAAAATGGCTAATGCGGTGATAGTTAAACCCAATCAAATAGGTACATTGACCGAAACATTGGATTTTATAAAGTTAGCTCGAAAATCAAAGATGGATATCGTTATTTCACATAGAAGCGGTGATAACGTTGATTCGTTTATCTCGGACCTTGCAGTAGCGGTAGATGCAGATTTTATGAAATCAGGGGCTCCCGCCAGGGGAGAAAGGGTAGCTAAATACAACAGGTTGCTTGAGATTTTCTACGAATTTTAATTATTTTCAAAAATTACTTTTAGTTAGATATTACGTAAGAAGCGTAATCTTGTCCTAGCGGAGTTTCAAGCTTTGCTGTCGTTTCTTCGTCTAATTTTTCAAAATATTTTCGAAAGCCACGTATAGAATTTCCGTGGCAGGAAATAGCCACCTTAAGATTTTTTCCTGATATCTCTTTGACTAAGTCATCACAGAATCCTTCAACTCTTTTACATACCATTTCTATACTTTCACCATTCGTGGGGACAAAATCATAACTTCTTCGGATTTTTAATAACTCTTCCGGATCTTTTAATTGTATTTCCATTTTACTTTTACCTGTTAAATCACCGTAAGATCTTTCTCTTATTCTTTCATCAGTTTCAATTTTCAAATTTATAGCACTTTGGTTTTGTGACATTGCTATTTCCATTGTCTGTACAGCTCTGTTTTGGGGTGACGAGATAAGCCTGTCGAACTTTATACCCTTTATCTTCTCAGAAAGTATTTTAGCTTGTTTTTTTCCTTCTTCTGTAAGTTTTGCGTCTCTGTTACCACTGAAAATAAAGTTTGCGTTATCATCGGTTTGACCGTGTCTAAAAATATAGATAGTTGAAAATTCATCTGATTCATTTTTTGGGAGCTCATCTACTGTTTTGTAATTTAAGAGATCTTTAGCTTGTTTTATTTTATTTTCACTAGACCCGTTTCCATTATTAGAAAATATTTGTTTTCTTTTTTTGTATCCCCATAAAAGGGCCAATCCAATCAAAGAAACTACGATTATTTCTCCGACGGTTTCGGATTTATTTAACCCTCTCATTACTTCTTCAGATGCGGCAAGACCGGCGTACCCAAGATAGAGGTAGCATAGGTTTCTAATAATAGTTCCCAAAAATGTAGTTACTAGAAAAGTTTTCATTTTAATTTTTATCAATCCTGAAGTAATTGAAATTGGTGAGCTTGGGAATATTGGGACTGATCTAAGGGTGAATAACACTAGCCAGTCTTTTTTACCACCGTTAAAGTATTTTCCGATTCTCTCGACATCGTTGGAAGTTATTCCAACAAATTTACCTATTTTTGATGTGAATACATCCTCGAGCTTGTCAGTTATTTTATACAAAAGCCAACCACCGAAAGTTTTACTTAAAGAGGCAAGAACAGCTATAAAAATAATATACGATAGAGGGTTGTTTTGAGCTTTTGTAATGGTTCCCGCTGTTGTAAGAACGAAAGGAGATGGGATGGGGGCAATTACTTCTTCTAGAAAAGTACCGACAACAGTAAACACCTCAAGTGGAACGTATTGAGCTAATTTTTCTAAATATGTAATTATGGGTGCAATTAAGCTGGTCATACAACCCATAAAT
>CAZSDQ010000022.1:0-10483 GCA_964605725.1 uncultured Candidatus Saccharibacteria bacterium
TCGGCCCATTTTTGCTTTAATGACGCCTCAATAGCCCTTTTTGTTAGTACTGCGAGGCTAAAACTCATAAGTGATAGCATATAAAAATAAAAAAATTTGTCAATAAGTGATTTTTTAAAATTAAGTAACATTTTTGAATAAAATCTAATTAAAGTGTGTTAATATATCTTTTATGTCAGGACATTCTAAATGGGCTAATATAAAAAGAAAAAAAGAGGTAACAGATGCTAAAAAAAGCAAAATATTTTCCAAAATGAGCAGGTTGATAACTGTTGCTGCTAAAAATGGTGCTGATGTAGATTCAAATCCGTCTTTAAGATTGGCTGTTGAACGAGCGAAAGAGGCAAGAATGCCCAAGGAGAATATTGATAGGGCGATAGATAAAGGCTCGGGTCAGGGGGGTTCTGTGAGTTTTTTTGAAACCATCTACGAAGGTTTTGGACCAAATGGAGAGGCCTTTTATGTCAAAGCGTTAACAGACAACATTAACAGAACAGTGGCCGAAGTTAGAAATATATTTAGTAAACACGGGGGTTCTTTAGGCGGTTTAGGAAGCACAGCGTATATTTTTTCACCTGATCCCGATAATCCAAGTTATACAGTTGAGGTTGACTCATCTGCAACAAAAAGTTTGGAAGGAATATTAGATGAGCTTGATGATAACGATGACGTTCAAGATGTATTTGTAAATTTTCAACTACCTGAAGAATGATAATAATTGGCATAGACCCGGGCACAGCGAAGATGGGTTACGGAATAATAAAGACCGATGATAAAGGGAAAAAAATAAGTCTATTAGAGAGTAATGTACTTATAACTCATCCCGACTTAGAGCCTGAGAATAGGCTTAAGTTTCTATATAACAATTTAAGTGATATTTTGGCAAAATTTAAACCCGATGTGATGGTAATTGAAAAACTTTTCTTTAACACCAATGCTAAGACCGCTATTGCAGTTGGTCAGGCAAGGGGTATAAGTATGCTTAGTGCCGCTAAAAAGAAGATAAAGGTTAGTGAGTACACCGCTCTTGAGGCAAAATTGGCTTTGACCGGTTACGGTAGATCTGATAAGAAAGTTATGCAGGAAGCAGTTAAAAAGATATTTAAATTAAAAGATAAAATAAAATCAGACGATGCTAATGATGCGGTAGCTATGGCTCTTTGCTATGTAAAAAAAGTTCTACTAGAGCCCTGCCCGAAGAAAAATTAGTATGTTCAAACCAGTTAAAATTGAACTAGCTAAGAAAAATAAATATTTTATACAGTCGGTTCTTGTCGGCATATTTATATACATTGTTTCTCAGAACTTGATTGAATTAAACGGAATTCAACTAGCTTTTTTATCCTTTGTTTTGGTAGTATCCGGTTCCTTAATATCACATTCAACCGGCATAAAAAAAGAAAATTTTATTTACAGCATAATAATGCCTTTGGGAGTTATTTCCGGTGGTATTCTATCTTTAAAATTTTATCCGAACTTAGGATCCGTTTTTAAACTTTTTGTAGTTGCTTTTTTTTCAGGAATATACTATTTAGTTTCTCTCGCAGATAATATATTTTTGGTAGTAAACGATAGGGAAGAGATAATACCTCTTTACAGGGTAGCGGTGACGTGGAGTCAGATACTTCAGGTAATTGTAGCTATACCTCTTTTTGCAGGTATATTTAAACTTAATATAGTCACATTTACACACTCGTTAATAATTTCATCAATATCTTTTTTATTTACTTATTATCAGTTGTGGGTTTATAGATTTGAACCGGATGCTAAGAAGATAGAAGTAGGGGAGAGGATTTACATTTGCTCCCTCTCATTTTTTATAGTATTCGTCACTTCCTTAGGGGTGTCTTTTTTTCCTTCAGAAGACTTCTTGAGAGCTCTGTTTACTTCGTCTGTTCTTTTGTTTATCTTAAATTATGTATCAGCACATCTTAAAAACGAGATATCCCGAAGGATAATAATAAGACATTTATTAATAACAGTTATCTTTATAATATTGCTTTTATTCTTTAAACCCTAATCTTATACTTTATATAAGCATTATTTCAATATTTTATAATTATTAACCTTCATTTATTATTGTTATACAGGCAAATAGTGGGGAAGTGGAGTAGGGAAATTACAACGAGTATTGAGGTAAGTTTGTCACACTATAGGACTGAGTGATAATACTATAGGGCTTATAGTATTTAATTTTGTAAAAATAACCAGTTTTCCAGTAGATTTGTCATATGTCTCTTTTGTACGATTGTCATACATAAGTTTTGTAGGATTGTCATACTTATCCGGAGTAGGGGATGTGGATAACTCAATGTGCGTTAATGCATAAATCAAGAAGAAATAAAAAGATGTGTTGTCTTAAGTGCGTGAAAATAAATAATAATTAAATTAATTAAAATAAATAAAAAACAGAGAATAATATTAATTAATTCACGTGCGTTTATTCCACTTCTCCCCCTCGGATTAGTCTCCATTGTCTTGCTTACGCCGTATTTGATTAAAACGGCCTTACCCCTAACAAGAAGTCGTTAAACATACATTATACGACGTATCCTGTGTTGAGTTTCGAGCATCCCTATTTCCAAAATTCCCTCTAAAATTTATTCTTATATTTATGTGAATTATTATTTGAAATAAATACAGTAAATATTTGCATTCACTTCTCTATTAAATGTATATATTTTTATTCTTTCTTTTTATTTTATTTACCGCTTCCCTAAATATCATTTCCCCGCATTTTGTCCAGACACTCCCCGCCCCTTCTATTTATTTCATATCTACCCTTCCTAAACCTTAAAAACATTGTAATAACAACAAAAAATAGGATTTAGCCCTAGAATCGATTTTAAGGCGTTTTTAATAAATTGACGTTACTTTTATCGTCTAAGTATGGTATTTACGTTGATATAACGATACAGATTACCTTGGTTGAGTTATTTTAGGTTAGGTTCCATGGAGTTTTTTTAGTCTTTCTATAAAAAATTCATAAAGACATACTAATTAGAAAATTATTCCGTTATTTTCATTTTAAAAATTTTACACATGTCGTATAATTCCATTACATGTCTAACATAAAAATTTCTTCAAACCTTGATGATGTTATTTTAGATTATCTTGAGTATTGTGAGATTGAAAAAAATTTGTCGCAGAATACCATAAGAATGTATCACTTTTATCTTACTGATTTTTCTCAATGGTCACGAGATTACTTGAAAAAAGACGCCTTTACACTTGGTGACATAGACGATGACTTGGTAAAGAAATATAGAATTTACCTTAATCGAAGAATGAGTTCAAAGTCGAATCAGGAATATAAAAGGTCTACGCAAAAGACATTCCTTGTCGCACTAAGGGCGTTTTTAAGATATTTGGTCGTGGAAAAAGGTCTGGAAATACTATCACCCGAAAAAATAATATTAGGAAAATCTGAAGATAGAATTCCAAAATTTTTAAATACAGGGCAAATGAAAAAATTGTTTGAAGTACAAAATTTAGATAAAAAGTCGGGGGTTCGGGATAAGGCAATAATTGAAACTTTATATAGTACGGGCCTTCGTGTTTCCGAGCTTGTTGCGTTAAATCGTGATGAGGTAAATTTTGACACAGGTGAGTTTACTGTTTTAGGTAAAGGAAGAAAAGCACGCACAGTTTATCTATCTCCCGAAGCTATAAAGTGGTTAAAGAGATACTTAGGAACTCGGGCCGACCCTTTTATACCTTTGTTTATAAGATACTCCGGTAAGAAAATGCAGGAAAATGACTTTGATGGCGAATCTTTGAGAATTACCCCAAGAAGTATCCAAAGACTTATTAAAAAATATGTTAAAAGATCAGGTATATCGATAGATGCTACGCCACATACCTTAAGACACACTTACGCAACTGGGCTTTTATCTGAAGGTGCGGATTTGCGAGAAGTCCAAGAACTTCTAGGTCACTCAAGTGTTTCTACCACACAAATTTACACACATGTTACAAACCGTCAGCTAAAGGATATACACAAGAGATACCATAAAGACATTATTATTGCCGGTGAAGGTAACGAGGTTGACGAATCAGTCTCATCTCTTGGGTAGACCCTACTCTTCTATTTTCTTATCAACTTACTCTTAATTGGTTCAAAACTTCTTCTGTGGATTTCACACGGCCCAAAATTATCTATTGCTTTTAAATGATATTCAGTTCCATACCCTTTATTTTTTTCAAATCCGTAATTTGGATACTTTTTTGCAAACTCTACCATAATATTATCTCTAAAAACCTTCGCGACTATACTGGCAGATGCTATTGTTATGCTATTTTGGTCTCCGTTTATGATATTTTTCTGATTACCTTTTGTTATATTGGCAATCTCAAAAGCATCAGTGAGTACAAATTGGGGTTTTATACCTATATTCTTAATAACCTGAAAAAAAAGCCTTTTGAGTTAATGCGGAAATTCCAATTTTATCTATCTCCTCCGGCTCAAATCTCTCTATTTGAAAGGAAATAGCGTCTTTTTTAATAAAATTTGCTAATATTTCTCTCATTTTTGGAGTTACTTTCTTTGAATCTCTTATTTTTCCATATAAGGTAGTTTCTTTTTTTTCAGTATGCCTTAATAGAACGTCGTTATTTCTTGAGGTCTCTCTTGTGGTTACTTCTGTGTTCAATTCTTCATTTTTTCCTGTATTTTCCATAAAATATTTATAAGACACTACTCTACCCCAGCTTTCTTCTACATCCCTTTGAAAATCCTTTGAGAATATTTTTTCTAAATTTAAAATAACTGAAGAAACAACAAACGGTCCCGCAAGAGGCCCCCTGCCTACTTCATCAACTCCTGCAATTAGTTTTACGCCTTGGTTGTAAAGTTTTCTTTCATATTGAGTAATTTCTTGAAAAGTCATTGGATATTAAAATTACTTGTATTTGACAGTATTGCTTACCTTGAGATTATTCTTCTTGAACCATTTCCTGCTCTTCTTGTCCCATTATTGCAACCGACGCAACTTTGTCTCTTTCCCCTAGTTTTATTAGTCTGACACCTTGAGTTGCTCTTCCTAGAGTAGGAATTTGTTTCAACGAAAGTCTAATAATCTTTCCGGATGTAGTAGCTATCAGTGCATCATATTCGGCGCCCTTATCTATTGCCCTTGCAACAACCAATTCTCCTGTTTTTTCTTTGACTTTGTAAGTTAATATCCCCGATCCTGCTCTCTTTTGGGTTTTATATTCTCCTGTTTTTGTCTTTTTTCCGTATCCAAGTTTGGAAATTACCAGTAATTCAACGTCACTACTCTTATTGGGTATAATTACTGTACCTACAACACTGTCTTTCTCTTTTGATAGTTTTATCCCTGTAACACCTTTTGCAGATCTGCCCATTTGTCTAACCTCTTTTTCACTAAATCTTATTGATTGGCCCATACTGGTAGTTAAAAGTATATCGTCCTGACCTGAAGTGGAGTCCACAAAAACTAAGTTGTCTCCTTTGTCTAAGGTTATAGCGATAATTCCAGAAGTTCTTATATTAGCAAAATCCTCCATAGATGTTTTTTTAACAACCCCGTGCGTTGTAGTAAAGAAAACGAAACCTTTTTTGCTTTCCAACTCCTCGCTTGTTTTAGTTAGGAAGGCTTCCACTCGTTCTTCTTGTTTCATACTTAAAAAGTTAATCAAGGGAGTACCCTTGGCGTTTCTTGATGATTCTGGTATTTCCCAGATTCTTAATTTATATACTTTACCTGTGTTTGTGAAGAAAAATGCCCAATCGTGTGTGTTACAAATTTTTATAGTTTCAACAGCGTCCTCTTCCCTTAGCTCCTGTCCTTTTACTCCTTTTCCGCCCCTACCCTGCTTCTTGTAAGTAGTTTCTTTAAGTCTTTTTATGTATCCATTTTCTGAAATAGTAACTATACATTTTTCATCTACTATCAGGTCTTCGTCGCTTAGTTCTCCTATTTTTCCTTTTATTACCTTTGTTTTTCTCGGATCTGAGTACTTTTTACCTAATTCATTTAATTCATCCTTTACTGTGTTAATAATTCTCTTTGGTGATTTTAATAAATCTTCATAATCGGCTATTGTGGCAAGGATTTCTTTTAACTCATCCTCTATTTTTTGTCTTTCGAGTGCTGCAAGTCTTCTTAATTGCATATCTAAAATGGCTTGTGCTTGTAGATCGGATAAACCGAATTTTTTCATTAAACCTTCTTTGGCAGCATCCGCATCTTTGCTTGCTCTGATAAGCTTTATGACCTCATCTAAATTATCGAGAGCAATCTTCAACCCTCTTAATATATGAGCTCTTTCTTCTGCTTTTTTGAGTAAATATATTGTTCTTCTTATTACAATTTGTTGTCTGTGTTTAACAAATTCTTCCAAAATATTTTTTAAAGTCATTAGTTTTGGCTCGTTATTTAAAAGAGCGACGAAGTTTGAGTTAAACGTGTTCTGTAATTGAGTATATTTGTAGAGCTGGTTCTTTATTTTGTTGACAACAGCGTCTTTTCTTAACTCAATCATTATCCTAATTCCGTCTTTATTTGATTCATCTCTTAGGTCGGATATACCGATTATCCTTTTTTCTTTTACCAAGTCAGCAATTTTTGATATTAAAGTCGATTTATTAACTGCGTAAGGTATTTCAGTAACAACAAGCCTCACTTTACCGCTTTTTGTCTCTTCTACGTCCATTTTTGCTCTTGTTACAACTCTCCCTCTTCCGGTAGCGTACATTTGAACCATTTCTTTTTGGTCATAAATAATTCCTCCTGTTGGAAAGTCGGGGCCTAAAATTACCTTGGTTAAATCTTCAACGTTAGCCTCTGATGAAAAATCAGGTTTTACTATTTGAACCTTGTCGTCTTTTTTAGGCGCCTCTCCAATATTTTCGGATTTATCGATTAATATATTTATTCCTTCTACTATTTCCCCAAGATTATGTGGGGGGATATTTGTTGCCATTCCAACAGCAATACCTGTAGTACCGTTTAATAGCAAATTAGGAAGATTTGAAGGGAGATAAACCGGCTCCAGGTTTTGAAGATCGTTTATCTCAAAATTTACAGTATCTTTATCAATATCTGAATATAACTCCTCTGATATTTTTTCTAATTTACACTCTGTATATCTGTATGCAGCTGGTGGGTCACCGTCTATACTACCGAAGTTACCTTGAGGTTTTATTAGAGGGTATCTCAAGCTAAAGTCTTGTCCCATTCTAACGAGCGCTTCGTAAGCTGAAGTGTCTCCGTGTGGGTGGTATTTTGCCAAAACATTACCTACAACACTAGCGCATTTATGAAACTTACCTGAAAAGTTAATTCCTGAATCCTGCATGGAATAGATAATTCTTCTTTGTACAGGTTTTAAGCCGTCTCTGACATCAGGAAGTGCTCTTGAAACTATAACGCTCATAGCGTAGTCGAGATAAGAGCTCTCCATCTCGGTTGTTATCTCTGTCCTTAGGATATTTGGATTATCCTGTGGTTCGATTATTTCTTCTGTTTTGTTTGTTTCTTTGGCCATAAACCTAATAATATTAGCAGATTTGAACTAAATTTGAAGTCTTTTATAACTCTAAAAAGACCTTTACGAACTCTTTTCTTTCAATTAATTTATCCGACTCTCCGATTTCGTTTTTAAATATAAAACCAAAATTATTTTCTAGAATATTTCTTATCTCCTCGTTTTCAGTGAGAACGTATGTTTTTCCCATTGATATACAAGGGGCGTTAAAAAACCATTTTTTGTGATCAAAATTATCCAAAACTTCTTTTATAAGTGGTTTGTAGTCATTTACAAATTTTTTACTTTCCCAAAGTTCTATCTGACCGATGGTAATTTTTGTACCCATATTTGGGAATTCTATTATTTTAATGTCATCCAGGATTGCTTGTCTTGGATTTTGATAAATATATTCTTCCTGATCTATAAAATATTTCTCTACCCAGTCTTTGGGCATATCTGCAATTATTGATATTTCTTGAAAAGCTTCTACATCTCTGTGAGAAGTGATGGATGCCTTGAAGTTTAAAGTATTGGAAACTATGGCTGCGTAAAGCATTTTTGCACTAGTCTGGGAAATCTTTTCGCCAAAACCTCTTTTTTTGAATTCTTCCCAAATTAAAGTGGCACATGATCCTATCGTTTCAATTTTAGCCTTATCTCCCAGTTTTTTAATCCAATAGTCTTCGTAACCCACGTGGTGGTCATATATTTCAATAATTTTTTCTTCTTTTACGAATTTCGGAAAAGTGTGCGGATCTGTAGTGTCAACCAATACAAAGTCCAAGTCCTGAAGATTTTCTTTTGAAGGTTCTGTTTCGTATTTAAAGTCCCACGATTTTATTTCTTTAGTGACGGTGTGGGCGGGGTCTTTGGGTACATACGCTGTTGCATTTTTCCCCTCTAAGTTCAAAAGCTCCGTATAGGCTATATTGCAGGCCAAAGAGTCCATGTCTGAAGTGTATATAGCTTGTGTAACTCCGATTTTGTTCATTTTATTCCTCTTTAGGTAATATCGATATTGGCTTCGTGTGCATGTGTGGTGATAAATCTTTTTCTTGGAGCAACTTCTTCCCCCATCAAGGTTGTAAATACCTCATCGGCGGCCTCCGCATCTTTTACGGTTATCTTTTTAAGTCTCCTAGTCTCGGGATTCATCGTAGTTTCCCACAATTCTTCGGGGTTCATTTCTCCCAACCCTTTGAATCTTTGAACAATGGCTTTTTGCCCCTCGCTAGTTTTTAAGAAATCTTCTCTATCCTTGTCCGTAAATAAATATTTCTTTTCTTTTCCCCATATTGCTTTATAAAGCGGAGGAAATGCGACATAAATGTTCTCATTTTCAATTAATTTGGTCATGTGCCTGTAAAAAAAGGTTAAATAAAGCGAGTTAATGTGCATTCCGTCGGTATCAGCATCTGCCATAATAATAACTTTTTTATATCTTAGTTTTGAAATATCGAACTGATCTCCTATACCGCAACCTAAAGCTACAATTATGTCCTTGAACTTGTCTGAATCAACAATTTTGTCCAGACGAGCTCTTTCAGTATTTAAAATTTTACCGAAAATAGGTAAAATAGCCTGTATTTCTCTGTTTCTTCCCTGCTTTGCTGTACCTCCTGCTGAATCTCCCTCCACCAAGAATATCTCGGCTTTTTCCGAATCCTTTTCCGAGCAGTCGGCGAGTTTCCCTGGCAATATACCACCGCCCTCAAGAGCTGTTTTTCTAATAACTGTATCTCTTGCGGCTTTTGCAGCCATTCTTGCTTTATAAGAAAGAATATTTTTACTAACTATCGAATTTGCATCCTTGGGATTTTCTGAAAGAAACTGCTCTAAACCCTCTTTTACAACGTATTCCACTGCTACTCTGGCAGAAGTATTACCAAGTTTTGCCTTGGTTTGCCCTTCAAACTGTAAAGACCCTGAATCCAGAGATACTGAAATTATTGCTGTTAAGCCCTCTCTTAGGTCGTCTCCTGATAAATTATCGTCTTTATCTTTTAATAATCCTGTTTTTCTAGCGTAATCGTTTATACATCTTGTTAAAGAAGTTCTAAATCCCGTTAAATGAGTTCCTCCTTCAGTGTTTTTTAAGTGATTAGCAAAACAAATGACGTTTTCTCTGAAAGTATCGTTATATTGCATTGCTACTTCAACATTTACCCCGTTGTATTCTTTGTTTACGTAAAAAGGCTTTTGATTTAAAACACCTTTGTTCTTATTTAATGAGTCCAGATAAGCTTTTATACCGCCTTCAAAATAAAAAACGTGCTTTTGATCACTTCTATGATCCAATACCTCGAATTTTATTCCAGCAGTAAGGTATGCATACTCTTTAATCTGATTAGCTAAAAATTTAAAGTCAAAGTCGGTGGTTTCGAAAATCTCACTATCCGGTTTGAACTGAACTATCGTCATATTTTCGTATTTCCAAGATTCTAGGTTCACATTCCACTCCGCGCCCTTCAATTTTGTCGGCGTCTTGAGGTTTATTTCTTCTACAGGCCTTACCTTCTTACCTCCCTTTTCGTATTCTTGGATAACAGTTTTTCCGTTTCTTCTGGTAATTACTCTAAACCACTCCGAAAGTGCATTAACAACAGACGAACCAACCCCGTGAAGACCGCTTGAAACCTTGTAACCACCGGCACCGAACTTACCTCCGGCATGAAGCTTTGTAAAAGCTAATTCTAAAGCACTTACGCCATACCCTTGTTTTATATCAGTGGGGACTCCTCTTCCGTTGTCATAAACGCTACAGGAACCATCTTTATTAAATTCGACTTTAATGTGATTAGCATACCCTGCGATAGCTTCGTCCATAGAGTTATTAACTATTTCCGTTACCAGGTGGTGTAGACCCTCTTGACCTGTGGACCCGATGTACATTCCTGGTCTTTTTCTAACAGGTTCAAGACCTTCTAATACTTGTATTTGATCGGCACCATATTCAGCTTGTTTTTTATTTTTTTCGTCCATATTTTTT
>CAZSDQ010000023.1:0-7746 GCA_964605725.1 uncultured Candidatus Saccharibacteria bacterium
ATTCAGATAGTCATTGACGACAGCGCTGACGGAAATGAAGGTGGGCTACTCTACCATCCTAATGACTCTACTCTATATGGAGGGGCTTGGGTTCTTATACCACAAGCTGGGGATTATTCTCAAATTCATGCCTACGTACAAAAGTATCTATTCGGAAACAAGTAATTTACGTTAAACCTTATAGGTAAATTCGATTTTTTTAGTTAAAATAAATTCATGGTATACATAGTTCATGGAGAAGATATTTCAAAATCAAGAATATTAATACAGAACCAACAGAAAAAGATTGGAGCGCAATCCAGAATTGAAATTGAAATATCAGAAATAACTCCTGAAAATTTATATGAGAAAGGTTGTTCCAACGATCTTTTTGGAAATCCGCCTTTTATTGTGCTTGATATAACTAACGCCGCAAGAACCAACCTGGAACCTTATTTAGAAAAAATTATTAAAATACCAGAATCCACTACAATAATAATTTTGTCCGGAAAGCCTCTTCCAAAAACAAATGTCTTTATTAAAAATGCGGAAAAAATGAAGGCCAGATTAAATTTAAATGAAATCAAACCTCAAAGTAATGTTTTTAATTTTGTGGACGCGGTATTTTATAAGCAAAGGGAGAGAGCATATCAGGAGCTATCAAAACTAATCAAAGATCAGGTATCGCCATACGAAATACTATCTATGATGTACTACGGACTAAGAACCACAGCTCAAGCTAAAACTGAATCTCCCTCATATAAAAAACTACACCCTTTCGTTAAAGGAAAGGCACAAACCCAATCTAAGAATTTTACATTGGAACAATTGGTAGATATTTATGAAAAATTCAGAAAAATTGATATGAAGTCTAAATTAAGTGAAATAGATGAGGATATGTTAATCCCCATGATTATTGAAACTGTATTAAATGCTTAAACATGCCGATCACTAACAATAAAAAAATTTACATAAAAGACGAATCTTTCGATCCGATATTTAATTCGGTAAATCCGGTGTTCTTTTTCAGAACCAGAGTGCTTCCGGGATTACTGATGGCGCTGGGGTTTATAGTTTTAGGTACTCAGGTGGTGCTCCCGCTGGTATTTTTTAAAACCCAAGACACCATTGTTAAACCTATGGAAAACACTGTATTAGGTCTAGCCACAGGATTTAAAGACTTCGATTTTGAGGAAATTGAGGAGAATAATCTTTATAAAGAAAACGGTTCGATTCCTGAATATTTCTATATCACTATTCCAAAATTAAAAATTGAAAATGCCCTCGTTAAGAGCGAGTTTGACGGACCGAGCCCCGATGATTTCATAGGCCATTACAAAGGTTCTGCGCTACCCGGTGAGGTTGGAGATTCTTTTATTTATGGACACTCGGTATTGCCTTGGTTTTTTAATCCTAAAAATTACAAAACAATTTTCTCAACTCTCGGGAATTTAGAAACCGGTGATAGATTTACAATAGAATACAATCAAAGAAAAATTAACTACAAAGTTGAGGATAAAGTGGTTCTTTCACCTAAAGAAGTAGACCCCTTGGAAAACTGGAAACCTACGTATCTCAATCAACCCACAGTAAGTTTAATGACATGCTGGCCAGCAGGAACTAAAACAAATAGATTAATTGTAAGAGCTGTTCAGGAAAATTAAGTTTAGATTATATTCTTCCGGTTATATTTTTTTCAAAAGTACTTAATGCGGCTTTTCTAGGACCTTTGTATATAAAAACCATTCCCGATATGAACAGTGCAAGAGCTGATACTAAACCAAACGTGATGCTTGTTATACCTGTCTCAAGATTGCTTTGAGTAGTCTGAGGAACTTCAGCCGGTACTTCAGTTTCAACAACATCGGTTCCAGCTAAAACCTGTCCGGAATTAGAATCCTGTGAAGAACTTGCTAACTTTCCGAAAACAGAGTTACCCTCATCCGTATTTTTCTGAGAAACTGGTTTTGAAGAGGATTCCTCTGACTTGGTTTCATCAACAACACTAACATTAAAAGCGTCGTATTCGGACGTAGATGCCTTTGTTGTCATAAAATAATAAATTGCACTGAAGACAATAAGAGAAATTGAAAGGGTGAGGACAAAAGTGCTTAAACCTTTTGTTGACTGTGTTTTTATGCTATATGCGTTATTGTTTTGATCCATTGGCAGGATTTTTCAAATTATTAATAAATTCTATATCAATGATAGCATTCAAAGGTACGGCTTTGTCAAGTACTGCTGAAGGAAGAAAGGTATTTCTGTCAATTTTTTTCATGCCAATAACTAACCAGACAAGTAATACTGTAATAAATATTCCGAGTGTAGTAAAAAATAATTTCATTTATTCTCCATAATAAAAGACTTGATAGTCATATTCAAACTATCTTCTCTGCTTCCCACGCTATATCTAATACTTTGGATCTCATTCAATTTTTTTGACTCTTCTAATTTAGATACCAAATCCTTTAAATTTCCTTTTCCGGATATACGAAGGCTCATATTAACCTCGTTAGCATCTTTATTAGTAAAACTTATTGAATCCAGAGAATAACCGGACTGGCCAAATATTACAGACATATCCACTAAATAATTTTGGGCTTGAAACTCATCGGGAAGAAACTTATCTAAAATATTGACATCTTCTCCGACTAATTCAACTCTTTCTTTTGCCACCTTTAACTCATCAATTTTCTTTTCTAAGTTAAGATTGTTTTTATATAAATCATCCAGAAGGGCTACGTTTGATAAGAAAATTTTTGATACTGGTAAAAATCCCATGAAGCCAAACATTAATAACGTTATTAAACCCCATACAATATAAATTTTAATAGAGATGGATTCGTTTGAAAGAATTCTCCTTATTAAATTTAAAAATTCATCTACTTTTTTCATTATTTAAAATTACCTCTTAACATAACCTTATATACATTATCCGACTTATCTAAACTTGCTGAATTAATAACAATCTCTGAAACCAAACCATCTTCTAAATACCTAACAATAAGATTGGTAAAATCTATAGCGTCTTTTCCTGATATAGATATGGAAAAACCTTGCTGGCTAATATCAAGGTTACTAAGCTCAATTTCGGAACCTATATTATCAATCACGTAATCTACCTTGTCAGATATTAAAAACCTACTTGATAAAAACTTTTTATACGTAACTGTTTTATCACTAATTCTCTTTGCTTTTTCCTCAATATCTGAATAGGTTTCAATTTCTTCTACTAATTTACTTTGCCATCCTTTTTGATATTGAATCATGAAAGAAAGAGTAAAATTTAGGATTAATAGAACACCAAAAATCACACTTATACCGACAATGAATTTTCTAATTATGAGTATAAATTCGGACGCAAATTTAGGGGCAATATATAATTTCTGGGATTTAGAAATTAGATTAAAGTTGGAATCTAAGGAAACACTTTCCTTGTTATCGTTACTTAGATTTCTTTGTTGATTTTCTTGGTTTAGATTCGACCTTATCTTCTTTTTGAAGATCGAGGGCAGCAATTTTTCTAGCATATGTAGATTTTACCCTATTTGCCTTGTTTTTATGAATAGTTTTTTCTTTGACAGCTTTGTCGAGTGATTTCTGTAGAACAATCATTTTATCTGAAACCAATTTCTTATCCTCTTTTGATAAAATGGCTCTAGATAAGGATTTCTTCGCTGTTTTGATTCTATTCTCCCACATATCATTATGGGACTTTTTATTAGCCGAAGATCTTATATTCTTTTTTGCTGACTTAGTATTTGCCATATCAGGGTTGTATAATATCATAACTGTAGGAAAGTAAAAAGCACATTTCCTATAAACAGATGCTTTTAAATTTTAGAAACAAAAACTTAAACGGGTTTTTATTTAAAACCCAAAATACAATTCTCTCAGCTGCTGTAATATTAGGAATAGCAAGCGGGGTGAGTGCTGTTCTGGGTCTCGTAAAAACAAGGTTGTTAGCAGGTTATTTTGGTGTATCAAAAGAATTAACTATTTTTTATACCGCAGATAAAATACCAAACCTTATATATTCGATTTTAATTGTAGGTGCCGTATCGACGGTATTTATACCTATATTCACAGGCCTTTTGAAAAAAGATAAAGAAGAAGCATTTAAGGTAGCCTCATCAATTATCGGAACTACTTTCATATTCTTCATCACTGTCGGGGTAATTATTTTTGCTTTCTCACCCAATATAATTACGGTTCTGTCAGTTGGTAAATTTTCAGTAGAAGATATCAAACTCGGTTCAAATCTTATGCGAATAATGTTAGCTTCACAAATATTTTTGGTTGCAGGGAGCCTGTCTACAAGCGTTCTGCAATCGTTTAAATATTTTATAATCCCAGCTTTAGCTCCCATTTTTTACAACATTGGAATGATCGCCGGAACAGTTTTTTTATCCAGCAAATTGGGGATTTACGGACCTGCAATAGGGGTAGCAATGGGCTCAATAATGCATTTTATAATCCAAATCCCGTTGTTAAAAAAATCAGGATTTAGATTGTTTTCTCGTATAGATCTAGCGGACAAAAACTTCAAAAAAACGTTCTCGCTCGTACCTCCAAGAATAGCCAGTGTTTTAATAGTTAATTTAGTACAAACAATAAACAACAGTTTAGCAATATTAGTTTCAGCACCTTCCGTAATATTTTTAAAATTTGCCGATCAGCTTCAAACACTTCCTGTAAATTTATTTGGAATATCTATGGGTGCGGCCAGCTTACCTACTCTATCCTCTCAATCCGCTCCCGAAGAAAGAGAGAAATTTAAAGAAACATTTTTAACTTCTTTGCACCAAACAATTTATTTGGTAATGCCGTTGAGTGCTATCCTTTTAGTACTTAGAGTTCCTGCAATCAGACTGGTTTACGGGGTAAGAAATTTTCCATGGGAAGCAACTATAAGAACTGCACAGACACTAGCTTTCTTTAGTATTTCAATATTTTCCCAGAGTGCCGGCTATTTAACTACCAGAGCTTTTTATGCACTTAAGGACACCTCAACCCCGGTTAAAGTAAACATTTTAACAGCAATAATTAATATTTGTGTATCTGTTTACTTCGTTAGCGCACTGAAGCTCGGGGTGTGGTCTATTGCTTTATCTTATGCGGGGACATCTATGCTAGATCTCCTCCTTCTAATATATTTTCTTAATAAAAAAACAGGTGGTCTGGATAAGAAAAAACTCATTGTCCCATTTACTAAAATTTCTTTTGCAACAGGTTTAATGGGAATAATGCTTTATATACCAATGAAACTTTTAGATAAATACGTTTTGGATACTACCAGAACAATTAATCTACTGGCTCTTACAGTAGTGGCTGGAGTTGCCGGCATGGCAACATATCTGCTAATTACACACTTATTAAAAGTTGAGGAAATTCAGCTTTTTTATAAATTACTAAGAAAATTAAATTTATCAAAAGGCGACATTAAGGCAGAGGCCGTAGATTTAGCGACAACTGAACAAGAAACTGTATAATCAACCTATGTCTCAAGAGAAAATCCGAAATTTTTGCATAGTAGCTCATATAGACCATGGTAAATCTACCTTGGCAGATAGATTATTAGAAATTACCCATACTTTAGACAAAAGAAACATAATTGAACAAACTTTGGACTCAATGGATTTGGAAAGAGAAAAAGGAATCACTATAAAACTTAAATCCATAAGAATGGAATATCAAGGATACCAATTAAATCTTATCGACACCCCGGGGCATGTCGATTTCTCATACGAAGTTTCAAGATCGCTGGAAGCCTGTGAAGGCGCAGTGCTTTTAGTTGATAAAACCCAAGGAATTCAAGCTCAGACGGTCTCCAATTTTTATAAAGCAACAGATTCTAATTTAAAAATAATACCAGTCATCAACAAAATAGATTTAGATACAGGAGATATTGAAAAAATTAAAAAGGATATGTGCCAAACATTTGGTTTCGAAAATAATGAAATATTGTGTGTATCAGGAAAAAACGGCGAAGGTGTGGAGGAACTTTTAGAAAAGATCATTGAGGTAGTTCCCTCCCCAACCGGAAAAAAAGATAGCCCTACAAGGGCGCTAGTCTTTGATTCTTCTTATGATGAATATTTAGGGGTAGTGGCTAATGTAAAGGTAGTGGATGGCAATTTTAAAATTGAAAAAAACAAGAAAATAAAATTTATGGCTACAGGGGCTACCGCCTCACCAGAAGAAGCAGGATATACAAAAATAAAAAGAATGAGAACCGACACAATAAACACAGGCGAGGTCGGTTATATTGCCACAGGACTAAAAGATATTCACACGGTGAAAGTCGGCGACACCGTAAGCTGGGAAGGTGAGAAACCGTTACCATTGCCAGGATATAAGGAAATAAAACCTTTCGTTTTTGTTTCTATTTATCCAATTGATAATTCGAAATCTAC
The DNA here is from genome assembly GCA_964605725.1 of uncultured Candidatus Saccharibacteria bacterium. GTDB lineage: Bacteria > Patescibacteriota > WWE3 > UBA101185 > UBA10185 > JAAZNV01. The sequence continues at coordinate 6,396 of CAZSDQ010000023.1, forward strand.
GCAATTAAGAGAGGCTTTGGAAAAGTTATCTTTATCTGACTCGTCTCTTACTTATGAGCCGGAAAACAATACAGCGCTCGGATTTGGGTTTAGATGCGGATTTTTAGGTCTTTTACATGCGGAGATAGTGCAGGAAAGACTCGAACGAGAATACAATCTAAGTTTAATTTCAACTACACCGGCTGTTAGATACAAAATTACTAATACGAGAAATGAGGTTTTTTTTATAACCTCTCCGGCGGATTTACCCGATGTAACAAGTCTGAAAGAGATTCAAGAACCTTGGATTTTGTGCAGAATAATTTGCCCTGCCGTTTATTCGGGCCAAGTAATTAAATTGTGTACAGATAGAAGAGCGGTTTTAAAAAAAATGGAGTACCCTAATGAAAACAACGTGTTTTTTGAATATGAGCTTCCTTTGGCTGAGCTTGTTTATAACTTTTTTGATGATTTAAAAAGTGTTTCATCGGGTTTTGCTAGTTTAGATTATGATTTTTTGGACTACAAACCAGTTTTAGCGGTTAAACTAAATGTACTCGTTCACGGAGAAATTGTTGCTCCGCTAACTAATATTGTTCTTAAAAACAAAGCTCCGGAAATTGGGAGAAATTTGTTAAAAAAATTGAAAGAGATTATTCCAAGACAACAATTTGCAGTCTCACTACAAGCGGCAGTTGGAGGAAAAATTTTAGCAAGAGAAGATATCCCGGCAATGAGAAAAGATGTTTTAGCTAAAATGTCGGGAGGTCACAGAGAAAGAAAAGATAAATTACTGGATATTCAAAAAAAGGGAAAGGCGAGGATGAAAAGAATAGGAAAAGTCGATATTCCGCAAGAGGCTTTTAGGCAGATATTAACAAAATAGGGCTGCTTTCAAAGGAATTTGAAGGCAACCCTATATACTTTAACTGTCTTCTTTTGATAACAAAAATAGTATCTTTTCCTCTAATTTCTGTTCAATTTCGACAGGATCGGACGTACTACAATATAGATTGACGTAAAAAAAACAAAGAGTAGTGATTAATTTCCTTTCCAACTCATCAAAATAAGCGCGTGCGCATATAAAATTGGCCATAACTAAAGCAAGTTTGTACCTTTGCCTTTTTGTTCGCAGACTTACTTGACACATGCCTCTATATAAGACATTGTTATAGACCTCCTGGATACACACTGAATCACGATAGACGCGTTGGATACACACGGATACGGTTTTAACAAAGCAGGATAAGACCTTCTTATTAAGTCCTTCGGTCATAGTAGTCTCCTTCTACTTCATAGTTTGAAAAAGATACTACCTGTATGGGTTACGGACATACTGGACAAAATGCCCTTAAAAACTAAGTACCCCATT
>CAZSDQ010000024.1:0-7385 GCA_964605725.1 uncultured Candidatus Saccharibacteria bacterium
GGAGATACCACTCCTATAATAAAAGGATCCGCGTTAAAAGCTTTGGAAGGAGATCCCGAATACGTTAAGAAAATTGAAGAATTAATGGCAGCTGTTGATGAATTCATTCCTACTCCTTCAAGAGAATTAGATAAACCATTCTTAATGCCTATTGAGGATGTTTTCACAATCTCAGGAAGAGGTACTGTTGTTACGGGTAGAATTGAAAGAGGAAAAGTTCAGCTCAATGACGAAATTGAAATAGTTGGTATAAGAGATACCAAAAAAACTATTGTAACCGGAATTGAAATGTTCAAAAAATCAATGAAAGAAGCTCAAGCTGGAGATAATGTTGGGATATTAGTTAGAGGTATTGAAAGAACCGACGTTGAAAGAGGACAAGTTCTTGCACAACCCGGATCAGTTAAACCACATACAGAATTTGATGCTGAAGTATACGTACTTTCAAAAGAAGAGGGTGGAAGACATAAACCTTTCTTCTCTGGTTACAGACCACAGTTCTACGTTAGAACCACAGACGTTACAGGAGAAACAAAACTTCCTGAAGGAGTTGAAATGGTACTTCCAGGAGACCACGTAAAGATGACTATCAAGTTGATTACACCAGTGGCTTTAGAAGAAGGAATGAGATTCGCTATCAGAGAAGGTGGTAGCACAGTAGGTCACGGAGTTGTAAGTAAAGTTATCGCATAAAGATAATTTCTTTTAGAGGGCCCTGCCGTAGGCAGGGCCCCCTTTATCTAAGATGGCAAAAGGTAAAACACAAAAAGATACAAAGATAAGAATAAAACTAAAATCTTACGACAGTAGGATCATAGACTTGAGCTGTTCAAAGATTGTTGATACAGCAATTAGAACCGGCGCACAAATCGTAGGTCCTGTACCTTTGCCTACTAAAATTGAAAAATTTACTGTAATTAGAGGTCCTCACATTGATAAAAGATCTAGAGAGCAATTTGAACTTAGAACTCATAAAAGAGTTATAGATGTTCTTAACCCGACTCCCTCCACTGTTGAGACTTTGTCAAAACTAAGTTTACCTGCAGGGGTTGGCATTTCGATTAAGATGTAGTATCCTATCTTGTTTTTGATATATTGGTCAGTTAGTTTAAAATTAATGATAAATAAAAGAACATAAAAAACGGTTTTTTTAAAAAGGGTAACTGCGAATAGCGCCCTTCGGGCGCTAAATTTTTTTTAATTTTGATACAAAAAATGGAAAAAATAATTGGAAAAAAATTAAATATGACTCAACTATTCGGAGATAATGGAGTAGTTGTTCCTGTAACTATTATTTCCTGTGAGTCGGATGTCAGTGTAGACTTTGAAAATAAAGATATTGTTGTGGTTGGTAAATCAAAAGGTAAAGGTTTCGCAGGAGTTATGAAAAAATGGGGTTTTCACGGCGGGCCCGCTACAAGAGGTCAAGGTATTAAAGGAAGGTCGCCTGGTTCAATCGGGTCTCAAACACCCGGAAGAGTTTTAAAAGGCAAGAAAATGGCCGGAAGAGCCGGTAATCAGAGGATAACAATAAAAGGTTTAAAACTGGTAAAAGTAATGCCTGAATTAAAACAGGTAATGGTTTCAGGGCCGGTTCCAGGTCCCAGAAATTCTAAAATTGAAATTAAATTTGTAGAAAGTAAGAAATAATTTTTAAAATATGAAAGTAGATGTTATTAATTTAAAAGGTGAAAAGATAGAGCAAATAGATCTCAGGGATGAGATCTTTGGATCAGATTATAATCCGACAGTTTTAGCTCAATATATTAGGGTATATCAAAATAACCAGAGACAAGGTACTTCTTCTACAAAAACCAGAGCAGAAGTTTCAGGCGGAGGTTTAAAACCAAGAGCTCAAAAAGGTTCGGGAAGATCAAGACAAGGTTCTATTAGAAGTCCTATTTGGGTAGGTGGTGGAGTAGCACATGGTCCAAAGCCGAAATCATACAAATCTCAACTAAGCAAAAAAATGAAAGGTGTTGCTTTAAGTTCAGCTCTTTCTACAAGAATGAAAGAAGGAAAAGTAATCATTATTGACGGAGTAGATATTAAAAAACCAAATACTAAAGAGTTTTCACAATCTTTAAAAAAGATAAAAGTGTCAGGTAGTCTTTCTTTAGTTTGGTTAGGTGAAAACGAAAATATGATAAGGAGTGCAAGAAATATCCCTGAAGTAAATTTAGTAAATGTTAAAAGTTTAGGTGCTTACGATGTAATGAGAACTAAAAATATCGTGTTTTTGAAAAATGCAGTTTTAGATTTTCAAGAGAGGTTTTCTAAATGAGATTAAGTAAATCAATAATAAAACCAATAATTACTGAAAAATCATATGATCACTCTTCTTTTGGAAGATATGTGTTTGAAGTTTCTGTAAAGGCCACAAAGGGTGCTATAAGAAGTGAGATAAAAGATTTGTACGGAGTTGATGTTACAGAAGTTAAGACTGCGATATTACCTGGTAAATCCTCAAGAATCGGTAGAACCAGATTATTTACAACGCCTGCTAAGTGGAAAAAGGCAGTTGTAAAATTAAAAGAAGGACAAAGTATAGATTTATTTCCTAAGGATAAATAAATTAAATGATAAAGTCATATAAACCAACAAGTGAAGGATTAAGAACCAGAAAAACCTTGGTAAAAGGTGTAGATAAAGTACGTCCTGAAAAGTCACTTACAAAAGGAAGATCATCCAATTCAGGTAGATCCAGAGGTAAGGTAACAAGCAGACATAAACAAAGAGGAGCCAAAAAACTCTACAGATTTGTTGATTTTAAAAGAGATAAATTTAATATTCCTGCAAAAGTTATAAGTATTCAGGATGATCCTAATAGAGGACCCAACATAGCTTTGTTAGCTTATGCTGACGGGGAAAAAAGATACATCGTCGCTCCCGAAGGTTTGGAGGTCGGATCTACAATAATATCAGGAGAAAATGCAGAAATTTCTTTAGGTAACAACGTTCCTTTGTCCAAAATACCTTTAGGAACTTCAATTCATAATATAGAGATTAATCCGGGCGCCGGTGCAGTCTTGTGCCGATCCGCCGGAAACCAGGCTCAGATTATTGCAAAAGAAGGCAATTATGTTAATGTAAAACTTCCCAGCGGTGAGGTTAAGAGAATTCCTGATGTTTGTACTGCTACTATAGGAGTTATTGGTAACATAGATAAAAGAAATGTTGATTTAGGCAAAGCTGGTAGAATGAGATATTTAGGAAGAAGACCTCACGTAAGAGGAATTGTTATGGGTGACCCGCATCGAGATCATCCTCATGCAGGAAAATATAGTACTTCAGGTATTGGTATAGTAGCACCGCTGTCACCTTGGGGATGGAAAACAAAGGGAGTTAAGACTAGAAAAAGAGTTAGAACTGATTACACTATAGTTAGTAGAAGAAAGGGCAAAAAGAAATAAATATGTCTAGATCACTAAAAAAAGGAATTTATACAGACGAAAAATTAATGAAAAAAGTCGAAAAGGCTTTATCAGGTGATAAAAAACCAATAAAAACATGGGCTAGAAATTCAACCATAGTTCCTAATATGGTTGGTTTAACTTTTGAAGTTCATAACGGTAAGAAACATATCTCTTTCTTTGTCACTGAATCAATGGTTGGTCACAAGCTTGGTGAATTTGCTCCTACGAGAACCTTTAGAGCACACTCATCAAAGAAAGGAATTGCTGAATAATATGTACGATGTGAAGATAACAGCAAAACACATGGGAGCAAGAGTATCGCCTAAGAAGGTAGCTATTGTACTAGATTTAGTTAGAGACAGAAGTGTTTTTGAAGCAAAAAAGATTTTATCTTTTGACAGAAGTAAGTCTGCAAAAATTGTTTTAAAAGTGGTAAAATCTGCCGAGGCTAATGCCGTAAATAATAGTAAAATGAACAAAGATAAACTATTTATTAACCGAATATGGGTAAGCGGAGGGCCTTCTTTAAAGAGAATGAGTCCTGGTGCAAAAGGAAGAGTTGACCCTATTTTAAAAAGATATAGTCATATTTATGTAAGTTTAGATGAAAGGGATCAAAAATAATGGGTCAGAAAATAAATCCTGTTGGATACAGAGTAGGAATATCAAAAAACTGGTCATCAAGATGGTACACATCTAAGAAGGATTATGCCAATTTATTGATTGAAGATAAAAAAATCAGAGATTTTCTAAATGAGAAGTTAAGTACAGCAGGTTTGAAAAATGTTGAGATAGAAAGAACTGAAAACGAAGTTAGTATTTTGATAAAAGTGTCAAAACCCGGTGTGGTTATTGGAAGAGGCGGTACCGGTGTTGAGGAGATTGAAAAGGAGATTAAGAAGATAACCAAAGGTAAGGTAAAGATTACCGCTGAAGGTGTTAAATCTTCCGAAATCGAGGCCCAGTTGGTTGGAGATTACATCTGTAGGCAGTTAAAAAGAAGAGTTCCTTACAGGAGAGTTGTTAATTTTGCATTAAGTTCAGCAATTGATAAAGGTGCAAAAGGTATAAAAATAAAATTAGCAGGAGTTTTAAGCGGTAGTAACACAATTTCAAGATCAGAGACTTATAAATTAGGTTCGGTTCCGGCTCAAACTTTAAGAGCTGATATTGATTATGCTCAAATACATTGTCAAATGCTTTTTGGAACCATAGGAATAAAAGTTTGGATATACAAAGGAGAGATAGAACTTAAATAGGAGAAATAATATGTTGATGATGCCAAGAAAAGTAAAATTCAGAAGACAGCAAAGAGGTACCAATAAGGGTATTTCTGTCAGGGGATCGTCTATATCCTTTGGAGATTATGGTCTGAAGGTTGTAGATAGATGCTTGTTATCTTACAGGCAGCTGGAATCAGCAAGAAAAGCTATTACACACGAAACCAAAAGGGGTGGAAAGCTTTGGATTAGAGCGTTTCCTGATAAACCTGTTGCAAAAAAGGCAAATGAAACAAGAATGGGAAGCGGTAAATCCAACACTGACCATTATGCTGCAATGGTTAAGCCTGGAAAAGTTATATTTGAGATGGCAGGTGTAACAGAGGATGTAGCTAAAAAAGCTTTTTATAAGGCAGCATCAAAGTTGCCGATAAAAACAAAGTTTGTAAGAAGGGATGACCAATGATAGACATAAAAGAATTTAGAAAAAAAGAATTAGATGATCTAAAAAAGGAGCTCTTAAAAGTTAAAAAGGACTTTCATAAAACAATATCTGATGTTATGCAAAAGAAGGAAAAAAATATTAAAAAAGCTTCTCAATTTAGAAAAGATATCGCAAGAATTCAAACAATAATAAATGAAAAATTAAAAGAGGTACAAAAATGAGCGTTAAAACATTTAAAGGAAAAGTTATATCTAATAAAATGCAGAAAACAGTTGTTGTAGCTGTGGAATCTCCTAAAAAACATCCTAAGTACAACAAGAGTATAAAAAATACTACTAAACTTAAAGCCAGAGATGATATCGGAGTAATGGTTAACGATGAGGTAATAATTGAGGAATGCAAGCCATTTAGTAAGGATGTGGCGTTTAAAGTTTTAAGTAAAATTTCTAAAGAGGAGCAAAAATAAAATGTTACCTATTGGATCATATTTAAAACCAGCTGACAATTCAGGAGCGATAATGCTTAAAATTGTTGGCATACCCGGATCAAATAAACGATCTGCCAGATTGGGAGATTACGTCACTGTTGTAGTAAAAGGCGTTTCCTCTACAGGTACTCTAAAAGATCATAGTATGGCAAAAGCCATTGTAATCAGAACTAAAAAAGAAGTCAGAAGAAAAGATGGTAGCTATATAAGATTCGATGATAACGCGGCTATTGTAGTAGATAAAGATAAAAATATGATAGGCACAAGAGTTTTTGGTCCCGTGGCAAGAGAGATAAGGGATAGAGGTTATTCAAAGATAGTCTCTTTAGCTAAGGAGGTTTTATAATATGAGATTAAAAAAAGACGATAAAGTAAAAGTTATTTCAGGAAAAGATAAGGGAAAGGTATCCAAAATCCTGAAAGTTTTAAAAGATAAAAATAAAATTGTAGTTGAAGGTGTTAATGTAGTAAAAAAGCATGTTAAACCGGGTGTAATTTCAAAAGAGGGTGGGATTATCAGTATCGAAAAACCTGTAGATGTTTCTAACGTAATGTATTATGATGATTCTTCGAAAAAAGTTGTGAAGATTGGATATAAATTAGTTGAAGGCAAAAAATATAGAGTATCTAAAGAAACTGGTGAAATTTTAGATAAAAAGATATGAACAGACTAAAGGAAAAATATAACAAAGAAATAGCCAAAGACATGCTTAAAGAATTTAAATTAGGCAATGTGATGGAAGTTCCTTCTATTAAGAAGATAAGCGTAAATGCCGGAATAGGTCCTTTCAGAGAAAATAGAGAGGCTGCGGATTTCTTTGCTTCAGAATTGTCTGATATAGCAGGACAAAAAGTATTTGAGAGAAAAGCAAGAAAATCAGAAGCAGGTTTTAAAATTAAACAAAATGATATTGTAGGGTATACTGTTACCTTAAGAGGTGATAGAATGTGGGCGTTTTTGGATAAATTAATCAATATCGCTTTCCCAAGAATAAGGGATTTCAGAGGTTTTAGTCCCGACTCGTTTGATGAGAATGGAAATTACTCGGTAGGTATTAGAGAACATGTTATATTTCCTGAAGTAAATCCGAATACAACTAAAGGTATTAGAAGTCTACAAGTGACCGTAGTTTTTAATGGAAAGAATATCGATCAGAATAGGTATCTACTTAAGAAGCTAAGTTTTCCCTTTTCGGAATCGGCTAATATAGAAAGTAAATAAAATGGCTAAAGAAGCTTTAAAACAAAAACATAGTAGAAAACAAAAATTCTCGTCAAGGGAATATCACAGATGTTCTATATGCGGAAACCCAAGAGGTTATATGAGAAGATTTAAAGTTTGTAGAAAATGTTTTAGGGAGATGGCTCATAAAGGAGAGCTTCCCGGAGTAAGAAAGGCAAGTTGGTAAAATGAGTTTAGATAGATTATCAAACATGGTTAGTTCAATAAAAAACGCCTCGATGGGTGGAAGAGACTCTCTGGAGATTCCTTTTACATCTGAATGTGAGTCCGTTGCTAAGGTTTTAAAGGATAGGGGTTTTGTGGAAGAAGTAAAAACCTTTAAGAAAGAAAACAGCTCAGCAAAAATGTTGAAAATAACTTTAGCAAAAGACGGTAACGTAATAAAATTATCAGAAGCTAAGAGGGTTTCTAAACCCGGGAGAAGAGCTTATATTGGCTACAAGGAAGTAAAGCCTGTTCTTCAAGGTTTGGGAGTAATGATATTATCTACATCCAGGGGAATTATGGACGCCCAGGAAGCAAGAAAGAAAAAATTAGGCGGAGAAGTTATTTGTGAGGTTTATTAAAAAATGAG
>CAZSDQ010000025.1:0-7211 GCA_964605725.1 uncultured Candidatus Saccharibacteria bacterium
ACCCTCGTAAATCATATACGCAACCTTCATATTGGTTCCGATGGCGATTTCACCTTCATCTACGGCGGGACCTTCAACAAGGATGTCTCCTTTTTTAATCTTTTGACCTGTCAATACTTTAACAACTTGGTTATAGCTTGTTCCGCTATTTGTTTGAATAAATTTCTTTGTCTTGTATTCAGTTTTTCTATTTTTATCGGAATATTTAACTATTACCTTTTCAGCATCTGCATAATCTACTACACCGTTATCCTCAGCAATAATTAAGGCGTCAGTATTTCTTGCAACTTCAGCCTCAATACCTGTACCAATTATAGGTCTTTGAGGTTTTACTAGAGGTACTGCTTGAGACATTTGCTGTGTAGCCATAGTAATACGTGTAACCTCGTCGTTCTGTACAAAAGGAACCAGTCCTGCGACTACACCTAAAACTTGTGCCGGAACAACTTCAATGTATTCAGCCGTTGCTCTGTCTCCTAAGAAAAACTCTCCTCCCTTTCTTATTGGTACGTGTTCGTCTAAAATATAACCTTTTTCATCTATTTCAACTGATTGGTCTGTAATATTTGTATGCTCTTCATCGTAAGCTGCTAAATAAACAACCTCATCAGTAATTTTTACATTTCCTTTTGAATCTTTTTCGAGCTTTATATAAGGTGTTTCTAAAAATCCGTATTGATTAACTCTTGCATACATAGACATGTAATTTATGAGTCCAACATTAGGTCCTTCAGGAGTTCTTGCTGGGCAAATTCTTCCGAAATATGAATTGTGAACATCCCTAACTGAAAAACTTGCTCTATCTTTTGATAAACCACCCGGTCCCAAGACAGAAAGTCTTCTTAAATGATCAAGTGCAGTTAAAGGATTTTGTTGATCGTGTAACTGAGAAAGCTGTCCGGTAGCGAAGAATGAATGTACTGCAGCAGCGATTGCTCTCGGAGCTATTAATGTAGAAGGTTCGGGTAACCTGTCCCTCGGGGCGAGACTCATTCTTTCTTTAATATTCTTTTCCATCCTCAAGAAACCAACTCTCATCTGCCATTGTAAAAGCTCTCCCATACTCTTTACTCTTCTATTTCCCAAAAAATCAACGTCGCTGGGATCGCCAATACCATTATTAAGCTCAATTATCCTTGAGAGTATTTTTATAAGATCTTCGAGTTGAATAAGTTTGTGCTTAGGATCATTAGGAAAGTTTAAACCCAAGGTTTGGTTTAGTTTAAACCTACCTATGGACCCCAAACTGTACCTTCGTTTATTAAAGAACATAGCATGAACCAATGCCTTTGCATTATCGATAACTAAAGGCTCACCGGGTCTCATTTTCTTGTAAATTTCTAAACAAGCATCATCAAACCCTTCTGCAGGATCTTTGGCTAAAGTAGCTTCAGTGTAATTAATTTCGGGATTTGTTTCCACACCTACAAAAGCTTGCCTTATATCGTCATCTGATTCCAAACCGAAAACTCTCAATAATGTTGTGGCGGTAATTTTTCTTTTTTTATCTATTCTTAAGGTAATAACACCGGTTCTGGAGGTTTCGAATTCTAGCCAGACACCGCTTTTAGGAAGTACTTTAGCTGCAGCAAGAAATTGTCCCGTAACGGGAGAGTTCTCCCCGCCGAATAAAACACCCTCGGATCTTATTAATTGACTAATAATAATTCTTTCAACGCCGTTAATAACAAAAGTACCTTGATCTGTCATCAGGGGAATATCTCCCATATAAATCTCATTTACTTTTTTCTTTTTGGAAATTGGATCTTCAATGGAAGCTTGTACATACCAAGGAGCATCGTAAGTTCTTCCGGTTCTTTTAGCTTCCTCTATCGTAATATTTTCTTTATCAACTCTTGGATCAGATAGGGTTAAAACCCACCCTCTTCCGGAGTTATCTTCTATAGTACCGAGCTCATCCAATACTTCTTTCAAACCAACTCTTTTAAGCCAATCGAATGACTCAAGTTGTACTCCCACTAAATTTGGTAAAGGAAGAGCTATTTTTCTTTTTAAAAAAGTTTCTCGCATTAAATTTTAATTATAAGCCTTTTCAAATAAAGAATTAACTAGTGAAATATAAATTTTTTGAAAGTACCAAACTGAAATAAAGATAAAAAGAAACCCATACCTACTGGGTATCTTTAAACCTATTATTTTTTGCGGACGTGTTTGGGACAGTGCGAAAGTTACCATAATAACAAAAATGTGTCAATACCTATTTTATAAACCCAATTTTTGATATTGGCCAAAATCTAAATACAACTCTACCTATCAACCTGCTTTTATCTATAACACCGATGTTTCTCGAATCAAGAGATTGGGGCCTGTTATCACCTAAAAGGACATATTGATTGTCTGTTAGTTTTATTGACCTGCCCTCTTTTATAAAAGAACCAGCCTCAGTACACACACCTTCTGACAAATAATTTTCGGATAAAACATAATGTTTCCCATCTCGGGAAATTACCACATTACAGTTTATTATTTTAAAAACATCTCCGGGAATTCCCGCAACTCTTTTAATATAGTGTTTAGAATCATCGTTGGGCGGATTGAAAACTACCACATCTCCTCTTTTTAATTCCGAAAATTTGGTGGTTATTCTATCCACTAATATTCTTTCTCCTGAGTGAAAATTCGGCTCCATACTTGGTCCCCAAACAACTTCAACAGATGCGATAAAATGGTAAATCATTAGTATTACCACGGCTGAAAGCAAAACTGTCTCAATTATCTCGCCAATAAAACTTTTAATTTTCATAATCCAACAAATAATAATCCAAATATCTTTAAATGATAAGTGAAGAATTTTAAATTGTATAGTAAAATGAATTCCGATGAAAAAAGACAAAGAAATAAAACCAGCCGAGGTAATAAATAATTCAGACTTACCCTTTTATAATTTTAAAAGTTTTAAAAGTTTTCTCAAAGAAAATAAATTATTCGTTGCTGTAATATGTTTATTTACATTATTAATTTACGCCAACATTATAACAGGGGATTTTGTTAACTTAGATGACTATTCAAAGGCTTTTACGACACCTGCTTTTAGCAATTTTGGGGTAGCATTAAAATCTTTTGACGCTTTCACTATCCTCATGTCTATAATAGTACAAACATTTGGAATAAACTCGTCCGTTTTTCACATAACAGCGATAATTTTTCACATGATTAACGGTATCTTTGTTTTCGCGTTTCTTTACCTTCTTTTCGGAAAGAAAATATCAATCGTTGGTACCTTGTTATTCTTAGCACATCCTACAAACACTGAGGCTATAAGCTGGCATGCAGGATTCCCTTATGTTTTAAGAACTTCAATTGTTATTGGTACATTAATATTTTTCGCACTTTTTAAAAAAACTGGGAATAAAATGTTTTTGTTAACCTCGAGTCTTATTTACGTTTTTTCACTTGTTTTTTATAGGGGTGGGGGTTGGATTTTAGTGACACCATTCTTATTAGTTTTAATGGATCAGTTTATAATTGAAAAAAAGATTAAATTTTCGAATATTAAACAGTATCTACCATACTTACTAACCTCTTTGGCTTTCGCGGCTGCTTTACTACCAGGATTCATTAAAGGTAGGGTTGAGAGTTTAGAAACTTTGTACTATGTTGATACTGCAACAGCCACACCTCTAATTAACAGAATTCCTTATACAATATATATGGAGTTCACAACATTATTTTACCCAAAAACATTAAGCATTTACCATGAAGGTAAATACATAACACCCATAGAATATACATTTATGGTATTTTTAACCTTTGCTGTTATCTTTGCCATCTTTTATTTTATGAAAAAAGACAGAAGAATTTCTGGACTTCTCATAATGATTATATTTGGAATTCTTCCTTCCTTTAGTCCGGTTATAGTTGCTTGGATAGCCGCCGAAAGATATCTTTACATACCTTCAATATTTTCTTCTGCAATAATTGCCATTGGGTTAGTATATTTTGAAAATAAAATTAATGAGAAAAACAAAAAACAAGGAAAGGTAAAAAAAGGTGTAGAGAAAAATAATTTTGTTCTATACGCATCAATCATAATAATTTCTTTGTACTCTTTAAGAACGGTTCTTAGAAATAATGATTTGAGAAATAGTAAAAACTTGTGGATTGCTTCTAAAAAAACAGCGCCTTACAGTTATAGAGTTTACAACAACATGGGTGATGTTCTAGCAAACGAGGGAGATCTCGAGGGAGCTTTGGAAAACTTTAAGAGATCTTATGCGTTAAAACCTGATTATGCTGATGCAGTGCATAATATTGGACACATTTATATGGTACAGGGAAATATACCTCAAGCAAAAAGATATCTTGAACAATCTCTCCAAATGAACCCGAGGTTGTACCCGTCAGCCTACAAACTTGGAATTATATACATGAATGAAAAAGATTTTGAGAATGCAAAAAAGTACTTTGAAGCTTGTTTGCAGTATGAGCCTACAAATCAGGACTGTATATCCGGGCTTCAAACTGCTAACCAAATGTTATCTCAATAATTTTTTGAACCCAAAGCGACACAAAAATTGTGGCGAAGTACAAAACCTAGAATCAAATGTTCTTTCCGTGACAATTTTTTTCATCACATAGTGATGCAAGAATTTTAGAGCGTTACAAAATAATAGAGGAAAAATGCTACTCTCGTGAAAATTATTGGACGCAAAGCGGCGCAAGAATTGTGGCGTGCTGAAAAACTTGGAAATCAAATATTCTTTCCGTGACAATTCTTGAACTTCTTCCCACTGCCGCACGGACATGGATCATTCCTCCCCACCTTCTCTCTACCAGATTCAATTTTTTCTACCTTCATTTCTCGCCCCGAATCATCGACTACTTTTCTCTCGCTCATTTCCATACCCTCTTCAGAAACACCTGTCTCCAACTCACTTTTATGATATGTAAGTTTTCTAGAAACATCCGAATGAGAACTTTTTTCAGGAACAGCATCTTTTGAAATTGAAGATAATCTTTCTCCTACCATCGAATAAACCTTAGAAACTAAGATCTCAAATCTTTCATGACCTTCTCTTTTATATTCAACCATAGGATCTCTTTGCGCGTAACCTCTCAATCCAATACCTTCCCTTAACTGATCCATATCAACCAAATGGTCCATCCACATAAAATCTATAACAGGACATCCAAATCCACTAACAATTTGAAACCATGTTTCTTTTCCAAATTCCTTTTCACGCTCATCCCAAAACTCCCTACTCAAAGAAGAAAATTCTGAAAACTTTTCAACCAACCAATCTTTGTAATCTTCAACCCCGCCCCCGAGCTCTAGTATTCTTCTCCTTAATTTATAAATAACCTCCCTATGAGTGTTCATGATATCGTCCATTTCAACTAATTGTTTTCTTCTGTCAAAGTTAAAACCTTCCACTCTCTTTTGTGCGTTTTCTATAGACTTGGAAACAATGCCTGCTTCCAAAGGGATATTCTCGTCCAAACCAAACCTATCCATAATTCTTGAAACAGATTCACCACCAAAAATTCTCATCAGGTCGTCCTGTAAGGAAACAAAGAACTTCGACTCACCGGGATCGCCCTGTCGTCCGGATCTTCCTCTTAACTGATTATCAATTCTTCTGGATTCATGTCTTTCTGTACCTATAACACAAAGACCACCGGCCTCGACCACCTTTTTTTGCATATCCAAATCAACCGGGTCCCCTCCTAAAATAATATCCACACCACGGCCTGCCATATTAGTGGAGATAGTTACTGACCCCTCTCGTCCGGCTTGAGCGATTATCAAAGCCTCTCTTTCATGATTTTTTGCGTTTAAAATTTCGTGAGGAATATTTCTTCTCTGCAAAAAGTGATGAAGGAGTTCACTTTTATCAACTGACGTAGTTCCAACTAAAACAGGCTGTCCTTTTTTATATCTTTTTTCAATTTCATCTGCTACAGCTTTAAACTTTCCTGCTTCGGTTTTGTAAACAACATCGTTGTTATCTTTTCTAATACACTTTTTATTAGTGGGGATAATAACGACCTCTAATTTATAAATCTTAAAAAACTCTTCAGATTCGGTAGCTGCCGTACCGGTCATACCGGCAAGTTTTCCGTACATTCTAAAATAATTCTGATAAGAAATTTCTGCGAGAGTTTTTGATTCTTGCTGAATGGTCACGCCCTCCTTAGCTTCGATAGCTTGATGAAGTCCGTGAGAAAACCTGTTGCTCGGAAGAAGTCTACCTGTAAATTGATCTACAATAACCACAGCTCCGTTTTTAACAACATAGTCTTTATCTTTTTCATAAAGGGTATTTGCAGAAAGAGCCTGCTCCATCAAATGAACCATTTCAAAATCCTGCTCATATAAATTCTCTATTCCTAAAAGTCGTTCTACTCTTCTGATACCCAAATCGGTTAAAGTTACATTTTTATATTTCTCCTCAACTTCGTAGTCAGTATCTTTAATAAGAGATTTAACAATTCCATTTGCTTGATGATATCTCTCGCTAGGTTTTGCATCAGCAGTGGAAATTATCAAAGGAGTTCTTGCCATATCTATTAAAATAGAGTCAACTTCATCAACAATTGCAAAATTGTGAACACCCCAATCTCCTCTCGGATTGGTTTGAACCATATCAGAAAGAGACCTAACCATGTTGTCTCTTAAATAATCAAATCCAAACTCATGATTAGTTCCGTACACGATGTCGCATTGATAAGCTTCTTGTCTGGTTACTTCTCTTAAATGGACAGAATAAGAATCTTCAAATTCGGTTCCTTGAAAAGAACTATCATATTTAAAAGCCCTTTCTTGCATTATTACCCCTACAGAAACTCCTAAATAATCATAAAGAGCTCCCATCCAACCGGCACCGTGTCTTGATAAATAATCGTTAGGTGTAACCAAATGAACACCTTTCCCGCCAAGGGAATTTAGATATATAGGAAGTGTGGCTGTAAGAGTTTTGCCCTCACCTGTTTTTTGCTCAGCAATTTTTCCTTGATGTAAAACTACCCCCGCCAAAATTTGAACATCGTAATGTCTCATGTTAACAGTTCGGGTAGCCGCTTCTCTAACTAAAGCATAAGCTTCGGGAAGTATTTTGTTCAAGTAATTTTCTAAATCTTTATCTTCAACCTTTAACAATTCTTCTTTCCACTTCTTTGTCTTTTCCTGAATTTCTTCCTTGCTTAATTTTTTAATTTCTTCCTCAAAAGAATTTACCTCCTCAACAATA
>CAZSDQ010000026.1:0-4811 GCA_964605725.1 uncultured Candidatus Saccharibacteria bacterium
TTTTTGTGGGGTTTGATAATGCTTAAAATCTAAATTTCTAGCGGTATTTAGATTATATAAAATAAATTTAACCGGTAGGGGCGCCGCTTACGCGGCGCCCCTCCCTTCTTATCAACCCCACTTATTAAATACTATTGAAAAGATATTTAAAGGTCTCAAACAATTTAAATAGATTTCAAACTCCCAGCTATTCTAGCTGTATAATATTTTTATGAGTAACCTAAAAAAATTCACTATACTACATTCCAATGATATGCATGGAGATTTCTTTACAGATCATCAAAAAGAACGCGGTAAGATGATTGGTGGTTTATCTTTACTTTCAGGTTATATAAATAAAGTAAGAAAAGAAGAGAAGAATGTTCTGTACGTTATTTCAGGAGATATGGTTCAAGGTTCAATTATTGATAGTGAGTACAAGGGTTGTTCTACTATCGAAATAATGAATTATCTCGCTCCCGATGTTGTTGCCCTAGGAAATCATGAGTTTGATTACGGACTTCCTCATCTTTTATTTTTAGAAAAAGTGGCAAATTTCCCGATAGTTAACGCAAATCTTTACGTTAAAAAATACAACAAACGCTTGATGAACCCTTATAAAATAATAAATAAAGATGGTTTTGATATTCTCTTTACGGGAATTTTAACTGAAAAGGTCATTGATTCTTTGAAAATGGATAAATTGGTTGGTAGTTTTGTGACTTTGGAAGAAGCAAGCAACGAAGTTGGAAAGATTTGTAATGCATATAAAAACGACGATATTGATTTAACCATTCTACTTACTCATATTGGTTTTGAGTCGGATAAAGAGTTGGCTGCAATGTTAAAACCTGAATGGGGAGTTGATATGATAATCGGAGGTCATTCCCACACGTTTTTAGAAAAACCTGAAGTAGTGAATAACATTTTAATTTCTCAAGCCGGGGTGGGCTCTGATCAAATTGGTCGTTACGATATTACTGTTGATGATGAAACAAATAGCATTGTGGATTATAAATGGCAGCTAATTCCTATAAACGATAACATTGCTGAACCTGATGAAGAACTAACTAAATTTATCGAATCTTTCAGAGAAGAAGTAGATAGAAAATATAATACCATCGTTACCAAATTTTCAAAAAAACTTACACATCCAAAAAGAGAGGAAGAGACGGAGTTGGGCAATCTTATCGCCGATGCTTTTGCAGAAATTTCTCAAAGTGATGTAATGATGGTTGGAAGCGGGTCTATAAGAGTTAAAGAGTTGGGTCCAATTGTGACTTTAAAAGATTTAAAAGCCTGTTTTCCTTATGATGACAGTTTAAATAGATTTAAAATTAGAGGAGATCGGTTAAAAAGAATATTCAACCACGTTATGAGAATAGAAAACAGGGATGGGGAAGGTGAGTGTTATGAGGTAAATTTAAATGTTAAAGCCGTTTATAATGAAAATGAAAAAAAGTTGGAATCTTTGAAAATCCGCGACTCCGATGTTATGGATAATTTTCTGTACTCAATATGTATTCAGGGATATCATCTTCAAAATTGTCAGGCCTACTTAAATATAAGTGAAAAAGAGCTTTTAGAATCAGGTCAAAACAAAGTTATATCGACTTCTGCGGCTGAGGTTTTAGAGGAGTGGATGAGAAACAACCAGAATGTTAGCAGAGAAGTTGAGGGTAGGTTGGTTTTTAAATAAAAAACACCACGAATTATTTCTAATACCGTGGTGTTAATAGAACTATCTTTGACAGTACGAGTTTAATCTCTGAAGTGTCCCCTCACTTAAATCAAGAGAATCCCTGTATGTTGTAACGAAGCTATTAAAAGGTTTTCCTGTGTTTACCATTGTTACAGGAGCGTTGGTCACATCCTCAATTTTTTTGATTAGTCCTAGGATTTTTTTTGTCAACATACACCATCTAGTTGCATTATTTACCTCTGGATCATAGTGCTCAGCGAATGTGAGAGCTACTTCTGTCGCCCCGTTTACCATCGCTGCTTTTTTTAATATGTCCCAGTCAATACTTTTGGCTTTTCTTCGAATTTGAGTTTTTCCAGTTTCAAGGTTGACGATGGAGCTTGTTTCAGCAATACCAAGTTTTTTCATCTCTTCAGGTGTAAATTCATCGACATCTCCCATCGGTCCCGTACCCTCTCTTGTAGGAAGGGCTTTTACTACCAGTACGACTTTTTTAACAAGCCTCCAGTCAAATCCAACTCCCGCAATCACTGATCCCGTTGTGACATCCACGGATGTAACAAAGTTATCAAAACCAAAATATCTGGATAACCCAAAGCCTTGACTTGATTCCAAAATAACATTTTGTTTTGACGCAATTTCGTTTACCAGGCTTGGAACATCTCCGATATATTGTTTTAACTCAGGAACATCTTTTGCTAAAATTGCCGTACGCAAGACTGCATCGGACATACATCTTCCCATCCCGCTAAAAGTGCTCCCAATTTTTTTCATGTTTGCACTTTTTTTCTCAAGGCGGATGTGTTCGTGAGTAACAATTGGACATCTCGGGTCAATTGTTATATGTTCTGGACCAAGCTCGAACCTTTCTATCTCTTCAAAAAGTTTGACAGGGTCTACAGCTGTTCCAGGACCTATCCCAATATTACATCCTTGTATTAAAAAGCTAAGGGGGAGCTGATTTGTTTTTATGTATTTGTTTTGAAAGAAAATTCCGTGTTCTGCTCCCGGTCCTCCGCACCCTCTTAAGGCCATTTTAGCGTTTAAAAGATAAGCCATCCAGGCTCCTACAGCTCCCTTACCTCCATCTCCCCAAAAAGCATCAACAATAACAGTTGCACCTTTATCAACAATCTTATCCATTTTTCTCTCCTTTTCTGATTTAGTTTTGATTTAAAAACTAATTCCTTTATGGAACGTTTTATATAATACACAAAAAAGATGGAAAATGAAGATTTACTTGATTTAAAAAACCTGTAAGGGTTGGTAAAAAGAAACGAATAGAACTATCTTAGCCCAAGAATTCCTCTCGCTGCCATAATGCCTGTGGCTGCAGCCCCAGTTATAGATCCTGCCATACCCGAAGCATCTCCAGCAACAAATAAACCTTTTACACTGGTTTCCATCCCCGGAGTGGTTTTTATCTTCGAGGATCTGAATTTTACTTCCGGTGCATATAAAAGAGTTGACCCTGAGTTTATCCCAGGCATAACCGAGTCTAACTTTTCTAAAGCTTCTAATATATTTACTACTATTCTATGAGGCAGAGCCATCGAAACATCCCCCGGCGTTACGTCAATTAAAGATGGCTTTACAAGAGATTTTTCAATTTTTCTCCATGTACTTCTTCGACCCTTTTTTAAATCTGCTAGTCTTTGTAAAACTGGTTTTTGACCTCCTATGGTTGATGCAAGTTCTGCAATAGATTGTGCGTAGGCAATAGAGTTTTCTACAGGCTCCGTAAGATTGACTTCACAAACCAGTGCAAAATTAGAATTTATTGATGTGTGGTCTGAGTTAGAGTACCCGTTAACACAGACGTAACCCTGATAATCTTCTCTTGCTACATATCCATTTGGACATGAGCAGAAAGTTCTAACAATATCGTCAAAAGTAGTTGTTCTGACCTTTAACACTATTTCATAAAGATTATCTGCGTATCTTTTCATAACCCCAGCTGGAAATTCCACTCTCACCCCAACTTCTACCATATCGTACAAATATTCTATATTGTATTTAGAACAAATTTCTTGGAACCATCTTGCCTTAACTCTCCCCGGTGCTATTAAAATTTTGTTTGCATAAAAAATACCTTTATCTGTTTTTATCCCACTAATTTTTCCATCTTCTACACAAATATCTTTAACTTCCGTATTGTCAAATAATACAACTCCTTTATTCTCCAGCTCATCTTGAAATTTTTTCATAACATTTTTAAGATTATCCGAACCTACATGTTTGGTTCTTCTTACAATAAGTTCAATGTCTTGCCTCTGTGCCTCTTCTACCATCATCTCAACATCGTATCTTTTTTTTGGGTATTCTTCAGAGGTTACTCCAAAAGACATAAAAGTCTCATCTATTTCATTTAAAATTTGCTGGTAGTCTTCAGGTTTGATAAGGTGAAAAGTTCTTTCGTGAGATAGTTTAGGTGTGAAGTGTAGTTTCCCGTCAGAGTAAGTCCCAGCGCCTCCGAAACCCGACATAATATCGTTCTCATTTCTTTTTTCAATTCTAGAGCCCATGTCAAAAAGGGCTATTTTTAGAGTAGGGTTTTTCTTAACCAACTCTAAAGATGCGAACATTCCTGCTGGGCCGGCGCCTACTATGATTGCATCATAAGTTTGTTCCACTTGGACATTATATATAATTCGAATCAATTAGTCTATGTTATTTTTTGGGAAAAAATTTTCTTAGGTGTTAGTTATAAAATTTAGAGAGCGTTTGGATTTTGATTTTTTACCCATTACGCTCTCTATCTTCTTCAGCTTCTTTTACTTTTTTTTCAATATATTCTATGGCTGCTTTTATACTTCCTCCCGAACCGTAATAACCTGCATTCGCCCAGTGTTTTAGTTTTTTATACTTACCATACTTAATAAATATCCATGATGGAAGGGGTGGTAATAAAAAACTTGTAAGTCTTATTCTTAAACCTCTCATTTTCTCCTCCTTTCTTATATTATTTTCAGTATACAATATAGTGCAAAAACAACGTATTGATGAGATTCTTGAGATTTGTATTTGTGATTAATTAAACTTTAATTAGAAAATAAGGCTGGTTGATACAAAAAACTGCCAATCAAACCTAAAGGTCTGCTTGCCAGTTTTCTGGTCGGGGTGACAGGAC
>CAZSDQ010000027.1:0-4552 GCA_964605725.1 uncultured Candidatus Saccharibacteria bacterium
ATATTAATAAATTAAAAGATTTTGATGCACTTAGAATTTACCTTGCATCAACTGAAAATATTTTAGAATGGTCCTATGGGGAGGTTACCAAACCTGAGACTATTAACTATAGAACTTTTAAGTCCGAAAGAGATGGTCTTTTTGACGAAAGAATTTTTGGACCTTCAAAAAACTACGAATGCTATTGCGGAAAATTTAAAGGAATAAGATACAAAGGTGTAATCTGTGATAAATGCGGAGTCGAAGTTACCCATAACAGAGTTAGAAGAGAAAGAATGGGTCACATTAAGTTAGCTTCTCCGGTAGCGCATGTCTGGTTTTTTAAGGGTATTCCTTCGAATATGGCGCTTTTGCTCGATCTAACTCCTAGAAATGTTGAATCTGTAGTGTATTTTGCTTCATTTATCGTAACGGAAATCGATGAGAAAAGTAAAACAAAAGCAGTTTCTCAGATTGGAAAAGATTTAGAAATGACCAAAGCATCTCTTCAAAAGGAGATTGAGGATCAAGTCAAAGCACTGAACAAAGAGATCGACGATTTGAAAAAGACGAACGATGAGATGAAAGCTAAGGAAGAAGAACTAAAAATCAGACAACAGATTCAAAAAATAACCTCTGTTTACGAGAAGAAAGTAGAAGAGCAAGAGAAAAAATTTAAATTAATTCAAAAAAAGATTGAAAGTGTGGACATAAACTCAGTAATTTCCGAAAACGAGTACATCACACTCATCTCCTATTTAGATAAATTTTGTAAACTTGAGATTGGTGCAGATGCTCTTAAAGTAATTTTAGACAGAATGGATCTTAATGTTTTGTCTGAACAACTAAGAGAACAGCTTACTAAAGCAAAGGGTCAAAGAGCTCAAAAAATTGCTAAAAGATTAGTTGTAGTTGAAAGATTTAGAAGATCTGGTGTTACTCCGGGAAGAATGATTATGGAAGTAATTCCTGTCATACCGCCGGACTTAAGACCTATGGTCCAGCTTGATGGTGGAAGATTTGCTACATCAGACCTAAACGATTTGTATAGAAGACTTATAAACAGAAATAACAGATTAAAGAGACTTTTAGATTTAGGTGCTCCTGAGATTATCGTAAGAAATGAAAAAAGAATGTTGCAGGAATCTGTGGATGCTCTATTTGATGCTTCGAAAAGGAAGAAAAAAGCCAGAACAAACACCCGAGGTAAGGAGTTAAGATCACTTGCCGATATGATAAAGGGTAAACAAGGTATTTTCAGATTGAATTTACTTGGAAAAAGAGTCGACTATTCAGGTAGGGGAGTTATTATCAACGGCCCTGATTTGAAATTAAATGAATGCGGAATTCCTAAAGAAATGGCCTTAGAGTTGTTTAAACCAATGGTTTTAAGAGAAATATTAGCAAGAGGTTATGCTCCTAATGTAAAGAGTGCAAAGTTCTACTTAGACACCAGAGTACCCGAGGTTTGGGATATTTTGGAGGAAGTTGTTGATGGTCACCCGGTATTTTTAAACAGAGCTCCTACACTTTGGAGATTAGGTATTCAGGCCTTTTATCCAAAACTTGTAGAAGGTAACGCAATAAAATTACACCTTTGTGTTTGTAAGGGTTACAACGCAGACTTTGACGGAGACCAAATGGCTGTTCACGTTCCTTTGACTGATAAAGCTATCGACGAAGCAAAGAACATCTTAATTTCAACTAATAATCTTTTAAATCCTTCAAGTGGATCACCAATATCAATTCCTTCTAACATCATGTTATTTGGTGTTTACTACATAACATCCATTGATGAGAAGCTTCCAATGTTAAATAAGGTGTTTTTCGGAGAGACAGAGTTAATGTATGCAATGGAAGTTAAAAAAGAAGTTGATTTAAGACAGTTAACAAAAGTAAGAGTCGGTAATGAGATTAAAGAAACAACTATTGGAAGAATTATTTTTAACAAATGTTTACCTGAGGGTTTTGACTACATAAACGAACCGATGGACAAGAAGAGAGTGACAAATTTGCTGACCAAAGTTTTGAAGGAAGAGCCTAATGAAGTCGCAGTTAAACTAATAGATGACATTAAAAATATCGGATTAAAATACGGTACTATCTGCGGTCAGTCAGTTTCATTGTCTGATATTGATATCCCCGCCGAAAGAGTGAAGATGATTGACGAAGGTAAGAAATTAGTTATGGGTGTAGACGGTTATTTTGCAAGAGGTCTTATAACAAAATCTGAAGTAAGAAAACAAAAGGAAGATATATGGAATAAAATAATTGCTGATCTTGATAATGTTGTTTGGGATAACTTGAAAGAAGACAACCCTGTTAAGATTTTAGTTAAATCGGGATCTACTAAAGCTTCGAGAGACCAGGTTAAGCAATTGGCCGGTATGAAAGGATTAATTAACGATCCTACAGGTAAAATTGTCGAAATTCCAATATTTGGAAACTTTAAACTTGGTTTGTCAGCTTTAGAGTATTTTGTAGGTTCAAGAGGTGCTAGAAAAGGATTAGTTGATAAGGGTTTAAAAACAGCTGACGCAGGTTATTTAACAAGAAGATTAGTGGATGTTAGCCAGGACGTCATAGTAAGAGAAGAAGATTGTGGAACCACTGAAGGTAGAGAAATGATTGTTGGAAAGGGAACACTTCTTCAAACATTCGGAGATAGAGTTGTAGGAAGAGTGTTAGCTAAAGATGTTAAGGTAGGAGATAAAATAATAGTTACAGCCGGTACTTTCTTAACAGATAAAGATGTAGCGGAAATTGAGAAAGCAGGAGCTGAAAAAATAATAATCAGATCACCTATGCACTGTGAAACCAGAAGAGGAATTTGCGCCACTTGTTACGGTTCTG
Organism: uncultured Candidatus Saccharibacteria bacterium; assembly: GCA_964605725.1. GTDB lineage: Bacteria > Patescibacteriota > WWE3 > UBA101185 > UBA10185 > JAAZNV01. Next base: position 2,833 of record CAZSDQ010000027.1, read on the forward strand.
ATTTAATGACAGGAAAAATGGTTAGAGTAGGAACTGCTGTTGGAGTTGCAGCTGCTCAATCAATCGGAGAGCCTGGAACACAGCTTACCATGAAGACATTTCACTCCGGCGGTATTGTCGGAAAAGATATTACTCAAGGTTTACCAAGAGTTGAGGAGTTAGTAGAGGCAAGAGCTCCTAAATTTTTATCAGTTATGAGTGAGATTTCAGGTACAGCAAGAATTGAAAAAAATGGTGACGAAAGAAAAATAGTCGTAATACCTTCGGACCCCGGAGATCAGGTTGTTGAATATAACATTGACCCTATTGAAGAAATTTTAATAAAAGATGGAGATACAGTTGGAAGGGGTCAAAAATTAACTAGTGGTAACTTGAACTTAAGTGACCTTTATAGAACAGTCGGAGTTGATGAGACAAAAAGATATGTCATCGAAGAAGTTCAAGGAGTTTACGCTTCTCAAGGAGTTACTATCAATGACAAACACCTAGAAGTTATTGTTAAACAAATGTTTAACCATGTAAAAATTGAAGACGCGGGTGACACAGAATTTATGGTTGGGGAGCTTACCACAAGAGCAAGATTTGATGAGGAGACAGAAAGAGTTGTTGCCAGCGGAGGTACCCCGGCTACAGGTAAATTAGTGATGTTAGGTATTACTAAAGCTGCTTTACATACAGATAGCTGGATGTCAGCAGCGTCTTTTATACACACAAGCACTGTATTGACCGAAGCCGCTTGCTCTGGTAAGGTTGACTACTTGATGGGCTTGAAAGAAAATGTCATCATTGGAAGGTTAATTCCTACCGGAGAGAGAGCAAGGGTAAATTAAAAATGCCAACAATAAATCAATTATTAAGAAAAAGCAGAAAGAAAAAAGTAAAGAAGGCAAGTACGCCGGCTTTGAAAGAAGTTTTCAATACAAAAAGAAAAACTATTTCGAAGAGAAACAGTCCTTTAAAAAGAGGAGTTGTTTTGTTAGTCAGAACACAGACGCCTAAGAAGCCTAATTCTGCTTTGAGAAAAGTGGCAAGAGTGAGATTATCAAACAAAAGAGAAGTAACCGCTTATATTCCCGGGGAAGGGCACAACCTTCAAGAACACTCCGTTGTTGTTGTAAAGGGTGGTAAAGTCCAAGACCTTCCGGGTATAAAATATGAAATTGTAAGAGGAACTGCTGACCTCGCGGGAGTTGATAAAAGAAAATCATCAAGATCAATTTATGGGACGAGGAAAGTTAAGGAGAAAAAAGAATGAGAGGTAAAAGAGCCAAAAAAAGGGCATTAACGCCCGATTCAATTTATAAATCTAAAGTTGTTGCCAGAACAATAAATACCGTTATGGAAAGAGGTAAAAAAAGTTTAGCAAAAAGTATTGTTTACGGATCTATCCAAAAACTAAATCAGGATGAAAAAGAAGGTTTAAGAATGTTTGAGCAGGCAGTAAAAAATGTAATGCCACAACAAGAAGTTAGATCCAAAAGAGTTGGAGGAGCAACCTATCAGGTCCCGATGCCTCTAAAGCATGATAGAGCTGAGGCTTTAGCAATAAGATGGATAGTTGATGCTGCAAAATCAAAAAAAGGAAAACCAATGGTAGAAAAATTATATGAAGTTTTGAACGACTCCTATCAAAACATTGGTGATGCTATTAAAAAGAGGGATGACGTTCATAGAATGGCGGATGCAAACAGAGCCTTCGCTCATTTTGCAAGGTTTTAAA
>CAZSDQ010000028.1:0-2884 GCA_964605725.1 uncultured Candidatus Saccharibacteria bacterium
GTTCATAGAATGGCGGATGCAAACAGAGCCTTCGCTCATTTTGCAAGGTTTTAAATATGTCTGACACTGCTGATAAAAAATATCCTTTAGAGAAAATTAGAAATATTGGAATTATTGCCCATATTGATGCCGGCAAGACCACCACTACTGAGAGAATTCTTTTTTATACAGGAAAATCTCATAAGATTGGTGATATTGACGAAGGTAACACTCAAATGGACTGGATGGCTCAGGAAAAAGAAAGAGGAATTACTATTCAATCGGCTGCCACTACTTGTTTCTGGAAAGATCATAGAATAAATATTATTGATACTCCCGGACACGTTGATTTCACTGCAGAAGTTGAAAGATCACTAAGAGTTTTGGACGGAGGGGTTATTGTTTTGGACGGCTCACAGGGTGTCGAGCCTCAGTCTGAAACTGTTTTTAGACAAGCTCAAAAATATGATGTCCCCTTGTTATTTTTTGTAAATAAATTAGATAAAGTTGGTGGTGACTTTTTTATGTCCGTAAACTCCGTTGCAGAAAAATTAACCAAAAAAGGATTTGCTGTTCAAATTCCAATCGGAATAGAAAACGGTTTTGAAGCTGTTATAGATTTAATTGAGATGAAAGCCTACAAATTCGAAGGATCCGGAGGTGAGAAGGTAGAAGAGTTTGATATTCCCCAAGATTACTTAGAAGATGCTAAAAAATACAGATCTATTTTAGTTGAAAGAGTTGCTGAATCAGATGATTCCTTAATTGAAAAATATTTGAACGGCGGGGAGCTCACTATTGAAGAAATTAAAAAAGCTATTAGAAAAATGACAGTTAAAGCGGAATTGTACCCGATCTTTTGTGGTGCTTCTCTATCAAACAAAGGAGTTCAAAAAGTTCTGGATGGTGTTATTGAATATCTTCCCTCACCTAAAGATACCCCTGATATAAAAGGGATAAATTCAGATACAGGTGAGGAAATCTCCCTTAGTTCAGATATTGACGGACCTTTGGCAGCACTGGCATTCAAGATCCAAACAGACCCTTACGTTGGTAGGTTAACTTATATTAGAGTGTATTCAGGAAAAATAACCGCCGGTTCTTATGTTTACAATTCAACAACAGGTAAAAAGGAAAGACTTGGAAGAATTTTATTAATGCACGCAAATCACAGAGAAGAAATAAAAGAAGTTTTGGCAGGTGAGATTGCAGCCGGAGTTGGTCTTGAAGCTACCACAGGTGACACACTCTGCAACGAAGAACATAAAATTTTATTAGATAAGATTAGTTTCGCAGAGCCGGTTATCGGAATAGTTATTGAACCTAAAACCAAAGCAGATAGAGATAAGATGTCTCAAGTAATTAAGAAATTCCTTGAGGAGGATCCTACTTTACAAATTAAAACAAATATTGAAACCGGACAGACTCTACTGTACGGAATGGGCGAGCTTCACTTAGATATTATTGTCGATAGAATGAGAAGAGAATTTAATCTCGAAATCAACACAGGAAAACCCCAAGTTGCGTACAGAGAGACTATTAGAAAAGTTGTTGAGCAGGAAGGTAAGTATATTAGGCAATCAGGTGGTAGAGGTCAGTACGGCCATGTATACCTAAAAGTAGAACCTTTGGAAAGGGGTGAGGGCTTGAAGTTTGTAGATAAAATTGTCGGAGGTTCAATTCCTAGGGAATATATTCCGGCTGTTGAAAAAGGTATCAAGGAAGCAGCTGAAAGCGGAGTTATTGCAGGTTATCCTTTGGTCGATTTTCAGGTTACACTTTTTGATGGATCTTTTCATGAAGTAGACTCTTCGGAAATGGCATTCAAGATGGCTGCAATAGAAGCTATGAGAGCTGCTCAAACAGCTGCGGACACATTCTTATTAGAACCTATCATGAAGGTTGAAGTAATTACTCCGGAAGAGTTTATGGGTGATGTTATCGGAAACTTATCTTCTAAAAGAGGTAAGATTGAAAGCACTGAACAAAAGGGTAATGCAAGAATAATTTTAGGAAAAGTACCTTTAGCCGAGATGTTTGGATACGCAACAGAATTAAGAGGTATGACTCAGGGTAGAGCGTCTTTTGTTATGGAGCCCAGCCACTATGAAGAGGTTCCGTCAAACATAGCGCAGACCTTGGCAAAGGATAGTATTAGGCACTGATTTTTTGTAACAGCGCTAAAAGTATTGATTTTTTTAATTTAATTTGATTAACTATCACTTGCTTATGTAATTGTTTTGAGCTTTAGGTGACGTTGTTCCGGACGAAAGCGAGGGTTCTTTGTTAAAAAGAAGAACATTCGCAAGCGTACAGAATAACGTGATCTAAAAAAGTAATTTATTTATCGAAAGGAAATTTAAAATGACTGATTTCGTAAGAAATAAAGAACATTTAAATATCGGTACCATAGGTCACGTTGACCATGGTAAGACAACCTTAACATCGGCTATTACAAAAGTACTTGCCGATAAGGGTATGGCTTCTTACAGGGAATTTAACACAATTGATAATGCCCCTGAAGAAAAAGAAAGAGGTATAACAATTAACATCACTCACGTAGAGTATGAGACCGAAAAGAGACACTACGCACATATAGATGCTCCGGGTCACAAAGACTACATCAAGAACATGATTACAGGAGCTGCGCAAATGGATGGTGCAATTCTTGTAGTTTCAGCTCCTGATGGACCTATGCCTCAAACAAGAGAGCATATTTTGTTGGCCAGACAGGTTAACGTTCCTGCAATGGTAGTTTTTATGAACAAATGTGATATGGTCCAGGATAAAGAAATTTTGGACTTAGTTGAGCTTGAAATTAGAGAATTATTAAATAAATACGGATTCCCCGGAGATACCACTCCTATAATAAAAGGATCCGCGTTAAAAGCTTTGGAAGGAGATC
>CAZSDQ010000029.1:0-2870 GCA_964605725.1 uncultured Candidatus Saccharibacteria bacterium
TGGTGACCCCACGGGGAATCGAACCCCGATTTACGGAATGAGAATCCGCCGTCCTGGCCGTTAGACGATGGGGCCATTTTCACCGATTATTTTACCAAAAACACAAGATATAACAAACACATTTTGTTAAAAATCACTTTAAAAAGTATAATGTCAGTAATGTTTAAAAAACCGGCAGTAATATTAATAAGCCTTTTACTATTAATGGGAATGTTCTCATTAACTTACTTTTACTTTTCAAAATATCAACCTAAGGCATTAAAAAAAATTCCTGAAGTAAAAGGACTTAGAAACATAAATACTGATGATTTCCCCTATCCTTCGGATGCTGTGAAGATTGGCACTAATAAAACTTTAAACACTACTCAAACTACATTTACCACTAAAGAAAGTTTAGATGATACGGTTGAGTTTTATAAAAAGTTTTATACTCAAAAAAATTGGAATAATGTAAATGAAAAATCAACTGAAGAAACTACAACAATTTCGTTTAGAAAAGATAGTGAAACGGTAAATATAGTTTTGACAACTGAAAAAAATGACGGTACGGTGGTAAGTTTGGAATCGGTTAAAGAATAAAATTACTCTTTTGTACCTACTTTAAATACAGCTCTCCAAGGTTGATACTTACTCGTAAAAGTATCGTTATATAAAACCTCATCTCCTCTTTTTACTGTTCTTGTAAAAACAGAGGTTGCACCCCACACTGCATAATCCACTTGCTGAACCACACCTTTTGGTAATGTCGGGTCATCCTCGTACACAGAGGCTGGAGGAGGTGTTTGACCTGATACTATTGGCTCGGAAATCTCTACCTTTCTTCCATCAGGGGTTCCGTATAGTTTAAAGGTTAAACTATTTTCCTCAATGTTTGCGTAAGCTTGAACCAAAATATAAGCTTTAGTGTCATTTTTAAATTTAAAATCCCACGAAGGTTGAAAAATGGCAGCGTCAAAACCAACAGGCAAATCCTGCTCATAATAACCTACTCTGTAAGCATGGGGGTAACGGGAAATCACCGGAAGCCCGGAGTTCAGTACAGCTCTAAAAAGAGTTGTGGAAGTTTGACAAACTCCCCCGCCCTCCCCAAGAACAGTTCTGCCACCTTTTATTATGTAAGCTGATTGAAAACCATGTTGATAATCAATCGGACCGACCGAATCGTTCATCGAGTATATTCCTCCCGGTGGAACAAGAACCCCGCTGGTATTTTCAGCTGCCAATGTTAAATTGTGAATTCTACTTTTTATAGAACCGGCATAATGAGAAGTCCCCTCACCAACTAAGGCTATAATTCCATATTTATTTTTGTCATTGGAATCATTTACGACATTTACCGTTAAGGTAACTGCTTCCCTAATGTTAAAAATCGAAGATTGTAAATCATTCTTAAATTTATTTTCATCCAATTCTTTACCTTCTGAAATAATTTTAAATTCGGTTACTCTATCACCGTCGGTTGAAATTACCTTCCCTCTAGGAGATTGATTTACTTCTAATGCTAACTCTCCTGACAATTTTCTTAGTTCACTTTCATTAAGTCTTAATTTGACATTAGAATCCTTTTCATCCTTGTATATTTCAATTAATTTTAAAATTCTATCCGAATCCAGTTTCCATTTTTTATCACCAAAATTAATCTCCAAATCTTTTGAAATCACCCCTTCTACAATGCTTAAAAATTTATCTGCATCAGCTTTTTTAATTTCAGGTTCAACGACCTCGACAGGAATATCAAAATCAGAAAAATCCAAGTTATTAAAAGATGAAATTATTTTTTCATAGAACTCATCTTCCAGTATTTTTAATCCTTCGGAAGAATCAGAAACACTCAATACACCATCTATTTTTATAAAAGCAGAGTTTTTTGGTTCTATATTTATTTCATTTTTTACAACGGATATTTTAATTCCTAAGGAATCCTCGTCATAAGTGTAGGAGGCGGGAATATTAATTTTTCTAAATAAGCCTGCTATTTTATCTTTAGTATCAATAAAAATATTTCCCGATCTACCGACTTCAAAAGCCGAAACAACAGAGGTTTCCCAATCATATTCAAGTTCTATCTCATCTCCCTTAACGAGAAATACTTTCGAGCCTTCTTTAAATGAAAGGTTTTCTGAAATATGACTTTCTTTTTCTTGTAAAGATTCTTTAGCTTTATCAAAAGTCATACCACCTACGTTAATTCCCGCCACCGTAACACCGGGGATAATTCTTTTTCCGTAATACAAGTTGTAGAAAATGGATATTATTAAAACTAGATAAAAAGAATATACGTAAGGTTTAATTTTCCCAATGTTAATGTTTTTGAAATTATTAAAAAGCGAAAGATTAGTCACTTTTTTCAAGGGATTCATTATTTTTATTATCCTTAATAAACGGAATTTTAGGTTTTGAAAATTTACCAATCAAAAATTTTTCAGGAGATTTATCCATGTCAACCGTGAAATCCGCTTCATTAAGAAGTTTGCTGGAACATGTTTTTCCAAAAGCTATAACTTCGGTTCTCACACCCTGGCTTCTTGCGTACTCCAAAAGCTCGGTGTAATCACCATCACCGGAAACCAAAACCATCGCATCCATTTTCGGAACCATTCTAACAACATCCATACAAAGACCAACATCCCAATCTCCCTTTTTTGAACCGCCTAAAAATACTTGAAGGTCTTTTTCCTTAACTTCGTAGCCGATTTTTTGGAGAGCTTCAAAAAAATCTTTTTCAGCTCCAACATCAGCTCTAATTACATATGAAAAAGCCCTAACTAATCTTCTTCCTGCCACTCCGGTAGAAAGTATTTTCCCAAAATCTACCTTTGCTCCGTAGAGATTCTTTGCGGAATAGTACATATTTTGAACATCCACAAATA
>CAZSDQ010000030.1:0-2847 GCA_964605725.1 uncultured Candidatus Saccharibacteria bacterium
CCTAAGACAGACACCGGGAATTTTTCTAGGAAAGTTTCCGTCTTAGTCTAATAAAGCCTAGATGAGGTGATTTGGAAGTGGCCGTTTCAATTTACCGAGAGCAAAAGCTCAAACAAAGGCCTGCAGAAAGCGTAAAGGGTTTTTCAAAACACCTGCTTTCTTAAGATATAGTTTTGGATAAACTTGTAGAAATTGTGTGAAAATGTATTAGAACGTGGGTTCAACTCCCGCCATCCCTGCCAGTGATAAGATTTGTTTTGTTAAGCCTTTTCAAAAAAATGATTTCTCAATGCAATTGTAAGATCTTCGGGGTTTACTTCTCCTGTGTAAGCCTTGTCGAATTCTTTTCCGCCCGCTTCCAATAAATCTGCCAAAGTGCCGCAGGTGACTTTAGCTGCCTTACTCTCCGAACTTTTTTGAATATTTTTCAGAATTGTAACCGCAACCTTAACAGATACTTTTACTGCAAGTCTTATCATTAGTTTTCTAAATTCTTCTGCGTTATCTTTTTCAGTCTCTTGCTTGAGAATGTTGTTTATTATATTTTTCTCCTCGAGTAGTCTGTTTTTTTCTTCAGGAGGTAAGGTGTCGAAAATTTTGTGATACATTTCCTCAAATATTTCTTGTTCTTCGGGAGAAAAGTCTTTTAATAAATCATTAAGGTCAGGATTGTTCTCAACCAATGTCTGGGTTTCAGGACTGAACTTTTTATCGTCTGTAAATCCCCACCACCTGGCTTCTTCTTGAATATTTATTTCTTCTATTTCCTTGTTTTCAACCGTATCTTCTGGTGTCTCTTCGGTTTTCTTGGAAATTTCTTCATCGACGTAATTTTGGATTTTATCTACATCCTCTATATATTTTTCTGTGGCGTCTATGATTTTTTCCTGAACTTCTTTATAATAAGAATCACTTGGGAGGACACCTAGCTCTTTGCCTTCGTTAAGTACTTCTTTCTCGTAATCCATAGGACTTAATGTTTTTTCTGCCAGCATTAAGCCATCGGTTTTTCTTGTCTCAGCAATATTCCGAACTTTTTCATCAGTCATGTCTTCTATCCGTAAGTCCGGTGATCCGTCGGTTTCGATTGAGCTACCTCTCTCGTCAATATTGTTGATTCCTTCGGTTATTTCTGCTGCTTCATTAATCTGTGGTGTGCTGGGGGTTTCGATTTTTGGTATTCCTGAAACATTAGTCATAATAATTTAATAATAAACTCCAGCCCGTATTCTTCTTAATTTTTCTCCGTCTATTGCTTTTCTATATTCAATTATTGCTTCAAATCTTTGTTTTTTTAACTCCGCCATTCTAATTTTAAATTCTAGATATCTTCTATCAATAAGCTCAACCTTTTCCCTGTTTGTAATAGACATAAGAAAATTATGCTTAAAAAGTCTTAGTTTGTAAAGTTTTTAGCCTGCTTCTTTAAAAACTATTCAAAAAATGGTATTTAAGAATAAATAAAACTAAGAGAAAGGAGTGAGGTGCCTGTTTATGTTGTTAACTTTAGAAAAAGAAGAAAAAAACTTAGACAAAAAAGAATGCTCAGAAAGAACATTTCAAAAATAGAATTCTCGAAAGGTTTGGTGTTGTTTGCACCGAAAAAATGAGAGTTGACATTACAAGGGCTATTCAAGAAGGTACCGGAACCTACATTGAAAAAAAATCAAACAGAATTTCCTTTTGGAAAGACGTAGTTCCAGGATACCCCGAGATAATAGTAGCTTACGACAAATATCGACACCAACCCGTGTCCGCGCTTGAAGAAGTATTGGACGATAGATAATCTTTGACCCCTGCGAAAGATATTTCCCAGGGGTAATTTTTATTTTCTATCAAAAGTAGAAATTCATGTCTTCCCCAATATTTTCCGTTCTATATAATAACTACAGGTTTGATTGATGTTTAAACTATAAGACAACAGTGTGTTAAACCCAGTCATGACAATAAATTAACCTATGTGGATAACTTATGGAAAAGATAATTAATGCAATATTTCCTCCAAGATGTGTGTTCTGCGGTGCTTTGGGTGATGTTTTTTGCGAGAATTGCATATCAAATTGCTCTTTAATGCAGGAACAGAGGTGTTTAATCTGTGATAGACCATCTGATAATGGTTACACTCATCAGAATCACTTTTTAACCCCACAGTTTGGCAATAACCCTGGTAATTATGAAAACAAGTTAAAAGATGCTTCTACTTCTGAAAAAGACACGTTTGGAACCTTGAATAGTAGGCTGACCTATCCTACTCAGATTGTTTGTCCTTTTATTTATGAAAAAAACGTAAGGGAGTGCATAAGACTGTCTAAATACTCTTCCCGGCTTTTTTCTTGCCTAAAAAGGCTTTCGTTTGAAGGTGTGAACATTGTGTACGAGTGGGGCTATTCTTTTAATGATTTTGTTGTTGTTCCAATCCCAGTTAGTAAGAAAAAGGAAAATTTAAGAGGATTTAATCAGGCAGATATTATCGCGAAGATCTTCGCAAAAAGATTTAATATTTTGGTGGATACTTCTATTTTAAATAGAATAAAGGATAAACATGCTCAGCACAGCCTTTCCAGAGAAGAGAGATTTCAAAACGTAAAGGATGCTTTTGTGGCTGATAGAAAGGTGGAAGGAAAGAGGGTTGTTCTTGTCGATGATATTTGCACTACTGGGGCGACTTTTCTAGAGGCTTCTAAGGTTTTGTTTGAAAACGGTGCTTTAGATGTCAAATGTTTTGCTTTGAGTAAAAAACTTTAAAAAATCTTTTAGCTGGTATAATATCAACGTATCACTTAGCTTTGTATGGAGGGTTGGCAGAGTGGTAATGCAGCGGCTTGCTAAGCCGTGACGGTTAATTGC
>CAZSDQ010000031.1:0-2643 GCA_964605725.1 uncultured Candidatus Saccharibacteria bacterium
TGTAGAATAAGATTATTAAAAATACCGCTAAACCTAATCTGTAAAATATAAAAGGGTAAAGCTTGTTGTTTTTAACAAACTTCATCATAAAATTGATTGCTATTATACCGACTAAAAAACTTGAAAAAAAACCAACCATCATCGGAGCGATTTCCGCCATATTTAAATAATCCAGAGACGAAATAATTTGAGAAACTCCTGCGGCCAAGACCGCGGGAATTGATAGCAAAAAAGAAAACCTGGCAGCCTCTTTCCGACTTAGTCCAAAGAACATACCTCCGGAAATGGTAGAACCCGACCTCGATATACCAGGTAAAAGAGCTAAAGCTTGAAAAATTCCTACTTTAAAACTCTTACCGACGGATATTTCATCCTTAACAATCAATCTTTTTTTAAATCTTTTTTCAGCAATGTACATTATAAGAGTTCCCACTAACAAAAATATAATTACGAACCAAATTCCTCTAAATTTATTTTCTAAAAAATCTCCGAAGAAGAGCCCTGCTAACCCTACAGGTATCGATGCGATAAAAATTTTGAAAGCCAACCAAGATTTCGAGGAGTAGTGATTGAAAGATTTTTTATGCTTCTTAATATCCAAAAAAAGTGACTTAATTATTGATAAAATATCTTTCCAAAAAACAACAATAAGAGCGAATAATGTTCCGAGGTGAAGCGTGGTATCAAAGGACAACGAGTGCTCCGCCCATCCTAAGATTTCCGGAAAAATTATCAAATGTGCTGAAGAAGAAACGGGCAAGAATTCTGTCAAGCCTTGAACTATTCCTAAAATGAGAGCTTTAATTAAAGGCATTTTTTAAACCTTTCCGAATATTAATAAATTATCTGAATTTGTATAACCTGCTACTACCTCTGTTTCTACTTCGCTAAAATAATTCTCCAAGCTATCTACAAAAATATTAACTTCCTCCTGAAAAAATTCAGTATATATCCTACTAAACACAACGTGACCTCCAGGTCTGATTAATCTTTTTACAGCAGAAATAAAATTTCCTGTTTTTCCAAGATCAGGGTACTTGTCACCGTTCAATACATCTACTACTACTAAATCCAAGGAACTGGGAGTTATATCATTTTCTTCAGGCTCTACAACTATTCTTAAGGCGTCTTCGTGAATTATTTTATGATTTGGGATCTTATCAACATAAAAATACTCCTTGGCTAACTGAATCATAACCTCATCGTACTCAACGCTGGTAATATTTACATCAGGATAAGCTCTTGATAAAAGATGTGCTAAAGTTCCACCACCTAATCCTAAAATTAAAATATTTTGTATATCAGTAAAACGTTCCTTTATAGAATCTGACATCTGCCCCCAATATAATTTAGGACAAGCTGGAGAATCAGGATTAATGGATTGAATAGTGTTTCCAACCACCATTTTTCTAGTACTGCCTACATCAACAATTCTAATACGTCCGTTTAATTCAGAATCCGTTTCAAAAATAATTTTGTGCATTTTAAGCCCGTCAAAAACACTCATTTAATAAATCGTAACATAATTAAACCTTGGGCAGAATAATTTTAAAATCAAGATAAGGAAATAACGCTTCCGGAATTTCAACCGAACCGTCTTCCTTTTGATGATTTTCCAGTAATGCAATGATGGCCCTACCAAAAGCAACGCCGGTATCGTTTACTGTCCTGGCAAATTTCAAACCGTCTTTATCTTTATATTTAATATTCAACCTTCTCGCTTGATAGTCAGTGGTCATTGTATCGGTACCTACTTCCATATATTCTTTTTCTTTAGGTCTCCACGCTTCTACGTCATATTGAAAATATGAAGCGTTGTAACCACAATCCCCCGTGCATTTGTTGACCACCCTATAGGGAATCTTTAATTGTTGGAAAAGCCATTCATTAATTTCTACAAACTCATCAAAAATCTCTCTTTCCTGATCTTCGGTACAAACACAATTCATTTCTAATTTATCAAATTGGTGAACTCTTTTTATTCCTCTTACATCCTTACCCCAAGAACCAACCTCACTTCTAAAGCAAGTGGTTTGAGCGTACACCTTAGTCGGTAAATCTTCTTTTTTCAAAACCTTATCCATAAAATATGAAAAATTAGAGGGCTCTGCGGAACCGACTAAAAATAAAGAATTATTATCTTCGACGTTTTCATTTTTAATTTCATAAACCTGTGATCGACCTTCAGGAAAATGAGAAGTCCCAAAAAGAGACCTTTCTTTAACTAAAAGAGGCGGAATCATTGGAATAAAATTTCTCTTTTGTAACTCCATTTTTAAAAGATTGGAAATTGCATCCTGGATTAAAACGGCTTCTTTTTTTAAATAACAAAATCTGCTTCCCGAAACTTTTCCGCTTTGCTCTATATCAATAATATCCAAACTCTCCCCCAGCTCCATATGGTCTTTATAAGAAAAAGCGGATTCGGGGGCGTATGAGATGTCATCGTACTTTAAAGGTTTATCAAATTTTATATATCCCTTAACGGGATCCCAAACTTTAATAATTAAATTATCATGCTCATCCTTACCAACAGGCATTTCTTCTGAAACAATATTAGGAACACTTGGTAAAATTTGCTCGATATCTGTTTTTAATTGATCTAATTTCAATTCAACCGCAGATAGCTCATCTTTAATAATA
>CAZSDQ010000032.1:0-1845 GCA_964605725.1 uncultured Candidatus Saccharibacteria bacterium
TCCCGACAAAGCCATTATTAGAGCCGAAGATACTTTTGAAAGCAGAATAATGTTTTCCCAATTTACTTCTAAACCAAGCTTTATCGGAACGTAGTAAACAGGTACTGCTAAAAATGCAGTTATCAATGTAAATGCAGAGGCATAGTTGGTCCCAATCTTTTTTAAATAAAAGGGAGTTAGGCCTCGGACCTGTTGTTTATCGTCGGGGTGAGGATATCTGCCTATCATCATGTTGTAGTACGAGTCTAAATAAAGTGTTTTTTCATTTATTATAGAAACTGGTAAAAACATCGTGGGAACTGTGTCTTCGGATTGGATTGCCAGTTTATTGATGTTTGTTTTATAAACTAAAAACCACGAACCAAAAAAGATAAAAAACGATAAAAAGACTATTTGGAAAAATCTCTTTGAATCCATGAGTTTATTTTACACGATTTTTAAGGGCTCAGCCCGGAACGGGCTGAGCCTAGGATGGGCTGAGCCCGGAACGGGCTCAGCCCTCCCTTATGGTAATCTCACCGGAAGATATTTCTTAGTGGACCAAATCAGAAATCTATCTTTTAACTTACCTTCTTTGATTAGCTCGTTTATCGGAACAGACATATCAAACTTATTTTCTTCATCTAAATTAAGATCAAAACTTAGATCATAAGAGTCACCAAAAATATAGTTGGTAATAGGTACAATTGCAGATGTAGTTAAACCACCGGAAGCAATTATTTCGTATCCCCTGCCTTTTGAAAAATACTCAGGTAAATAAACCTGATCCCCATTAATAATTTCAATATCTTTAATATCACTACCATTAACATCAACTAATCTTATAAATAAAAATTCAGAATCCGTAAAAGGTATTTCCAATTTAACTTTATAAGTCTCGGGCTCCCCTATTTTTGAACAACCAGGGAAATAAAGAAGAGTTTTATCATCATGACCTACTACCCCTTCCTCTAAATAATAAAAATCAACTTTTATTTTATCGGTCCCAATATCTGGCCTTTTACATGAAAAGGTTATTTGAATTTCAGGTTCGGAACTCCCGAATTCCTTTTTAAGATTTTTGATTTTAAAGAAATTTGAAGGTTCCTCAGATCTTAATTCGTTAGAAAGACTTACGTTGGAATTAATTGCCAAAACAATATCTTCCAAATCACCATTTTGAATATAAAAAACACCTTCGTTTTTAAATTCTTTAGCATTTTTGTTTTCAATTCTTGAATGATTAGGAGCGTAAACCAAATAATTATCAACGAAAACAGGCTCGGACCCTGAGAAGTTATACTCATTCATCAATGTTTTCTCCCCTAACTGTTTTGAATAAGGTAAAAAAACCACCTCATCTGTAACACCTATCAAATCCTCCTCTTTGTAGTCAAAACTATCGCCTTTTGATCTAAAATTAAATAGAAAACCTGCAAAAATGATAAAAACGGCAACGCCAATGAAGAACAATTTTTCTTTTGCGGAGTAAATATAATCAAAAACCTGTCTTTGAAGATTTTTCACGAATAAAAACACCAAAACAGCAAGTGCAAAAATTAAAAACTTAATCGAAACCTCAACTCCTAACCCAGAAGATGCTATTAATGAAAATATTATTAAAATAGGAAGAGAATATTTAAAAACTTCTTGTTTAACCCTGACTTCATTAATTTTCTCACTTGATCTTTTAAAAACTTTGATAAATATTGGAATGAAAAACAAGAAAAAAAGTCCGATAAAAACCAAGCCATAACCAAAAAGAGCAATTCTTAAAAAACCCCCAGTTTGAGAAAATTCATTTAGCTTGGATATATTAAAATTCTCTTTTGTGTATGAAATTAGATAACTTAAATTTAAACCGTG